>CALZIZ010000064.1 GCA_945787465.1 uncultured Desulfuromonadales bacterium
CGCTGCTGGTGGATCCGGGCGACCAGGTCGGTCTCCTGCTGCCACTGCTGCTGGGCCTGCTCCAGGCGCTGGCGGGTTTCCTCCAGTTCCTGTTCGAGGCTGGCGATCAGCCGCTCATCGACGGGCAGGCCGTTTTCGCGCTCCTCGTCGAGGTGGCTGCGGCGCCGTTCGATGTAGGCGATGTGCTCCCGGTCGGTTTCGATGGTCGCAGGGACCGCCGCCTGGCCCATGCGGATGCGCGCTGCGGCGGTGTCGATCAGGTCGATCGCCTTGTCGGGCAACTGGCGGCCGTTGATGTAGCGGCTTGAGAGGCGCACCGCGGCTTCGATGGCCTCATCGGTGATGAGGATGCCGTGATGCTGCTGGTAGAGGTCCTTGAGGCCGCTGAGCATGACGATGGCGCCCTGCTCCGAGGGTTCTTCGACCTTGACCAGCTGAAAGCGCCGCTCGAGGGCCGCATCGCGCTCGAAATACTGCTTGTATTCGCTCCAGGTGGTGGCGGCGATGGTGCGCAGCTCGCCTCTAGCCAGGGCTGGTTTGAGCAGGTTGGCGGCATCGCCCTGGCCGGCCTCGCCGCCGGCGCCGATCAGGGTGTGGGCCTCGTCGATAAAGAGGATGATCGGGACAGGCGAGGCCTTGACCTCGTCGATGACGTTTTTGAGGCGTTTTTCGAACTCGCCCTTGACCCCGGCGCCGGCCTGCAGCAGACCCAGGTCGAGGGTCAGCAGCCGCACCCCCTTGAGGGCCTCGGGAACGCTGCCTTCGGCGATGCGCAGCGCCAGGCCCTCGACCACCGCGGTTTTGCCCACCCCGGGCTCGCCGACGATGATCGGGTTGTTCTTGCGCCTGCGGGTCAGGATGTCGACGATCAGGCGGATCTCGTTGTTGCGCCCAAGCACCGGGTCGATCTCACCGCAGGCGGCCCGCTCGGTGATGTCGATGGTGAAACTCTCCAGGCTCGAGCCCTCGGCTTTGCCCCTGGCCCGGGTTGAAGCCGGGGAGCCTGACCCGGGGGCCGTCTCTGCAGTGGCCGGGTTTTCCACCGAACCGGCCACCAGGCCGCGAAAATCGCGGCGCAGGCTCTCAAGAGGCAAGTCTTCCAGTGCGGCAAAGGTGCTGCCGGCAAGCAGCGGGGCCATCTCGGCCAGGGCCTCGAGCAATGCTCCGGAGCGGATCTGCGACTCGCCGTAGTGCAGCGAGCAGGCCATCCAGGCCTTTTCCAGCCACTGGAAGAGCTGCAGCGAGAAGGCCGGCTTGCCCTGGTTGCCGGAGCGCATCCGGGAGAGGTTGTCGAGCATGGCCTGCCAGAGGCGGTCCATATCGATGTTATAGTGGTGAAGGATGCGGTCGAAGTCGCCGCCGCCCTCCTCGAGCAGCTTGAGCGCCATGTGCTCGATGCACACCTCGTAGTGGCCCCGGGTGGCGGCAAAAGCCGCCCCGCTCTCAAGGGCCTTGATGCAGTGTTCGTTGAGTCGTTCGAGAAGGGTCTTGATGTGCTTGTTGTCCATGGTCTCTGCCAATCTATTTATAATTTAAATCGATTGCACCACGAAGATGCTTTTGGGTTGGATTGCCCTCAGGCCCCCCCGTTCGGCCTGAGCCTGTCGAAGGCCTGGTGCGCGGATGCTTCGACAGGCTCAGCATGAACGGATACAAGGGTGCGTCAGGCGGCAGCCGTAACGCTCCGGCCCATTGGTGCGTTACGCTTCGCTAACACACCCTACCAGACTGTTTCAAAAACAGCTCCCCGGCAGATGAATGAGATTCGTCGTCTCCCCCATCTCACCGAGCCCCGAAGTCCAGCCGAGGATGACCTCCTGGCAACCGAGGCGGGCGGGGGGCCCCGGCTCCTGGGTGGCCTGCAGATCGATGTCGAAATCGATGGTCAGATCGAGATACTGGCGGATTAATTGTCCCAGTTCCGCAGTCCGCAGGCCACCGGGCAGCAGATCCCTCACTTCGCCCATCGGTACCGGGCCGATGGTTATGAGGATCTTGCGGCTGACGTCGAGGACTCGCTCGCCGAGCAGGCTGTTTTCGCCCAGCACCAGGCCGTCTGCGCCCTCGCTGCCGAGGGCGGGCTGGTCGTCCAGCTGTACCCAGCTTGGGACATGCTGGCGGATTCTCACGGGCATCTGCAAAAAATCGCCAAGCAGCCCGCAGAGGCCCTCGCTGTTTTTCACCCGGCTGCCGAGCAGGCCGGCGTAGGCCAGGCTCTCCCTCTGGATTTCCGGGTTTTCAATCCCTGCCAGTGCCGTCAAATAGCGGTCATAGAGGCTGTTGCCTTTTCCCGGACCGTAGGCCTGAAACTTCTTCCAGGCCAGGTAGAGCAGCTGGTAAAGGCGCTGGTTGAACACATCGAGAAAGGCACGCAAGGCCTGCCCCGGGTCGTCCCCTTCGGCGACCGTTTCGAGAAAAAAGTGGGGCAGGGGGGCATCCACTCCGTAGAGACCCATGAAATTGAGTTCGAAGTCGATGCGGCCTCGCTCATCCAGACGGCAACGGCGGATGTCTGCCGCCGGGAAACTGATTTCCGGTGCCGGGCGCAGTCGCGGCGCTCCCTGAACCCCGCCGGGGCCTGGAGCGGTTGCTCCTTGACAAACCTCCATCAGGGCTATGCCCTGGTAAAAATCGTAGCTGGGGCCGTTCTCCAGCAGATCCTGAATTAGAGCAGGAAATTTTCCCCGAGCAGCGGTTCCCATTTCAGCTCCCTGTTGGATGGGTGAAGAACGATACGTGTCTGGACAAAGGCGTTCACCGAGGCATACATGCTCAGAAAATGATGCAATACCGTGCCGAAGAGGTGAATGTCGGCCTCGGAGAGGTAGTTTTCCTCGTGCAGGGTCAGGGTGATTTCCAGCCCGCGCAGCAGCGCGCCCCGTTTAATGCGGTCTACCGGTGCCACCTCGATCTCGCGGATACCGTCGATGCGTCTTTGATTCTGGGGCGCATCGCTCCAGTCGTAGAGACTCAGCAGTTGCCTGAAGGTATCGATCGAGGTCAGGCTGCTGTAATTGGTTGTAAGGTGAGAGATCAGCGCCAGCCGGTAGTCCTTGCGTCGCGACGGCGGCAGCAGTCGGCTGGGCCGGGTGATGTTGCTGAACTGCACGTAAGACGGCAGGTCCGGCGCCGGTACCTGGAGGCTGGCGACCTGCAGGTAGCGACGAGGGTAATCGCCGTTGGTCGCGGTAATCTGGCAGGAGAGGGTCTCCCTGGCGTAATCAAGCTGGCCGCCTACTGCGAGGCTGGTGGTCGGGCGAAGCCCTTCGTCTCCCCGGCGGCTGACCTGAAAATACCTGCCCTTTGCGTCGCCGTGCCTGAAGGCGTGCAGCGGTGCATAGTCCGACCGCCGGCCGCTGGTTGCGTTGATGCCGGTCACCTGGTCGACGCTGTAGCTCTGAACCCCGTCGGGGGCAGAGGAGTCGGCAATCACGGGGTATTCGGTGCGCTGATGGGTCAGGGCAATCGGTTCGCTGGTGCTGGAAAACAGATTGATGGCCGGCGCGCAGAAGAGCCGAAAGTTGTCCCTGCTCAGCCGATAGTCCTTATCGAGCAGGCGGTCGAGGTGAATTTCGACCTCGAACTCGCTGCAGTTGCCAGGCCAGGCCACTTTGTTCAGTCCCTCGAGGGTGATGAACTGGTATTTTTCCCGAAAGCAGAAATATTCCTGCAGCAGGTGAAAGCCGTGGAAACTGCGCCCCGATAAAGGAACGAGCAGTTCATCGGGCGACAGGTGGCAGGGCTTTATTGCTTGCTGGCCACCAAGTCTCTGGGGTGTCGCATCGGGCTGTCCGGGAAAGCGGATCTGCACGCTGCGCACCTGGGTGCAAAGGGCATGGTAGAGGCTCAGGGCCACCGCCGGGTCGGCGTGCAGGTACAACTTGAGGCCGTTCAGCGACAGGGCGTCGGCAGGGACGCCCGAGTCGAGCTGAAAGCCGAGCTTAAGCAGGCAGCCGCCTTTGCCCGCCTCTTCCATGGCGAAGCGGCTGAGGCGCAGCGGTTGCAGCTCGACCTCGCTGGTGGTGCGAAACCGGCAGATGGCGCGGTCTTCACCGACCGGGGGGCTGAGCAGTGCGGTCCCTTTCGCAAGGGGCTGGGTCTGTTGCAGCTGTCCCTGGCGGGGACTGAACTGGACGATGGTCAACGACGGAAAGGGACGCAGAAAATGCGGCCAGAGGTGGCTTAGAAGCGCTTCGGAGATTTCCGGCACGTCGTCATCGATGCGCTGCTTGACCTGGGCGGTGAGAAACGCCATGCCCTCGAGCAACCTCTCGACGTAGGGGTCACGGTCCTTGACCTCCTGCAGGTTGAGCATGCCGGCCTTCTCGGGGTAGGCGCGGGCGAATTCCTGGGCCGTCTCCTGCAGCAGGCGCATTTCGGCGTCGAAGTAATCACCCATGGTAGTAGCCTTCGGGCTTGAGTTCCAAAGAGGCGTTGCCAGCGCTGAAAAAGGAGGCCAGGTATTTCAACGCCTGTCCGCAGCGGGTACGGGCGCTGATTTCAAACCGCAGTCGGCCGCAGCCTGTCTCGGCGGGCAGGGCTCTGACCTGAACCTGGACGAGCCGTGCTTCGAAGCTTTCGATGCACTGCCTGACCGATAAGGTCAGGTAGTCGAGGGAGTAGGGCAGATCCTCGAAGAGGGCCGCGATGTCGGGCAACCCGTAACCGGGCAGGTGGGGCAGGGTTCCCCGCCTGGCGTTGAGCAGGCGCTGAAGGTGATCGCGGATGCTCAGCTGCAGATCGGCTTCGGCCGAGCGCGTGGCGACCGGCTGGCCGTTCAGGTAGCTGCCGGTCAGGACATCGAAGAGAGTGTGGGCCATGATTAAAATACGTCTTTTGGTGGTTAGCAGCAGAATCGGGGTAAAGGGGCAGGGCAGGTCACCCTGCCCTGCCTCCTTTAATTTAGCGACCCTCGGTCCAGGAGTCGGCGAACTCGATGTTGCCGTCGAGGTAGGTCCAGGTGATCTTGGCGTAACGGGCCGAGATCTCCTCAAGGTGCGGGTAGCGCTCCTTGTCGATGTCCTTGACGTTGTGCATGGTCGGCTTGACCGAGGTAATCTTCACCCCTTCGAGGGTGTGACGGAAGTACTCCTGCTCGGTGCCGGTATCGTCGATGCGGTACCAGCGAAGCTCCACTTTCTTGAGGGTCTGGCCGTTACTGCAGGCCTTGTACAGGTAAGGCGTTGCGGCGTCGAAGGCCTTGAGAAAGGTAAAAGGTTCGTGCTTGCGGGTGCCGGTCAGGGCGCCGGTGTCGTTGTCGGTGGGAATGCGCAGCTCGTGATCGAAGCCGAGAATTTCAACGCTGCCCTCGCGGCCGCCGATGGAGACGGGCCCCTCGATAGTGCTGCCTTGATCGTCAGTGATCCACATGTAACCAGGAATTGCCATTGTAACATCCTCCTTTTCAGGTGATTAAATTGGCGTCGATGACGCCGGGAAAACACATCAAAACAAAGGCTTGGTTTGCCACCAAGTCACAAAGACACCAAGAACATCCAATGCCAAACCACCTTTAACTCAGGGTTTTAGGTTTTAATGATTCTCTTCGTGCCTTGGTGGCCGAACGTCGACCCCTTCGACCTGGAAATGAGGCACGACGTAGAGGGTGACGCTGAAGTACCCGGGATTTTCCGGAATTTCCTGGACCACCACCTGGCCGTCTTTGAGCGGGTGGGTGGCGATCAGGTCCGGCTCGGGATCCTTCATCTTGGTGATCAGGGTCTGGATCCACTCGTTGAGTTCGTTTTCCAGCACCTGGCGGCTCTTGGTGGTGCCGATGCTTTCGCGCTGCAGCACCTTGAGGTAGTGCGCGATGCGCGAGACGAGAAAGATGTAGGGCAGCCGGGCGTTGATGCGGCTGTTGGCGGTCGCCTCGGCGGTGGAGTATTCGGCCGGCCGCTGCACCGAGTTGGCGCTGAAGAAACAGGCGTAGTCGCTGTTCTTGTAATAGCTCAAGGGAATGAAGCCGAGGTTGGCCAGCTCCAGTTCGCGGGTTTCCGGAATGATCATCTCGGTCGGAATCTTGGTCTGCAGCCCCTTGCCGGCATCGTAGAGGTGCAAGGGCAGGTTTTCGACCTTGCCCCCGGCCTCGGGACCGCGGATGTTGACCGCCCAGCCGTTATCGGCAAAACTCTTGGCGATGTTGGCGGCAAAGGCGAAAACGGGGTTGCCGAAAAGGTAGTTTTCGTGCCCCTCGGCCTTGACCGATTCCTCGTAATTGAAGGTTCGCACCGGGTTGCTGTCCTGGCCGTAGGGCAGGCGCAGCAAAAAGCGAGGGGTGAGAAGGCCGACATAGCGGGCGTCCTCCGATTCGCGGAAACTTCTCCAGCGGGTGAATTCGGCCTTTTCCATGTAGGTGGCCAGGTCGTTGATCTTGGGCAGATCGTCGACATTTTCCTTGCCGAAGAAGCGGGCCCCTACCGAGGAGAGGAAGGGGCAGTGGGCGCTGGCGGAGACCCGGGAGAGTTCGGTGAGCAGGGAGATGTCCTGGGCCGAGTTGTCGAACTCGAAATTGGCCAGCATGGCCGAGATCGGCTGGCCGCCCGGGGTGTCGTATTCGTTGACGTAGACGTGCTTGTAGAGGCCGGTCTGGATCGTCTCCGGCGACTCCTCGAAGTCTTCCTGCAGATCGTCCTTGCGGCAGTCGAGCAGTTCGACCTTGATGTTGGAGCGGAAGTCGCAGCGATCGACCAGGAACTTCAACCCCTCCCAGGCCGACTCGATCTGCTGGAACTTGCTGTGGTGCAGCACCTCGTCGAGCTGGGCGCTGATCATGCTGTCGATCTGGGCTATGTAGTTGTCGAGCAGGGTCTTGTCGATGCGATCGATCTGTGATTTGTTCCTGGTGACCAGATCGATGAACACCTGGAGGCCGGCGGTCAGCCTCTGGTCGAGGGTGATTTCCGCCATTTTGCCGGCGTCGGCGAAGCTGTTCAGTGCAACATTTTCCCCCAGGGGATTTATATCGACCAGGCTGCACAGCCGCTCATAGGTGCTCTGGTTTTCGGTCTCTTCAACCGTGACCGGTTTTGTATTTACGCTTTCCTGAATGGCCATAGCGTTAACTCCAATATTCTTAAGGTTTTGCGATTAAACTCAGGCTTCCTGGCTCGGCTCGGCAGCGATGACCTTTTCCAGTTCTTCGCGCAGGCCTTCGAGTTCGGGCTGGCTGTTGACGATCTTTTCAAGTTCCTTGCGGAACTTGGCGTTGTCGAGGACGTTCGATTTGAGGTCCTTGAGCAGATTGCGCATGGCCATCATGCTGTGCAGTTCGGGGATCTGGTTGGCGACCTGTTCGGGTTTAAATGCGCCCATGGAGTCGAATTTGAGCTCGACATCGATTTCGCTGCCGTCGTTCTTGAGCAGATTGGGCACCTGGTACTTGACCTTGGGCGCCATATCCGCCATCACCGATTTGAAATTGTTCTTGTTGATGTCAATGCGTTCGCGGTCGGCGATGCGCCCCTGGGTCTTGCCGTTGCTGAAATCACCCATGACCAGCATCTTGAGGGGCAGGTCGAGCTTTTTCTTGGCGCCCCCGGTTTCGACGTCGAGGGAAATGTTGATACGCGCCTTGGGGATTTCTTTTTGAAAACTGTCTGCCATGGTTGTCTCCTTTGTGGAAAATCTATCTATATGTCGTGATCGTAATTAAATATCGTAGGTTGGGTTGAGGGACGAAACCCAACATTTTCGGGCCAATTTGTTGGGTCCGTCGCGTTGCTCCTTGACCCAACCTAACTGGCAGTAATGGGCAGAACCTGGATCCCCGACAAAAACACTCGGGGATGACGGGCGGACAATCACGAAGCAACCGTCATTCCCGCAAAGCTTTTGGGCGGGAATCGAGCCTTCGACCTTGACTCAAAAGGATTCAGAGCTGCTGAATCGTTACGTTTCCTCTAGAACAGTCGAGCCGCAGCCTCCATGTCGATGCGGCAAATCAGCGCCTTGATTTCGGCCACCCTGGCGCAAAGGGCCTCTTTGTCCCGGGCCGCGGCCTGAGGAAGCAGGGCCTGGTTCGCTTCGAGCAGCTGTTTCCAGACCTCGATGGCCAGGGCCGGATCCCAGATGTCCAGGGACTTGGCTTGGACGGTGTCGTGCAGCTCGTCGAGAACCGGCACGGCGACCTCGGGTCGTCCCCCCTCAAGGCAGAGGCGGGCCATGGTGAGTTGCACCTGGATGCGCTGTTTTTCATTGTGGACCGGACAGAGCTTGAGCGTGCCGAGGGCGGCGGGCAGCTTTTTTCGCTGCAGCAGCTGCCGGGCCTCATCGAGCAACCCGCCCAGGTCGGTCTCCCAGGGATCCTTTTGGGTCTCCGCGCCATGGCCCTGTTCGGGCGACGCCAATAGGCTCCCTATCCACTCTCTGGTCGCCATGTCGGCAAAGGGGTGACGGTCCTCGAATTGAAGCCCGAGCAGTTCGGGCAGCCTGCGAACAAGAGAGGCGGTCTGGTCGGCAATGAATACGGCCAGATCCTCCCTGCCCATGGTTCGGGCTGCGGTGCAAGCGTGCCGTTGCAGCTCAAGGGCCAGGTGCCCGCCCGGTTCAAGGAAGAGCTTTTCGCAAAGAGTGAACAGGGCCTCTGGTTCGCCGCTGTCGAGCAGCAGCTTGAGTTCGTTAAACGCTGCCGGTCGTGGCCCGGGAATGCGGGTGATGCCGTTCCGCTGTGGCGGCAGGGCGAGGGAGCCCCAGCGCAAGGCTCTGGTATAGCCGACCGCCCGCAGAAAATCCTTGTTGCGCAGCAGGTAGTCGCGGATAGCCCGGGTGGTGGCGACCAGTTCGCGCTCCGAGTCGATGGCCGTGGGCTGAGAGCCTGGTCCTGTGACCGGGGGCTGGGGCGGTGCCGGTTGCAATGCCCCTGCAAGTTTTGGGGCCGACGCGGGAGCCAGGGTTTCCGGCGGCGCGGCGGCCGGTTTCTCCTGGTGCTTGAGCAGCTCGGCGTTGAGCCACTTGTCGAGAATCGACCAGCGTGGGGCCTCCTCGCCAAAGGCCTCTTCAGCCTTACGGTTGACGGCGTCGATGAGCTCGCGCAGCTCGCGTAGATGGTCGGATTCGGCATGACTCCCATGCTGGCGGACGTAGCTGTCGAGCTTGGAATTGTTCAGCCAGCGCAGCGCCGAGATCCGGGCCCCCTCCTTTTGGGGGTGGCAGTCCTGCCAGAAATTTTGGGCAATCACCCGGTAGGCTCTTGCTGCCTCGAGCAGGCCGGAAAGCCCGTCGGTATAGACCGAGGCCAGCAGCAGGTATCCGGCGACCCGCAGATCCTTGCTGGTTTCAGCGAGCATCCGGCGACAGAGCTCGACCATCCTCGGATAGTCATTGCCCTGGAGCTTGTCGATCTCCTGCTTGATGGCCAGAAAATCGTCCAGGTAGCGCGGATCTTCCCCGCAGGGGCTGCCATCGAGGGGCAACGCCACTGCCTGAAGCCAGTCCGAATCCATGGTTTCCAGCTGCGTCAAGGCCGTGCCGGTGCTCATAGCAGAGACTCCCGGCGTCCGGCTTTGTAGAGCACCTGGAGCATGGTGGTGTCGTCACTGGCCAAAAGCTTTTTCAGGTCGAGGTTGCTGCGAACTTCTTCCGGGCTGGAAAGCTCCCTGGTGATGTCGAAAATCGAACCGTCATCGACCGCCGGGTTGAGCAGTTGCAGCAAAAAGGAGCCGGGCATCGGTTTGAAAAAGACCGTCAGGCTTGCAGGGTGTTCGGCCCCGGCGCGGTTCCAGAAGCAGTGGGCCCGCCAGGAGCGATCTTCAAGGATCGATTCAATGATCTGCAGCCAGAACATCACGAAGGGAATTTGCTCGCCATCTGAGGGCAGCGGCAGGCGGATGCCCCAGTTGGTACGGGTCGGGCCCCTGCGCACCACGGTCTTAAGGGCACTGAACAGGGTGTTGAAGATCTGCTCCCTGACGCCGGCATCGGCATCGGGCAGGGCTTGGGTCCAGAGCTGGCCCATGGGAATCTTCTCGAGCACGTCGATTTCGGCTTCAAGCATCTGCCTCTTGGTCAGACCGGTGTCCCGCCGGGAAATACCGTCGACCCTGCCGGTGAGCAGCGACAGCGGTTCATTGCTCCATTTGGCCAGGCTGATCTCCTCGGTGGCGCGGAAAAAGTCCTGGTAGACATAGGGCACGATGGCCTGCATCTGCCGAAACAGCAGCTCGTCTGCGGCCACCAGGGTGGCAAAAGGGTAGTTTCGGCCGCTTTTGTCCTGGCTGGCCACCAGTGTCCCGGCCAGGGTCCGTTCCTGTTCGCCGCCGACCAGCACGAAATTGAAGCGGGGGAAGCTTTTGTAGACCTCAGGCCAGCCGCCGGGGTGTTTTCGGGTGACCAGGCCGATTCCCTCCTGGAGCCACTTTTCAAAAGCGATCACCTCCCGGGAGTTGACGTTGTGGCGGATGAAATCAGGATGAATCGGCATTTTGCCGAAACAGCCGATCTGGTCCGGCACCCTGGTGACAGGCTGGGGTTTTGCGGATTTTGAGAAAAGTCCGAACATCGCGCAGTTACAGCTCCCTTGTGATCGATCAGAAAAGGCTTTCGGGGACGGCGAAGGCCGTGAAAAGATTCTTGTCGAAAACGTTGTTTTCCCGGTCGGCCTTGATCTTGAACTGAACGGTGACCGGGCGGCCGTTGATGCCGCTGAGCTCCCAGACGTTGAGGTACTCGGTGCCGCTTTCACGGGTGACCTTGGCCTGGTCGAGGAGGTGGAAAATCCCCCAGATGCCGTCGAATTCGAGTTCGGCCCTTGCGTTGCCCCGGCCTGCGATACCGTGGATCCTGGAGCCGAGCTTTTCGTGGCCGCCGGGCCAGCGGAACAGTCGCCATTCCTGGGGTTCATTGCGGTATCTGTACATCTGGCCGTTGGTCTCGAAATACATCTCGCTCAGGCCGCGGCTCGGCATGGGATACACCGAAAAGCGGATTTCCGGCTCGTCTTTGCCGCGCCGAAACAGGCTTGCGCTGATGTTGCGCGCCTGGGAGAGAGAGCTGAGAAGTTCGTCGTTGAAACCTGGCCCCAGATTGAGCCAGGTCTTCTGTTTCCAGCTGCGGCGTCCCTCGGTAATAAAGGGTGAGAGCTGATTGCGGATAAAAGACCAGTAGACCCCGTCGCCGGGACGGAAAAAGTCCGCCATATCGGCCAGGGCGGCATCGGCGCCTTTGCGGTCGAGGGGAAAGCGGCCGCGCAATTTGCCGTTGTAGTTGGCCAGCACCGCGGTTTTCCACTCGCGCTGGATGTCCTTGCGGGCCTCGCCGAGGATAGTGCGCCAGACGTTGCGGATCGGCGCGATGAGCATCCTGGTGGCCACGTTGCGGGTGCGCGCCTCGATCCCGTTGAGCAGGCTCGAGGTGGAGACCCAGCTTTTGTAAAGCTCGGAACTGGCCCCGCCGCCTGTAAGGATGTTGGCTGAATAGAGTTTGGCCTCGCGCGGCACATCGACCGCGGCAGCAAGGCGCTCGACCTCGCTCTGCACCGTGGAGATCGCCAGCAGGTACTGGTTGGTCAGCAGGCTGACGGTCATTTTTTCGGCAGGGTCGGTGAATTTACGCAGATCGTTGAGCGGCGCATCGAGTTCGGCAACCGGGTTGAGCTTGGGCAGGGCGCTGGTGCCGCCAGCTGCCGAGGGGAGGGCCAAGGAGGCCACCTCGATCGGGTCGAGCAGGTTGATGTTTTTAGAGACCACCCGCAACAGCGCTCCGAAGGGGCCGTCGCCGCGGGCCAGGACCAGCATCTTTTTCGCGGCATCTTCAAGGTTTGCGAAGCGGGCGATTCTCAGTGATTCGAGCAGTTCAAACCAGCCGTTGGCGTAGTCGCGGAAGTAGATCTCGCGGATTTCTTTTTCCAGGCGCAACGCCAGCTCGCCGTTGATGCTGCCCTCTTCGAGATCCTCCTGCGGAGTCGGCGGCGGGCTTTTAGCCTCCACGGATTTTTCCGCCGGTTGGTCGCCCCGGTAGTAGCCGATGACCCAGTCGCCGCGGCTGGCCGAGGCGACCACCTTTTTGATTTCAGGCTGAATGAACTCGCGCCAGCCCTTTTCGGTGTAGGCGCCGGGCAAAACGTAGCTGCTGGTCACCAGGCCGAAATCGGCTCCCTTGATCAAATCCTCGAGCCTGCGCTCTTTGAGGGAGAGCTTGCCTTTGCTCAAAATCTGGGCGTAGAGCCGTTCGGCATTGGGGGGGGTGCGCAGCTGCTGGCGAGCTTGCTCAACGATCTCGGGGCGGTTGTTCAAGGAGCCGGCCAGCATGGGGTCATCGGCCGGCAGCTGCATGTGCTGCAGATAGAGTTCCACCATTTCAGCAAGGTGGCGCTCTTCGGATTCATCGAAGGTCTTTTCCGAATCATTGCGCTCGATCAGCTCTTTCCACAAGCCCACCATGACGGGAATTGCCAGTTCGGACTTGATGCGCTTGGGGGCGGCGAGCATCAGGTAGACCTTGAGCCCCTGGTAGTAGGCATCGCGGATCTTTTCCTGGCCCTTGTCGTCAGAGGTTTCCCACTGGCGGGCAAAGTTCTCCAGGCGATATTCGAGGGAGGTGACCGCCGGGCGGAAAAAGCTCTGCTCCATGGTCCGCAGCAGGGTGGCCTGGGTGGGGCGAAGCTGTTTTTCGCCCTGGTAGACCCCCAGCATCAGGTGCCAGGGCAGGCGCCTCTCGTAGTCGCGAAGCGTCTGGTAGTGGTCGTAGACCTCGGACAAAGCGGCAAAGCTGCGTTCGTAGGAGGGGTCCTCGGCGGTAACTGCCCCGCGCAGCTCGTCGATGACGTTGGACCCCTTGGTGATCAGCAGCGAATTGCTGGTCAACGAGGTGCTCAGCAGCAGCACGCTTCCGGCGATCATCCCGAGGCAGGCGGTGATCCAGGAGGTTTTCAGCCAGCGGTGCAGCAGCTCGCGGCGGCGGTTTCTGCCGACCCCGTGGGCATTGGGGAAAATCACGTCCTGGAAGAGCTTTTTGATGAAAAAGCTCTTGGGGGTGCGGTTTTCGCCGGAATCCGCGTCTTCGATAAAGCCGAAGGCCTGGCGCAGGTTGCCGACGATGCGCTGAATCGGTGTGCCCTCCTGGGTGGCGCTGGTAAAGTAGATGCCGCAGAAGCGCGGGGTTTCCTGGTAGGGGTTTTTCTGCACCAGCAGGTTGACGAACTCGACCAGCTTGTCAGAGGCCGCCTGGAACTGGGCCGAGAAGTCGAAGATGTCGTGTTTGGATTCGAACTTGCGCTGCATGGAGAGCTTGCGCAGGCGCTGCTCGCCGAGCCGCTGGTAAAGCTCGGCCATTTTGGCCTCGAAGCGGCCTGCGAGGTCTTCGTCTGCAGAATCGCCGATCAGCCAGGAGCCCCAGACCTGATTGCGGTCGTTTTCGCTGAGATCTTCGAAATAGGCCTCGAAGCCCCGCAGCAGGTCGCATTTGGTCAGCACGATATAGATGGGGACGATGCAGCCGAGCTGGCTGGTGACCTCGTGAATGCGGTCGCGGATGATCTTGACGTGCCATTCGAGGCCGCCCTCGTCGGCGGTCAGCAGATCGGAAAGGCTGAGCGCCACCAGCACCCCGTTAAGAGGCGTGCGCGAGCGGTATTTCTTAAGCATCGACAAAAAGGCGGACCACTCTTCGTGGTCGTCCTCTTCGGTGGTGTAGCGTCCCGCGGTATCGAGCAGCACCGCTTCATTGGAAAACCACCAGTCGCAGTTGCGGGTGCCGCCGAAGCCCTTGATGTCGATGTCGCTGCCCTGGGCGTAGGGAAAGTTCAGGCCGGAGTTGCGCAGCAGGGTGGTCTTGCCGGCGGCCGAGGGGCCGATGATCATAAACCAGGGCAGGGCGTAGAGGGCGGCGTTGCCGCGGTAGCCGATCCCCAGTTCGGAGGATTTGAGCGAGGCGATGGCCTCGTCCATTTTGCTGCGCAGCTCCTCGATCTCAAGTTCACGGCCGGTCCCGTTATCGCCCTGGCCCTGCAGCTCTGACTTGAAACGGGCGGCCCGACGGCGGACCAGCAGCAGGCGCACCAGCCAGACGGTCAGGGCAAACAGCAGGAGGCCGGCAATAATCGTCAGGCGCAGTTTCTCATCATCGAGGCCGAGGTAGGGCCCGGCCCACCAGACCAGTGAGAAGAGCAACAGCAGGCCGACGATCCGGCTGCCTGAGCGCCCCAGCAGGTAGGCTTGAAGAAATATCAGTATGTTGTTCATTGGCTGCGTCCGGTATCTGGGGTTTCAGGGCTCTGGGTCGGGGCCTCGGCGGCGGTCGGGCGCGTGGTCCGCGAATGGCTGAGGATGGCGTCCCGGCCCGCATGGATGGAGGTCACGCTGCGGTCGGCCAGCTTGGTGACGGCCATCGAATAGCCCAGGTAGGTAAAGAAAATGATCGAAACCGTCACCACGGTGATCACCCAGTAGGGGATCTCCCGGCGCACCCGGGCCATCAGGGGGACAGCGGGGGCCCCTCCGGGAGAGAGTTTAGGGTCGACAACCCCCCGGTAGCCTTCGATCTGACTGCGCAGGTCGACCTGCAGAGCCATCAGTTGCTCCAATCCCCTGATTTTGTAGATGCCCTCAAAGCCAAGCTGCAGGCAGACGTAGTAGAGTTCGAGCAGGTCGCAATTGGCCTCGCCGCCCTGGCGCAGGTTGGTGAGGCGTTCGAAAAAGCCCTCGCCGGCCAGGTGATCGCCGAACAGCTCGAGCTGCAGCGGGCGGCTCATCCATTGGGTCCGCCCGGGCCAGTCGGAGCTCAGCACCGCCTCATCGATATGGGCTGCCAGGGCGTATTTGGCGTCCTTGAGGACCAGACTGCCGATCTGACGCTCAAAGGCCATGCGCTCCATGACGTCGAAGCCCGAGAGGATCTTTTCGCGATACTCGAGCTCCAGAGAGGCCCCGCGGTCGGCTTTTTTGAAGACCGAAATCAACGAAAAGATTGTTTCGCCGCATTCGAGCAGGGGATTGATTTGCTTGTGGGAATTTTCGCTGTCCATTGGTGTTATTCCTGTACCGAGACCAGGTTGATGGTGGCACTGGCAAAGGCCTGGGGCAGAAACAGGGCCAGGCTGCGTTCCTCGAGAACCTTGGTCCAGAAATCTCCCCGGGGTTCGAGGCGAAAGTATTCGTAGCCGCTTTTGGTGGAGAGTTTGTTGGGAGGCCTCTGGGTATGTACCATGCAGATCCCGGGCAGGGCCGAGGCGACGGTCAACTCGATGGTGGCGCGGGAGGCGACCTTGATCTGGCGGGCGAAGTCGGTGATCCACACCGGGTCATCAGCCTCGAACAGCACCTCGAGAAAGAGTGAGCACTGCTGCAGGGTCTGCTCGTCGATGTCGGCCACCGAAAGGAGCGAGTCGGTTTCGCGGCTCAGTTGCAGCGAGGCGCTTCGAGTGGTCATGGTGATATTGACCACCTCGCCGAGCAAGCGTTCGAAGGTGGCAAAGACAGAGCTCAGCGCGTCGTGCTGATAGCGGGGGATGGCCCCGGCTTCAAGTTCGGGATTAAAGGCGCAGAGTCCGCCGATGGACTGGCAGAGTGTCCGGTAAAGGAGCTCGGGGTGCAAATCCGGGTTCTGCTGCAGGTGCAGCAGCTGGGGGTAGATGGCGCTGAGGCTTTGCAGCAGCAGAAACTGGGCGGGATCGGTGCGGGCGAATTCCGTCGCCCCGCCGCTGAGGTTGACCCGCCGTTCGTTCAAAGAGCGCAGTCGGGCGCCGACACCCTCGAGCATGCGGCCGAGCAGGGCCTTGAGGTGAGCCGAGGCGCCGATGCGCACCAGCGGGGGGACGTATTGCTGGACCAGGCTGTAGCTGCCGTCTCCCTGGTTGATCAGTTCGGCAATTTTGACGCAGACGAACTGCTCCCGCCTGTCGTCGCCGGTGAGCAGGGCCAGGTTGGGGCGGGCCAGAAGCACTTCGCGCTCGCGGCTGACGTCGTACTCATCCCCCATCTGCCGGTAGTCCGCCTGCCAGGCGCAATGCTGGGACCGGCCCGGGTAACCGGAGATTCCTTCGACCTGATGGTTGGACGGAAGGCCCAGATAGATCTCGACAGTTTGGCCTCCGCCGGCGTGCAGCTCGCAGGCCAGCGCCGGGTCGACAGCGGCATCGTAGGTCACCAGGCGGCCGTCGGGAAAGATGACGCTGCACTGTTGGAGCCGGAATTTGCCGTTCTCAAGGGCCTTATCGTCAACGACCGACGACAGCAGGCCCCAGGCGAAAGGATGCAGCGCCTTGCTGCGCAGCTGCTGACTGGTTTCGAGATATCGGTCCCAGATCTGAAAATGTTGCTGGCCGAGAAAAACGCCCTCGGCCCAAACGACCTTGCTTAAGTCTTTCATTTATTTAGGCTGCCCTCTTCGACCCTGATCAGTCGACGATTTCGATGGTAGTACCCTTGAGATTGACGATGAGGTTGCTCGAGAACTTGCGTTTGAAAAAGCTGTCGGCAACAGGTTTAACCGCCCGCCAGGCCTCTTTCTCCGGCTTGCGGAAAACCGCCATGACCCCGACATACCGCGCCTGGGCGTGGCGTTCGTAAACCAGTTGTTCCTGGGAAGCCGGGTTGGTGGTGAGACTCTCCTTGGTCAGCAGGCTGTCGCCGAGGGTCATCAGGTCCTTTTTCCACAGGTCGGCAAAGCTCGCCTCCTCAAAGGCCTTGTTGTCCGAGAGCTGGTAGATGTTGACCACCACCGGCAGCGGCTCATCAAAATCGTTGAGATTGAGATTTGCCGTTGAGGACAGATTAATACGCACCTGGGGGCTGGAGCAGCCGGTGGCCATGGCGAGCAATGCGGCCAGCAGCAGAATTTTGCCGAAACGAAACTGGATCACGGTATTCCCTCCCTTTGTCCTTATGTTGAAATTCAGCACTATTTGGCGTTTTTTTCACGTTCGCGGATGTAACCGGTGACAAAGCCGCTCAAGACCAGCTTCTGGTGGCGCAGCTTCTGGTCCTGGGCAAATTGTCGATGCAGTTCTCGGTAGGAGCGCCAGGCAAAGGGGCGCAGGCCGAGCAGGCCGGGGCTTTTTTTCTCGATCTGCTTGGGGCTGAGCTGATCGACGGCCTCGGTGGCGATGCCCTCGAGGGCGCTGACCAGCGCAAGCTGGTGCTGCAGCAGATCATCGAGCAGGGCCTGAAGGCGCTGCGCTCCGCTTTCGCCTTCCTGAAGCCATTGGCGAATGATCAGTTCGGGATTCTTGCCCTTGAAGGGTTCAAACTCATCCCGAAATACGCGGCCGTAATTCAGACCGAACTCGTCGGCAAAGCAGCGCTGACCCTCGGCCAGCCGCGCAATTCCCTCGACCAGGACCTTGGCAGGGCTGGCGGGGCCTTTGGCCGCCCCAGAGGGGGGCTCTGCCTGCTTCGGAGAAGGTTTCGAGGCGCTCGCCAAGGACTGTTTTGCGCCCTTGGGGAGCGCTGCCTGTTGGTTTTTTTTCTTTTTTCTATCCATGGCAACTTTCACACATACACAAGGTTCTGAACCTGGCTCAAGTGGCCTTGATCGTACAGCAGGGGACAACGCAGCACGACTCCCTGTTTTTCAACAGCAGAGCCAATGCCCCTGTGGAGGATGTTTTTAACGGTT
This sequence comes from uncultured Desulfuromonadales bacterium, assembly GCA_945787465.1. Taxonomy (GTDB): domain Bacteria; phylum Desulfobacterota; class Desulfuromonadia; order Desulfuromonadales; family Trichloromonadaceae; genus CALZIZ01. The sequence continues at coordinate 17,551 of CALZIZ010000064.1, forward strand.
TATGAAGGTACTTTTTGAGGAATTTATGCCAGTCCCCTCAAACTGACACCTTGGGAAGGGAGTGTTTCATTTGGCAATAGCATGCCGATAACAACAGTAGATCCCCATCCATTTAATCATTATTTACTGCACATGTAGCTGGTTTGAATAGCATGTCCCCTTTTGCCGTGTCAAAGGAAAATATATTAGAAAAAGAGGTTGATTTAACATATCTGGAAGTTGTGGTTCGGCACCTGATTTTCCCGCAACCAAGGGATGATTTCTATGCCTTCTGAATTATTGGTGTTACGGCTTTTCCTCAAGCCAACTGCGCTACGATCTGAACCGCAGTTACGGCCTTCGGCCCTACACATTGTGCAAAAAACTAACCGGCGAAATAAAACCGAAATTCTCTCTGTGTGCTCGAATGAGCGCACTGATTGAGGTGAAAAGCCAAGCGTTTAACCACGGGGAACGCTGGGATCACCAGGGTGAACCTGTAAGGCGGGCACTGCCCGCCACCCGACCTACACCCCCTTGTCGGCCAGTGGTCGATCTACAGATACTGCAAAAAGGGGGGAGACCATATACGGAAACGGCCATTTTCCGCAATCTCGGCGTCAATCGGCAGCCTTGCTTGTGCGACCTAAGGTGTACGTCTCCGCGCAGAACCTTGATTTTCTGGGCCTTGCGAAAAATTGCTCGTTTCCCATAAGAAAACTGCGCTTGTTCCATCCATAGCTTCCGGATGGAAATTACCTAACCCCTTACCTGAATCCCAAATTTTCCTTGTAATCAAAAAGGCCAGCCTCCCTTGATGGGTGGCTGGCTCATATTCGACCGGCGAAGGGAGCTGCTACCCTTCAAGCACGCACCGCAGCTGCCCCTTGAAGGCCGCCTTGAAGCAGCCGTTGCAGGAGATGCAGCGGGCCAGTTTGGATTCATCGTCGCTGCGCCAGCGCTTGGGCAGGTCCGGCTCGCGGACCAGGGGCCTGCTCAGGGCCACGAAGTCGGCTTCGCCGCGGCGCAGTAGCTGCGGATGCCCCCAACGGTAATGACTGGGCACCCGACCTCCTGGTCGATCGCCTTGGCCTGGCTCAGGTTGTAGGCCTCCAGATCGTGGGAGGTGATGTTGCGGCGCACCGGTCCCTGCTCCCCCGAGGCGGCGGTGCCGGCGCTGACTTCGATGGCGTCGATTCCGGCGCCGTCGAGCTGGCGGGCGACCTGAACAGCCTCTTCAAGCTTGAAGCCGCCCTCGAGGTTGTCGCTGCCGTTGAGCTTGACCAGCACCGGATAGGCTGGGCCCACCGCGGCTCGCACCCGGCCGTAGGCTTCAAGCAGAAACCGGCTGCGACCCTGCAGGTTACCGCCGAAGGCGTCGTTGCGTAGGTTTGTGTGGGGGGAGAGAAACTGGTTGATCAGGTAGCCGTGGGCGGCGTGCAGCTGCACTGCGTCGAACCCGGCTTGTTTCGCCCGGCCGGCTGCAGCCGCGAAGCCTTCGAGGACCCTTTCGATATCCGCAAGGGTCATCTCCCGCGGCTCTTCGGGGAGGTACTGGGGGGCCTTGATCGCCGAGGGGGCCAGCGGCTGACCGCCGCAGAGGTTGCTTCGGCTCTGCCCGCCGGCGTGGCCGAGTTGGGCGCAGACCTTGCCGCCTGCTTCATGCACCGCAGAAGTCAGCTCCTTGCAGGCGGCAACCGTATCGTCGCGGTGCAGGCCCATGGCCCCCGGCAGAGGCCTGCCGTCTTCGGTGACATAGGCAAAGCCCGAGACGATCAGGCCGACCCCACCCCGGGCCAGGTCCCGGTAGAGCCTAACCTGCGCCTCGGTCGGTCGCCCCTGTTCGTCGCACATCCCCTCCCAGGTGGCCGAACGCACCAGGCGGTTGGCGAGCTTCATCCGGTTGATGGCCGTTTCCTCGAACAACCCGTTTCTTTCCATCTGCATCTAGTCCTCCTCAAAAAATGGTACAAGGTTCAAGGATCAAGGTAAAAGGAAGGGCGGGTTTCTGGTTTTTCCTTGCACCTTGCACCCTGAACCTTTGACCTGGGTTCACATATTGCGTCGATACTGCCCCCCCACCTCGTAGAGCGCCTTGCTGATCTGCCCCAGGGAGGCGAACTTGACCGTCTGGATCAGTTCGGCAAAGATGTTCTCTCCCCGCTGGGCGACCTGCTGCAGGTGCTTCAGAGCCTCTTGGCCCTCGCTGCGGTACTGCTCCTGAAAGGCGTGCAGTGACGCCGATGATCGGCAGCTCCCCGGTATGCTTGCGGTGCTCGTAGAGCATCGACTCTTCCTGGATCTTGCTTCTCTGGTACTGGGTTTCCATGGCGCCGAGCACCCCACCGCGCTCGTTGATGCGGTCGAATTCGGCGAGCACCGCCTCTTCGAGCAGGTCGGTGAGTTCGTCGATGATGAAGGCGCCCTGCAGCGGGTTCTCGTTTTTGGCCAGGCCCAGCTCCTTGTTGATGATCATCTGGATCGCCATGGCCCGGCGCACCGATTCCTCGGTGGGGGTGGTGATCGCTTCGTCGTAGGCGTTGGTGTGCAGCGAGTTGCAGTTGTCGTAGATCGCCATCAGCGCCTGCAAGGTGGTGCGGATGTCGTTGAAGTCCATCTCCTGGGCGTGCAGCGAGCGCCCCGAGGTCTGGGTGTGGTACTTGAGCATCTGGCTGCGGGCGTTGGCGCCGTACCTGTTCTTCATCACCACCGACCAGATGCGCCGAGCAACCCGGCCGATCACCGTGTACTCGGGGTCGAGACCGTTGGAGAAGAAAAACGAGAGGTTGGGCGCGAAATCGTCGATGGGCATGCCCCGCGAGAGGTAGTATTCGACGTAGGTGAAGCCGTTTGCCAGGGTGAAGGCGAGCTGGCTGAGAGGGTTGGCTCCGGCCTCGGCGATGTGGTAGCCGCTGATCGAGACCGAGTAGTAGTTGCGCACCTTCTGATCGATGAAATACTGCTGGATGTCGCCCATCATCTTCAGGGCGAATTCGGTGGAGAAGATGCAGGTGTTCTGCCCCTGGTCCTCTTTAAGGATGTCGGCCTGCACCGTGCCGCGCACCGTCTGTATGGTGCAGGAACGCAGCTGCTCGAGCTCTTCGGCGCTCGGTTCGCGCCCCTTGTCGAGGCGGAAGCTCTCGAGCTGCTGGCGGATCGCGGTGTTGAAGAACATCGCCAGCAGAATCGGCGCCGGGCCGTTGACGGTCATTGAGACGCTGGTCATCGGGTCGCAGAGGTCGAAGCCGGCAAAGAGCTTGTCCATATCGACCTGGGTGCAGATCGACACCCCGCTTTCGCCGACCTTGCCGTAGATATCGGGGCGGTAATCGGGGTCTTCGCCGTAGAGGGTGACGCTGTCGAAGGCGGTGGAGAGGCGCTTGGCCGGGTCGTTCTTGGTCAGGAAGTGGAAGCGGCGGTTGGTCCGCTCCGGAGTGCCCTCGCCGGCAAACTGGCGTTTGGGGTCTTCTGCGGTACGCTTAAAGGGGAAGAGCCCCGCCGTGTAGGGAAAGAAGCCCGGGGCGTTCTCCTTCATGCACCACTTGAGGATCTCCCCGTAGTCAGCGTAATCGGGAAGGCAGACCTTGGGGATTTTCGTGCCCGAGAGGCTGGTGGTAAAGAGTTCGTTGCGCAGCTCCTGGTTGCGGACCTTGGTCACCATCAGCGGCTGGCGATAGGCCTTTTTCAGTTCGGGCCAGCGCTGCAGGGTCTGGGCGCTCTCCTCGGAGAGCTGGGCCCGGCAGGCGGCGGCGGCCTGGTCGAGGCGGGCCGCAAGGTCGTCGGCCCCGGTGTTGTCCCCCTGGCAGAGCAGTTCCCGGGTGCCTTCGAGTTGGAAAAGCCTGCGGGCCACCGTCGACTGCGCCTCAATCTCTTTGCGGTAGTTGCGCGCCGTGCGGCTGATTTCAGCGAGGTAGCCGGCCTGTTCGGGGGGGATGATGTGGTGGCGCCGGCTCTGCGTTTCACCGGTCTGCAGTGAGGATGCCCAGGCCACGCCCTTTTTCTCGTTGATCCGCTCGATCAGCGCCCGGTAAAGGACGTTGGTCCCCGGGTCGTTGAACTTGCTGGCAATGGTGCCGTAGACCGGAACCTGCTCATCGGCAAGCTCAAAGAGGTTTCGGTTGCGGCGATACTGCTTGCGCACGCCTATCAGCGCATCCTCCGAGCCTTTTTTCTCCATCTTGTTCAGCGCCACCAGGTCGGCGAAATCGAGCATGTCGATCTTCTCCAGCTGGGTGGGGGCGCCGAACTCGCTGGTCATCACGTAGAGCGAGACGTCGCAGACCTCGACAAT
>CALZIZ010000065.1 GCA_945787465.1 uncultured Desulfuromonadales bacterium
CGGTGCGGGGCGTCTGCGCCATTCTCGGTCTCGACCCGCTGTTCGTCGCCAACGAAGGCAAGCTGCTCGCGGTGGTCGCCCCCGAGGCGGCCGAAGCGGCTCTCGAAACAATGCGCCGCCACCCGGCCGGCGGCGAAGCCGCCATCATCGGCGAGGTCACCGGCGCCTCTGAGGGCAAGGTCTTCATGCGCACCGCCATCGGCGGGCTGCGGGCCATCGAAATGCTCGCCGGAGAGCAGCTGCCGAGGATTTGTTAGTAAACCCGTGATTGGTGATTGGTGATTGGGACAGGTGACAAGAATGCTTATCTCCTGTATTCTACCTTCAACCTTCTACCTTCTTTATTCTTGGAGTACCAACCGATGAAAATTGTTGTTGATCCGCAAAAATGCACATCCTGTGGCGCTTGCATCGATATCTGTCCCCAGGGTGCCATCAGCCTGCCCGGTGACACCGCCGTGATTGACGAAAGCTGCTGCGACCTGGACGGCATCTGCATTCCCGCCTGCCCTGTCGACGCCATCAGCTTCGACGAGCAATAAACCGACCTGAAACTGTAAGGCGGGCACTGCCCGCCTTACAGTCTACACCGCCCCCAACCCGCCCAAGACCAAAGACGCTTTCCACAAGATCTGCAAGTCCTGCCACGAAGCCCAGGGCGGCCCGACCAAATGTCAGGGCTGCCATACCCGCTGAAAACCTCAGCAATCCCCCGAAAGTAAGCGAGTGGCTCGAAAACCAAATGAATAAAGGCAAAAAAGCCGTCGTTCACCCGGAACGACGGCTTTTTCAGGTTTGATTTATTGTGATCATCAGCCAGTTCAAGTAAAAACCCTGAACATTCTGCCAACCGTCATTCCCTCAGGCAAAGCCTTCGACAGGCTCACGCCGAACAGTATGAGCTCTCGCTCCAGCTCTTTTTTTGCCGTTCATGCTGAGCCTGTCGAAGCATCGGTTCACCGGTCGGCGGCAGGCCTTCTACAGGCTCAGGGCGAATGGTACGAGCTCACGCTCCGACTGTTTTTTTGCCGTTCATGCTGAGCCTGTCGAAGCATCGGTTCTCCCATCGGTGGCAAGGCCTTCGACAGGCTCAGGCCGAACGGTATGAGTTCTCGCTCCGGCTGTTTGTTGGAAACTCGTTTCACGGTTCAACAAACAGCGCCATTTCCACCCGCTCATCGTTGACCACATGGATGGGAAACAGCAACCCGATCTGCCCGGGGGGCACGGAGATGCCTTCCTCACCGGGGTGGTACACCTCGGGGGGGGCAATCTGCACTTTGAAACCAAGCTGGGCCGCCTTTCCCGCGGCGTTGCCGCAGACGATGTTGACATACTCCATCACCGAGTCGTCAAGGATCTCCTGGGGGCCCTCCTCCACCTCATCTTCACGCCACATGGTGCGGGCAATGGCCTTCTGCACCCCTTCGGAAGCCGAGAAGAGGTACTTGGCCGAAACAGATCCATGCAACTCCATGGCAGCGATAACCGCGTTGCCCTCCAGGCGATCAATGGTGCGGCAGGGCGAGGCCTTATAAGGCAGGCTGGCGATACGGGTGAGCATTTTGTAGGTCAGATCGGCCAGAACCTCCCAGACCTGGGCCCCGGGGACCCCGGTCGGCACCGTCACCGCGTCAAGCACAAAGGGCGCCTGATCCTGACGGAAATCTTCGAGATGTTTTTCGAGTTGCTCCTCGCTCAGCGCTCCGACCTCGAGCAGCGCCTTGCCGATGTAGAGGTAGCTGTTTTCCTGCCGGGTCAGTACCTGTTCGACCTGGGCCTCGCTCATCAGCCCGAGCCTCAGGGCCACATCGCCGAAACGCAGGTCTTCAGCACGTTGAGCCTGGTGCACCCGCTCGATGCCGGCTTCACGCAAAAACCCCATCTCCAAAGCCATTTCGCCGAATTTAAGATTGGTCGTTTTCTGCAGCTCAATGGCCTCGAGCAACTTTTCCCGCGAGACCAGTCCCCGCTCCAACAGGTACTGCCCGAAAAACTTGACTGCCATTGCGTCTCCTTTTCGGAAAATTATAAGGGCCTGCAAACCTCACAAAAGGTTGGCCACCAAGCCACAAAGACACCAAGAGAATCAAAGACATAGAGTTCAATGATTCTTCTTGGAGAATTGGAGTCCTGGTGGCTGTAAATACAGTTTTTTCACGCCTCTCAAAAAGAATCATTTTATTGGTTACAAAGTCGAAATTTCATATGACAATCCAACAATTTTTTGGCAAAGTTACACGCCTCGTTACCCTGAGGCATAAGGAAAGCAAAATCATTGCCAGAAACAGCCTGTTTCTCTTCCTTATTAAATTTATCGAGTATAATAATTCGATAGCTTTTGCACTGGACGGGGGTTTTACGCGAAAGGAACCAGAAATGACAGCTGATGAACCCGGCGCCATCAACAGGGTCGGCTGGCGGGAGTGGGTCTGCCTCCCGGCGCTCGGAATACCGGCCATCAAGGCCAAAATCGATACCGGGGCAAGAACTTCGGCCCTGCACGCCTTCGTTCTCGAGCCTTTTGAGGCCGACGGCAGGCAGATGGTGCGCTTCGGCATTCACCCCCTGCAAAACCGCCAGGACGTTGAAATTTTCTGCACCGCCGAGGTGCTTGACCAGAGGGTTGTCAGTGACTCGGGGGGACACCGGGAGGAGCGTTACGTCATCAAGACCCCGGTCGCGCTCGGCGATGAGAAATGGAATATCGAGATCACCCTGACCAACAGGGATTCGATGAAATTCCGCATGCTGCTCGGGCGCACGGCCCTGAGCAAGCGACTGCTGGTCGATCCGGCCGCATCCTTTCTACATGGCCGTGAAGTGGGTCGTAATTACCTGAAGTCATTACGACAAGGAGGATTTAAATGAAAGTCGGCATTTTGTCACGCAACCCGGAACTCTACTCCACCCGCCGCCTGGTCGAGGCCGCACAGCAGCGCGGCCACGAAGTTCTGGTCATCGACCCGTTGCGCTGCTACATGACCATCGCTTCCCAGAGCCCGAGCATCCATTACAAGGGGGAGCCCCTCGAGGGTTTCGGGGCGATCATACCGAGAATCGGCGCCTCGATAACCTTTTACGGCACCGCCGTTGTGCGCCAGTTCGAAATGATGGATGTTTACTGCGTCAACGAATCGGTCGCCATCAGCCGTTCGCGGGACAAACTGCGCTCGCTGCAATTGCTCTCCCGCAAGGGCCTCGGCCTGCCGGTGACCGGCTTCGCCCATTCGACCAAGTACACCCAGGACCTGATCAACCTGGCCGGTGGCGCGCCCCTGGTGATCAAACTGCTCGAAGGCACCCAGGGCATCGGCGTGGTGCTTGCCGAAACGGGCAAGGCCGCCGAGAGCGTTATCGAGGCCTTTCGCGGCCTCAAGGCCCACATCCTGGTGCAGGAGTTCATCAAGGAGGCCGGCGGGGCCGATATCCGCTGCTTTGTGGTCGGCAACAAGGTGGTGGCTTCGATGATGCGTAAGGGCAAGGAAGGAGAATTTCGCTCCAACATCCACCGCGGCGGCTCGGCCACCACGGTGCGCCTTACCCCTGAGGAGCGCTCGACGGCGGTTCGCGCGGCCCAGGTGATGGGCCTGAACGTGGCCGGGGTCGACATCCTGCGCTCCAACCACGGCCCGGTGATCATGGAGGTCAACTCCTCCCCCGGCCTTGAGGGGATCGAAAAGGCCACCGGCAAGGATATCGCAGGCACCATCTTCGAATTCATCGAGAAAAACGCCGCCCCCGGCAAAACAAAAACCCGGGGCAAAGGGTAGATACGCCATGCAGCCACCGATCACATTGGGCGGAATCGTCGTCAAACCGGGCGAGCAGCGCATCATCGATCTGCCCATGGTCCGGCTCTACACCCATACCGAAATGACCATGCCGGTGCACATCATCCACGGCCGCCGACCGGGACCGCGGCTCTTTGTCAGCGGGGCCATCCACGGTGACGAGATCAATGGCATGGAGACCATCCGCCGCCTGCTGAAGATGAAGCAGCTGCAACGGCTTCGCGGCACCCTCATAGCCATCCCGGTGGTCAACGCCTACGGCTTTATCAACCGATCGCGCTACCTGCCCGACCGCCGCGACCTCAACCGCTCCTTTCCCGGGTCGGCCAAAGGCTCTCTCGCCTCGCGCCTGGCCCGGTTGTTCATGGACGAGATCGTCGCCCACTGCACCCACGGCATCGATCTGCATTCGGGAGCCAACGGGCGCACCAACCTGCCTCAGGTGCGGGCCTGCCTCGACCGCCCCGAAACCAGGCAACTGGCCGAGGCCTTCGGCGCCCCGGTGATCATCGACGCCCGACTGCGCGACGGCTCCCTGCGGGAGGCGGGAAACGAAAAGGGCATTCCAATGCTCCTCTATGAAGCCGGCGAGTCGCTGCGTTTCAGCGAGGTCGCCATCCGCACCGGCATGCGCGGTATCCTCGCGGTGATGCGCGAGATCGGCATGCTCGCCCCCAGGGCCCACAAGAGGCACCACATTGAACCGCTGATCGCCACCACCGCCTCCTGGGTGCGGGCGCCGATCAGCGGGGTGGTGATCTCCGGGGCCGCCCTGGGCGTCCAGGTCAAAAAGGGACAGGTCCTCGGCACCGTCAGCGACCCCTTCGGCGAACAGCAGAAGCCGATCGAATCGCCAGCCGACGGCATCGTCATAGGTCGTCTCAACCTGCCCCTGGTCCACGCCGGCGACGCCCTGTTCAACATCGCCTCCACCGAAGGGCTACCGCCGGTGGAGATGACCATGGAAGTGCTGGCCAACCAGCTGCAGGCCGAAGATTTTGACGCCGAGGAGCCCCTGTGAGCGACCTGAATAACATTGAAAAACAACTTCGCCTGGCCTTTGAGACGAAAACCGACGAGACCCGGCGCCTGTTTCATGGCCGCGGCCGGTGCTACCCGGGACTCGAGTTTCTCACCATCGACTTTTTCCCCCCGGTGGTCTTCGTGGTGCTTTACCAGCAACAGCCGCAGGCGTGGCTGGACGGGGTGCAGGAGTTGCTTCTCGAACTGCTCGGTGAGCGCATGGAGTGCCTGCTGCTGCAGCGGCGAGACCTTGCCGGGGCGCCGACCGAAGTTCTGCATGGCGCCATCCCCGAGCCCTGCTTCGCCCGCGAGGCAGGCCTCAAGTACCGGCTGCGTTTGGGCCAGGCGCAGAATATAGGCTTTTTCCCCGACATGGCCCGCGGCAGAGAGCTGGCCCGCCACCTGGCTGCAGGTCGCAAGGTGCTTAATCTCTTCGCCTACACCTGCAGTTTTTCGGTCGCCGCCCTGGCCGGCGGAGCCAGGGAGGTCGTCAACCTCGACATGAACCGCGGCGCCCTGCAGCTCGGCCGGCAGAATCATCTTGACAACGACCTCGACCCGCACAAGGCGAGGTTTCTGCCCCATGACCTGTTCAAGAGCTTCGGCAAGCTCAAAAAGCTCGGCCCTTACGACCTGGTCATCGTCGACCCGCCTACCAGCCAGGGGCAGAGTTTTACCGCCGAGCGCGACTGGCCCAAGCTGGCGCGCCGCCTGCCGACTCTGACCGCCCCCGCAGGAGATATTTTCGCCTGTCTGAGCGCACCCTACCTGGGACCGGACTTTCTCATCGAACTCTTCGCCGAGCACGCCCCGGAGGCGAAACTGATTCAGACCCTGGGCCCGCCGGAGAACTTTCCCGAAACCGATCCGGATGCCGGGTTGAACATCCTGCATTTTCGGATGCAGACACGGTAAAACCCTTTGCCACAGAAGACACAGAGATCGCAGAGGAAAACCCCGGACACGGGCACTGCCCCCCTCGACGCGCCCCGAAAATTCAAAATTCTAAATTCAAAACCTACCCCTGCTGATCCTTGTACCGCCCGTTAACCCGGTAGACAAAGGACAGCACCTCGGCAACCGCCTGGTAGAGCTCGAGGGGCACCTCGTCGCCCACCGGCACCCGGGCCAGCACCTCCACCAGGTCGGGGTCCTCCATCACCTGGACCCCTGCATGGCGGGCGGTTTCGACAATCCGTGCGGCCAGCTCTCCTTTGCCGGTCGCAACAACCTGGGGGGCGTCGCCGCGGCTCTTGTCATAGAGCAGGGCGACGGCCTTTTCTGCCGACTTTGATGACATAATCGTTACACCCGGGTGTCAAGCACCCGGTCTCCTTCGGGAAGCAGCTTGCGAATCAGCGCCGTCGCTGGGCTTTCCGCTCCGCCGGTAAAGCTCAGCCCCTGCAGGCCAAGCGGTTCGAGGGCCTGACGAAGCTCTTCGCCAAATCCTGCGGCAAAATCGGCCTTGTTGCGATCAGCGCAGACAAAACGGACCATCAGCCCCTGGGCATCCTGCAAAAAATCGACCCGCAGATCCCCCAGCCCCTGCAGGCTCAGGTGCAGTGAAACCACCAGGGATTCCTCCCCGCTCTCCTGGGCCAGCGACTCCCTGCGTTCGGCCACCAGAAACCCCTGGTCGACACCGGGCAGCAGCATTGGGACAAACTGACTCCCCTGCTGCTCGAGGCGCACCTGGCTGAGCTGAAACAGCTCAAGGGTCTGCAGCAGTTGGCCGGCACGCTCGGCCAGTTCGCCCCCACCCTGCTTCAAGGCCTGCTGCAGTTCGCCCATGATACTTTTCAGGGTTGCCCCCTCAGGGGCTTCCCCCCGGGCCAACCGGGCCTCGAGATCAAGCCCCAGCATCCTTGCCAGCCCCCGCAGAAGAGCCCCGTCCCGGCCTGCGAAAGCCCTGGCGCTCGCTGCAGTCCACCCTTCTACGAACTGCCGGTTCGCCAGGCCGAGGCGCTCCAATAGCGGTTTCTGATTCTCCGCCAGTTCATCCAGCAGCGCCGAATCGTTCCATCTGCCGCTGAGCAGATGCAGCATCTGCCCCAACCGCGCCCGTAAAGGGTCCTCGACCACCTGCAGTTCCAGCCGGGGGCTGGTTGCCACCACCATCAGATCGAGTTTCTGACCAGGCTTCAGGGGCATCTGGGTCTCGACCGCAAATCGTTGCCGGCCCAGCTCGAGCAGAACCCTCTCCTGCCCGCCCTCGGCCACCGTCGCGCGAATCATCTGGTGCAGGCGCAGGTCCTGCTGGCGCTCCTCCCGGGATTCGGGGTGGGTGCCTGCAGAGCTGACGGGAATGATCGAGGTTACGGGGGGAATAGAGAGATTCATAGGTCCCTTTTCGGATAGCAATCACCGATTCTTTAGGCTTTGCAGTTTTTCTACCAAACGTCGATGAACCTCGTCAAATTTAAACAGAAACTAATCTTTATATCCTAAACAATCCCGTAGCCGACGTCGAAAAGGACCGCAAGCGAAAACGAGAAAAGAAAGGATAAGCCCATGACCCGCACAGCCCTCATCCTCGAGAATTCCTCTCCACACCAGAACAGTCTCTGTCAACTGGTGAAGGGCAGCAGCCTTTTCGAGAACATCCTGTTCGCCCAGAGCCCGGCCGAGGCCCTTGAGCGCTTGTGCATTCATAAAGTGGACATGGTCGTCAGCGACTGGCGCCAGGGCAACTTGGAGACCCATGAAGAGTTTCTTGGCGAAACCTCCAAGCGTGAGGCCTGGGCGGATATCCCGGTGGTCTTTTTCACCTCCGAGAAATGTCCCGAGTTGAGAACCGCGGCGTTAGACAGCGGAGCCGACGACTGTTGCGACTACAAGATGCCCGCCCCTGAGATCGTGGCCCGCATGCGACTGCACCTCAGGCGCCAGGAGCGCGCCCTTCGCCTGCGCCAGGACAAAGAGCAACTTGCCCGCATGGCGGTGACAGATACGCTCACCGGAGTCTATAACCGCGGCTACTTCGACGCCAGCCTCGAGTCGGAGCTGGCCCGCAACCAGCGCACCGGTCAGCCCCTAGCCCTGCTGCTCATCGACCTGGACCACTTCAAATCGATCAACGACAGTTTCGGCCACAGCTGTGGCGACAGCGTGCTCAAAGCGGTCGCCGCCACGCTGAAAAAGGCCACCCGCACTGCAGATGTGGTCTGCCGCTACGGCGGCGAGGAGTTCGCGGTCATCCTTCCCGAAACGCCCCTTCCCCAGGCCTACCGGGTCGCCGAGCGCATTCGCAGGCAGATCGCCGAGTTGACCGCCCACCTCGACCGCCCAGGGCTTAAAGTCTCCGCCAGCATCGGCATCAGCAGTGCCGCGGGCGCCGAGGCACCCCATGCCAAGAAACTCATCGACCGTGCCGACTGCGCCCTCTACAGCTGCAAACGCAACGGCCGCAACCGCACCGAGATTTTTCGGGCCCCGGCGCCGAAAAAATCCCCGGCGCCCTTCCCCTTGCGTCTGGGGTCGGCGGTTGGTTTTGCTTGATAAAGAAGCAATTGGGGTAAAATAGAAAAGGCCAGGGGAAAAAACCTGGCCTTCTTGGTTTTGTCAATTGTTCCTGTTGAAAAATTGCCTGCGCTCGGCGGCCAGGCCTTCGACAGGCTCAGGCCGAACGGAAAGGGGAATTCGCCTCGGTGATGGATCCCCGTTCATGCTGAGCCTGTCGAAGCATCGACTCCACAGCCGGCGGCCAGGCCTTCGACAGGCTCAGGCCGAACGGATAGGGGAATTCGCCTCGGTGATGGATCCCCGTTCATGCTGAGCCTGTCGAAGCATCGACTCCACAGCTCGGCGGCCAGGCCTTCGACAGCCTCAGGCCGAACGGATAGGGGAACTCACCACGGTGGGGGATCCCCGTTCATGCTGAGCCTGTCGAAGCATCGGTTATGCAAAACCTGCCTGAGTACTTGCCTATTCTACCGGCAGATCGGGGCTCAGCACCTCGCCGAGGAACTCCGCCTTGCTGCGCAGCCCGCGGAATTTTTTTCCCATGCAAAAATCGATGATGCTGGTCAGCTTCTCCGGTTTGATTTCGACGATCTGCAGGGCAGTTTCCCTGTGATCTTCGCCCTGGTTGAAGACGCTCACCACCTTGCCCTGGCAGTCGACCACCTTGGGGCGTGTTCCGGGCAGGGTGATTTCCAGGCCGACCCGCTGGCCGGTGCGCAAAGGGGTGGGGGTTGAGAAGCGAATGCCGCTGCCGCTGATGTTGACCCGCTTGGCCTCGGCTTCAACTGGGGGAATGCGGGTCATTGGCCAGTGCTTGAGCAGCACATCGGCATCGACCCGAAAATGGCGTCTTGGATCGTCATGGGTATCGCAGGCCTCGACCTCAAACCGAAGCCGGCGTTCGTCGAGCCGGGAATCGAGCCGCCCCACAAGGGAGAGAACCTGCATCCCGGCGGAGCAGGAGATACGGCCGCTGGCACCGGGGGAAAGGACCTCTGCAGACAACTGACCGGGCAAGAACCTGGCTTCGACAAAGGGCGGTTTGGCCACCCTGACCACGCATTGCAGGTCAAGATCCGGGTAATTTTCGTTCTCGATGAGGATGTCGGCAATACGATAATCCGCCAAGTGCTCGATGGCTTCTGCTGTCAGCATAGGGTCCCTCGTTTGGATTTTGCTTATTCATTTAAAGTGAATTAGTCCAGCAGACGTGAGCTCCTTTTCACTGCTTGGACTTGGGGCCGGCCACCTGAACCTTGACCCGCAACTGGCGACGCTGCTCGGCGAGGCAGAACTTGATGATCTTGTCCTGCTCGCCCGCGTCTATCTCCACCAGATCCAGAGCGGCCTCCTGACGGCCGTTGCCCATATCGAAGACCCGGATCACCCGGCCGACGCACTTGGCGAAACCCGAGTCCGGGTCAGGCAGGGCAACTTCGAGGGCCACCAGTTGATCGGCCTCCAGCGGATCGGCGGTGGAAAAACGTAACCCGCAGCCGCTCAGGTTGACCTTGTGCTGTATCAGTTTCTCCGGTGTTTCCGAATCCTCATCGGCCTGCCAATAGCGCATGTGAACCTCGGCGTCGATGCGAAAATACCGGCGACGCTGAGGCGGGTTTTCAACCTGGAAAGCCTCCAGGCGAACCGTGCGTTCATCAACAACCTTGGCAATTCGGGCATTGATGCGAAAGACCGTCCCGGCACTTTCACAGGTGATGATGCAATCCCCTCCAAGGTCCAGACCAACCATCGGAAACATCTCCGCAACGAACTCGGCCTCGAGATACGGCGGATCGTCCAGGCTGATGACGCAGTCCCTGGCCCGAGACTGAGGCTTGGTCGGCAGCAGTATCCGCGCGGGTTGGAAAGCATGAAAGTGCTTCAGGGCGGCTTTTGAAAACATGGTTCAGTCCCCTTCAGGCAAAATGGCCTGCAGATGAAATAGGATGAAAACAGAGGTAAGCATCTGCAGGATGCAAATTTTATTCCGAGGACAGGCCCAAGCTCGCAACAACAACCTTTAGCTGCTCAGGGATAGCAGGGACAGGGCCCTGGGCCTTGAAATGACCGACCACGAAGGCAGGTCAACGCCAAAAGGCGGTGGTCAAACCACCGCCACCGCTCCCTCTGCCTGGGAGGGTTTTCAGCTAATCAACCCGCACCTTCTGCCGCAGCACCCGGCGCTGCTCGGCCAGGCAGAAGGCAATAATCCGATCCCGGTCCCGGCCGGCGATCCGGGTATACTCAAAAGCGACCTCCCGCCTCCCCTCGCCCAGTTCGCCAAACCTCACCACCTTGCCAAGACACTCGATCATAACCGGGTGCTCTCCCGGCAGGGTCAGCGCCAGAACGACCTCCTGCCTCAGTTTCAAGGGAATGGTCTGCCGCAACCGCAGGCCGCCGGCACTCAGGTTCACGCTGGCAGAGCACTCAGAGGCAATCTGGAGCGGGTTGTCGAGGGCCCAGTAGCGAACCGAAATTTCAGTATTGATGCGAAAATACTCGCGCGATCTGTGGCCAGGCGAAGGCTCTGCCGCCGGGAGCTGCTGCAGGCGGACTGGAGGGGGGCAGTGCCTTTGGGCTTCAGAGAGACTCGATTCGGAATTTTTCACCAGAGACCGGAACAACATGGCCTTATCCTCCGATAAGTAATGGAAGTTGGGTTGTTTTCCCGTTACCTTACTTATCGGCGGGGCGTGGCGGAATCTTTAGACTCTTGCTGCTGCCCTCAAATTTCTCAGATCAACAACTATGGCTCAACCGGCGGCCCCTCGTCCGGGCCCCGACCCTGTAACCCGCCATGGCGACCTGCCCGGTCTTGAACTGGCCCAACTCGGCCGCAAGAACTGCCTTGCGCCCCTCGAAAACCGGCAGCAGACGCCGGTTTTCAGCCACTACGGCCCCTAAAAGCTCCTGCCTCTGGCGCACCAGGGGGTGGGTCGCCACCCGAGGACCGGCTGCGACAAGCAGCGGCAGCAGCTCCCCATCGGTCTGCTGCGCCTGCTGCTGCAGCTGCAAAAGCATCTCAATTCCCGCAGGACCCTGCCCTGCCTCGATAACCTGAAGCTGATCCAGCTGTTGCTGGTACTGGGCGATGGATAAATTGAGCAACTCGTCAATTTCAGGCATAAAAAAATCCTTAAATGGGGTGGTGATTTTAACGGGCATCCCCGGCTTCTTTTTTGGGGGATCAGTCAGACTTGTCCGACTGGCTCGACTGGTCCGACTGCAAAAGCCTGCCCCCCCCGAGAGCTTCTATCGGGCCTCCAGGAGGGTGGTGCTTTTGTCCTGCTTCGCGAGCTCGATCGCCTCCAGCCAGGTCTGGCGCAGATCAGCGAGCATCGCCCCAACCCCCTTGAGCCCCTCCTGGTCATTTTCCAGGTTCGCCCGCGAAAGTTCCCTGGCCATGTAGCCGTAGAGGCCGTCCAGGTTTTCGGACATCTCCCAGCCGGCCTGATGATCGAGGGTATCGGCGAGGTAGGTGACGATCGCCAAAGCCCTGCTGACCCCCTCGAGCTTTTTCAATCGCTCGCCGGCGGCAACCGCCTCTTCGGCCTGGGCGATAAACCGGATCGCCCCGTCGTAGAGCATGATCAGAAGCTGCTCGGGGGATGCGGTGCCCACCTGGGTCTGCTGGTAGGGGTTTACGGCTGGGTTCATGGACCTCTCCCTCGGGTTGGAATTTTTTCCATGGTTTGTTTATCGGCGGGGGGGAGGGAAATCTTTAGGGGGAAAGGGATACTGCTTGTTTAATTACTGTTCATCGGAGGATGGGTCGAGGAGCGCAGCGACGGACCCATCGGAGGGCTTTCAGCATGGGCATCGTTTTACTCTGCCCATCCTACGGCTGCTGGTGGACGTGCCTTTCAATAACCGCAAAAAAGAAAATCAACCGCCTTGAGAATTTCGTCTCGTTGATCTTGCAACGAGACAACTTTTTCTCCCAGGTTGCGCTCGAACATGGAAGCAAGATCTGCCGTGCTCATAAAAACCTTCTCTCCAGCAACCTCGAATACAGGATTTAACTGGCTGAGATCCCAAGAGAGGTTGGAGGCACGGGAAAGGGGGACTATGACACGAGTCGGCAACCGGCCCAGCAGATCGTTTTGAACATCGAGCAAAAATGGAAACAATTCAGAAGTGCTTTGGTTGGCATTTCGATAAACGTCAAACTGTGCCATCAGAAACGCCTCACACTGTCACTGAACAGACCTTTTTCCTCTAGAAAACGCCCATACTCGTCCAGTGCTTCACCGTTTTCCTCAAGCCATTTCTGACGCTTTTTCTCGCGAACCACCTCGGCGAGGCGTTCTTCCAGGGTCTGGGACATATTTATTCCCAGCTCTTTGGCCTGACGGAGCAGATCGCTGTTAATGGTCACGTTGGTCGATTTTTTTTGGGCTGAGCTGTCGTAACAGGGTTTCATGGCACCTCTCCTCAATGTCTTTCATGTGGGAATAATACCCCCATAAACACAACATGTAAAGTTTGAGGCATTGAACTGCTCATCGTAGGATGGGTCAAGGAGCGCAGCGACGGACCCATCGGCCTTCTTTCAGCATGGGCATCGTTTTACTCTGCCCATCCTACGGACTGATT
>CALZIZ010000066.1 GCA_945787465.1 uncultured Desulfuromonadales bacterium
GTGCCCTTGATGGCAAAGTTGTCCCCCTCGCTGCCGCAGGAAGTAAAGACCACCTCGGCCGGCGAACAGTTGATCAGGGCGGCAACCTGCTCCCGAGCCTTTTCCACCGCCCCGCTGACGGCCCGCCCGGCCCAGTGAACACTCGAAGGATTGCCGAACTGCTCTTTAAAAAAAGGCAGCATGGCTTCGAGCACCTCTGAGCGCACAGGGGTAGTGGCGTTGTTGTCGAGATAGATGCGTTTCATTTGAAATTAATCCTCCAATCAAAAGATAAGGCCTTCAGGTTATGCTCCTGGACTAAAATCGGGCAAAGTCCCCCTAGGAGGCTGTCGGACTTGACGGACCGTAACGAGAAATTGGATGTTCGAGACCAGATTTTAGAGAATTTGAGAGTGAATAGCAGGGCTATTTGTCGAAAATTGTCGAGAATCTGGGCCGATCAGCCGGTTTCGCAGTAGGTTCATGTTAAGCCCGACAGCCTCCTAGGGCCTGATTTTATGTTCAGCTTCTTTGGTCAGATCATCGAGAGTGATCGAGGCCAGAAAATTACGGATACGCTCGCCCAGCCCTTGCCAGACCGAGTGGGTGACGCACTGATCGGTGCAGGCGCACGTGCCATCCTCGTCCATGCAGGAGACGGGCACCAGCGTCTCTTCGACGCTGTCGATGATCTGATCAACCCGGATCTCCCCTGCCGGCCTGGCCAGCAGGTAGCCGCCTCCCGGTCCGCGAACACTTGAGACAATTTTGCCGCGCCGCAGCTTCACAAAGAGCTGCTCGAGATACGTCAGAGAGATCTCCTCCCGGGCCGCAATGTCCTTGATCGACACAGGTGAGCCGTCGGCATACAGATTGAGGCTGACCATGGCGCGCACGGCATATTGAGCTTTGGTTGAAAGTCGCATCTGGTCAGCGAATCTCCTGCGCTTCAGCAACCTCAAGCTGACTGCGCAGACGCTGTTGCTCTACGGTCAACTCCTTCACCTTGCGCTCCAGGGCGCGTATCTGGTCGAACAGGCAGGAAATAGCCTTGGCTTCGGGATCAGGCAGTTCGCCATGTTCGAGGTCGGCCTTCTCCTCGGCCTTTTTACCGCCGGAGATAACCACTCGCCCCGGGACCCCGACAACCGTAGAGTTGGGCGGAACCTCTTTGACCACCACTGAATTGGACCCGACCTTGCTGTTGTCACCCAGAGTAAAAGGCCCCAGGATCTTCGCCCCCGAACCGATGACCACATTGTCGCCAAGGGTGGGATGGCGTTTTTCCTTGGCCCAGGATGTTCCACCGAGCGTCACCCCGTGGTACAGGGTGCAGTTGTCGCCGATTTCAGCCGTTTCGCCGATGACCACGCCCATTCCGTGGTCAATGAAAAAGCCCTTGCCGATCCGGGCGCCGGGGTGAATCTCAATGCCGGTAAAAAAACGTCCCAAGTGGGAGATGAACCTCCCGCCAAAGAAGAGTTTCTTCTTCCAGAGCGCGTGGGACAGACGGTGAAATTGGCGAGCATGAAAGCCGGGGTAGCAGAAAAAAATCTCAAAGACGTTACGAACGGCCGGGTCCCGCTCAAAAACCGCCTGGATGTCTTCCCTCAGGGATTCGAACACAGTAATATCTCCTTTTCCTGCCTGCAAAAATGAAATGCCATTTTCATTTTTGAGTGATAAATTTTATATCGAAATCCATACCGAAAACGCTCCATAGACCCGGAGCACAAAGATATTCTGCGATCGAGCTTGATAATCGATAACATACCTGATCAAAACTGTCAATTATTTTGGAGCACAAATGACCCTGGCACAGCAGGAGCTTGGGGCAGGTTAAAGAAGGGCCGGCGCACGGTTGGCTAATCGAGGGGGATGTGGTACTCGGAAGGCGTTGGAAGGGTGAAACAAAACCGGCTGCCCTGCCCCAGGGTGCTTTCTGCCCAGATCTTTCCCTGGTGGGCGTCGATGATTTTTTTGCAGATATAAAGCCCAAGGCCGGTTCCGCGGCGGGAGTCCTCCCGATCCAACTGGGAGAATTTTTCAAACAGTTCCGATATGCGCTCTTCGGGGATCCCCCCGCCAGAATCCTCCACGCTCACCTGGACTCCATGCTCATCTTCCTGAAGGTTCAACCGGATCTGCCCTCCGGCGGGAGAATATTTCATGGCATTACCCACCAGGTTGACCAGCACCCGGTGGATGTTTTCGGCATCGAAACGCGCCAGGCAACTGTCGGGGGAGTTGACCACGATGCGATGATCGTGCTTGGCCGCCAGGGGGTGGAAATGGCGGGAGATATCCTGCAGGACCCCTGCGAGATCCCGCACCTCGATATCCATGACGATCTTGCCGGCTTCGATACGCGAGAGATCGAGCATGCTGTTGATCAGATCGACCAGACGATCGCTGCTCTGCTGGGCGGCGTCCAGGTACTCTCTTTGCTCCGCCGTCAGGTTATCCGTTCCCAGTTCTTCGAGAAGCGAACAGTAGCCGCTGACGATGGTCACGGGGATACGCAGGTCATGGGCGGCAGCATTAAGATATTCGGCGCGCTCAATGGAGGCCTGCTCCAGGCGCAGGTTGGCCTCCTCCAGTCCCCTTCGGGTCTCGGACAGCTCCTGCTCCATCTGCCGCTTACGGGTCACGTCCCGAAAAGCCACCACATGAAGGTCACCGCCGACGGTGCGGTCGCTCAGGCTCAGCGACAGCAGACGCTCTACACCACGGTGATCACAGATGGTTACATCGAAGCGCTCGGAACTCTCTGCGTCCCCCTCGACCCTTTTCAGCCACTTCAAAACCCGATGCAGCGAATTTTCGGCCAGCAAAGCGGTAAAGTCCAGCCCCCTGAGATCCTTTCGCGCACATCCGATGATATTCAGAGCCTTCTGGTTGGCAAACACGACCTCGCCCTGGCCGTTGATAGCGGCAAGACCTTCGGAGGCACTGTCGAAAAGCTGCTCGTAGAGCGCCTTGACCCGCAACTCCTCCTCGACCCGGCGTTTGTCATTTTCGAGGGTCTTCGACTCCTGTCGAAGCCTCTGGTAATACATGGCATTTTTCAGGGCACTCGCAGAGGTGTTGGCCACCATCCGGCAGAGCTCCACTTCATCGGCCTTAAAACCGCTTTGCCGCCCCTCGGCCCGCACCACCATCGCTCCGGTCACCCGCCCGTTGAGTTCGACCGGCAACAACAAGACGGTGTTGAATTGTGACGACAAAAGACCGGCGACCCCAGCTGCACTGTTTTTAACCACCTGCTGGTCACTGAGAACCACCGGCTCAGCAGTTTCCATCACCTTGCGAATCTCTGGGGAATGATCGAGAAAAATGCGTAATCCCCCAAGGTTGGGATCGTCACTGGAGGAGAGCACATAACCGTCATTGCCATCCTCTTGAATCAGGGCAACGGAGCAGCCCCGGACATGGAAGAGGATATTGCTGACCCTCTCAGCAACCCGACGCAGGATTTCCACAGTATCCAGCGACGAACTGACCGACGAGGAAATATCGAGCAGTGCCTCGTAATCCCTGGCTTTGCGATCCAGAGCGGCCATGGCCCTGCTCTTGACCAGGCTGCCCTGGACCCTGGCGACGAGCTCACGACCGTCGAAGGGTTTGGGGATGTAGTCGTCGGCACCGATCTGGAAGGGATTCACCTTACCTTCGAGATCTTCCCGTGCCGTCATCAGCAGTATGGGGGTATGTTTAAGTTCGGGGCAGGCCCTCAGCTTGCGACAGGTCTCGATCCCATCTATCCCGGGCATGACCAGGTCAAGCAGAATGACCTCGGGCCGCTCCTCAAGGGCGACCCGCAAGCCCTCATCGCCATCACCGGCCTGAACAACGGCAAACCCTGCCCCTTCGAGCAGATCGAGCAGAACCTGCCTGATAAACAGATCATCATCGACTATCAAGGCCTTGGGCATGACAGGGGGCCCCTCCTACAGGGCAAGGCTTGCATGATTGCAAACCTCAGATATACATACACATTGCATGCCAGTGACAATCTTCACTCCTGGAGGATGAGGCAAAAAGACCGGCCAGTCTGCCCTACCCGGTCACCTCCAGCCTTGACAACAGGATCAGTGAGTGGTGCGAGACTGCAGCAGCTCCTCGGCCATGGGCACATCTTCTTCGGCGACATGCACCTGCATCGGCCCGATGCCTGGGACAGGTTCGGGACGAAGGAAGTATTCAATACCACCCGCTTTAAGAATTGCTTCGATGCGCTGCAGGTCGGCTGCGTCTTTGGGATCGTAAAACAGAGTCATGGCTGAATCTCCTTTCGTCGTTTTGCAGGCGTTTCCGTTTAAATTTTACCACGGAAAAGCCACGAAAAAAGTCAGCCGCAAGTCCTGGAGATGTTGGTGAATCCCGGCAATCAAAAGATCAAGAACCACCACCCCCTCGCGATGCTCCCTGAAGAACACGAAGGGCACGAAGTAAAGGCTTTTTATTTTTTATTTTCTTCATGTCCTTTGTGAGCTTCGTGGAGATAAGCATAAGCTACCGCGTCATTTTTGCTTCAGCCGCGAGCCTCAAAGAAAAAGCCGGTACGCCGGATTCTGCGTCTCTTCGACAAACCGGTAGCCGAGATTGTCGAGAAAGCTGCGGAAGCCTTGCTCATCGCTCCGGGGGATCTCAAGGCCGATCAGCACCCTACCGTAATCCCCCCCCTGCATGCGATAATGAAACAGCGAAATGTTCCAGCTCTGACCCATGGCGCTGAGAAAGCGGATCAGGGCGCCGGGACGCTCAGGAAACCAGAAGCGGTAAAGGACCTCGCGCGCCGCCTCGGTGGAATGGCCGCCAACCATGTAGCGAATATGGGTTTTGGCCACTTCGTTATCGGTCAAATCGATATTTTCGAAACCGTGCTCGGTTAGATGCCGGGCAAAGGCCAGCCGCTCGGCTTCGTCCCGAATCGATATGCCGATAAAGATGTGGGCTTTCTCCCGGCCCCCCAGGCGGTAATTGAATTCGGTAATGTTGCGCTCGCCCACCACTTCAGCGAAAAACCGCTTCAAGGCCCCAGGTCTCTCGGGGATGGTTACCGCAAAAAGGGCCTCCTGCTTTTCGCCGATCTGGGTTCGTTCGGCCACATACCGCAGGCGCTCGAAGTTCATGTTGGCGCCTGAGTTGATCGCGATCAGGGTCTGGCCGCTGACCCCATTTTGGCGGACGTACTTTTTCAGCCCGGCAAGCCCCAGGGCCCCTGCCGGCTCAACGATGGAGCGGGTGGCCTGGTAGACACTTTTAATGGCACTGCAAAGCTCATCGGTATTGACCCGGATGATCTCATCCACATAGCGTCGGCAATAATCGTAGGTCTGTTTGCCGATCTGCATCACCGCCACCCCGTCGGCAAAGATCCCCACCGAATCGAGTCTGACCCGCTTGCCCTGCTCCAGCGACCGGGCCATGGCATCGCTGTCCTCGGGTTCGACCCCGATGACCTTGACTTCTGGACAAAGGGCCTTGATATAAGCGGCCACCCCCGAAATCAGGCCTCCGCCGCCAACCGGCACAAAGACCGCATCCATTTTACCGGCAGTCTGGCGCAACAGTTCGTCGGCGACCGTCCCCTGCCCTGCGATGACCAGTTCATCGTCAAAGGGGTGGATAAAGGTCATGCCCATTTCGGCAACAAGCTGATTGCAGTACTCCTGGGCCTCCGAGTAGCTGTCTCCATGCAAAATGACTTCGGCGCCGAAGCTGCGTACAGCATCGACCTTGATCTGCGGCGTGGTCGCCGGCATCACGATCACTGCCCTGATGCCGAGTTTCTGCGCGGAAAAAGCAACCCCCTGGGCATGATTTCCCGCCGAAGCCGCAATCACCCCCTGGGCACGTTCTTCGTCGCTGAGGTGGGCGACCCGATTGTAGGCTCCCCGCAGTTTGAACGAAAAGACCGGCTGCAGATCCTCCCGCTTCAACAGAATGCGGTTTCCCAGGTTCTTTGAAAGGATCGCAGCCTCTTCCAGCGGGGTTTCAATGGCCGCCTCGTAGACCCTCGAGGTCAAAATAAGTTTGAGCATTTTCTGCATAAGACACATCCCCACAAAGGGCGAAAAGGACATCGGAAATTTTGGGTGGACAACTTAGCACAAACCACCCCCGTCGTCACCATTTACTCATTGGAGTCGAACAGGAACAGGCCCGGCAATGAAAATTCTGAAAATTAGATACTTTTGAACTTTTCAAGTGTATACACTTTCTATATAATATCGACCCGGGTGCGCCGGAGTGACCGGACGCAGACCGAATTTAAATTAAATATCCAAAGGAGAGCTGCCCATGCCTGAGTTCAATTACCAGGAACCCTTTCCCCTGGCAAAAGACGACACCAAGTATTACAAGATCCCCGATTCGGAGAAATTCGTATCGGTCGTCAACTTTGACGGCAAGGACGTTCTCAAGGTTGCCCCCGAGGCGCTGACAGTTCTCGCCAACCAGGCGATGAAAGACGTCTCCTTCCTGCTGCGCCCCGAACACAACGAGCAGGTGGGCAAGATCCTGCGTGACCCCGAAGCCTCGATGAACGACAAGGGGGTCGCTATGGCCTTCTTGCGCAACGCCGAGATCGCCGCCAATTTTGAGCTACCGATCTGCCAGGACACCGGCACCGCGACCGTTGTCGCCAAGAAGGGCCAACAGGTCTGGACCGGCGTCAAGGACGAGGAATTGATCTCCCAGGGCATCTACAAGACCTACACCGAGGAGAACCTGCGCTACAGCCAGACCGTGGCCCTTGACATGTACCAGGAAAAGAACACCGGCACCAACCTGCCGGCGCAGATCGACATCGCCGCCACCGACGGCGACGCCTACAAGTTCGTGTTCATGGCCAAAGGCGGCGGAAGCGCCAACAAGACCATGCTCTTTCAGGAGACCAAGGCCCTGCTCACCCCCGAGAAGCTCGAAAAGTTCATGGTCGACAAGATGAAGACCCTCGGTACCGCGGCCTGCCCCCCCTACCACATCGCCTTTGTTATCGGCGGAACCTCCGCCGACGCCTGCATGAAGACCGTCAAGCTCGCCACCGCCAAGGAACTCGACGGCCTGCCTGGTGAGGGCAATGAGCACGGCCAGGCCTTCCGCGACCTGGAACTCGAAGAGAAAATGCTCAAGGCTGCCCAAGAGCTCGGCATCGGCGCCCAGTTCGGCGGCAAGTACTTCGCCCACGATGTGCGCGTTATCCGCCTGCCCCGCCACGGCGCCTCCTGCCCCGTGGGCATGGCGGTCTCCTGCTCGGCCGACCGCAACATCAAGGCCAAGGTCACCAAAGACGGCCTGTTCGTCGAGGAGATGGACCGCAACCCCGGTCGTCTCATCCCCGATCAGTACCGCGGCAAGCACAGCCACGGCACTAAAATCAACCTCGACCGCCCGATGAGCGAGATTCTTGCCGATCTCTCCAAGCTTGAAGTCGGCGCCCCCCTGCTGCTCGACGGCACTATCGTGGTCGGCCGCGATATCGCTCACTCCAAGTTCAAGGAGATTCTCGACAGCGGCAAGCCGCTGCCCGAGTACCTGAAGAACCACCCGATCTACTACGCGGGCCCCGCCAAAACTCCTGCGGGCAAGCCCTCCGGTTCCTTCGGCCCCACCACCGCCGGACGCATGGACTCCTACGTTGACCTGCTTCAGTCCAACGGCGGTTCGATGGTCATGATCGCCAAGGGCAACCGCAGCCAGCAGGTCACCGACGCCTGCAAGAAGCACGGCGGCTTCTACCTCGGCTCTATCGGCGGCCCCGCTGCCGTCCTTGCCGAAGAGAACATCAAGAAGGTCGAGTGCATCGACTTCCCCGAACTCGGCATGGAAGCGGTCTGGAAGATCGAAGTCGAGGACTTCCCCGCCTTCATCCTCGTCGACGACAAGGGCAATGACTTCTTCAAGGGACTGGGCCTGTAATTTTCAACCAGACCGAAGGCTAAAAAGCCCCGGGCAACTTGCCCGGGGCTTTTTTGCAATAAAGCTGTCAAAATCAAAATATCCGAAGCGCCTCCACTGACCACTGACCACTGACCACTGACCACTGACCGCTGACCGCTGACCACTGACCACTGACTCAACGGGATTCGAAACGGGGACCTTCCTTCTGTTGAGGATCGAGTTCCTGAACAACCCACCCCAGGTCATAGGATTGACCGCAACTGGGGCAGATCAACCCGATACGGTGGCCGTTTTCTGCTTCCGTGAAATAGACATGAAACCCGCGGCCATAACCGCACTGGGGGCAAACACGAAAGTCTTTCATGGACTTGTCATTGGTCATAAGTCACTTGTCCTTTGTTTGTCGGGTTCTGGGGTCTGAGTTTCGGGTGCTAAGCCCGATAGCCTCCTAGGTCTGGGATCTGTCCCTCCTCCACAAACTCTATCCTTTCGCCTTTAACCTTTCGCCTTTAACCTGCCTTTACCTCTGGCACCTCGAGCAGAAATAGGTTGAGCGCTGCCCGAGTTTCAAATGCTTTATCGATTGCCCGCACACCGGGCAGGGTTGACCCTCTCTGCCATAGACCTGCAGCTGAATGTCAAAATAACCTGGTTTGCCGCTGGCATTTTGAAAGTCGCGAATGGTCGTTCCGCCTGCGGCGATGGCCTGTTGCAGCACCTCGCAGATCACAAGGGCCAGCTTCTGATAACGGGTCAGACTGATGCGGCCTGCCTGGCAGCGGGGATGAATGCCGGCCCGAAACAAGGCCTCGCTGGCGTAGATATTTCCCACACCGACCACCACTCTCTGGTCCATCATAAAAGGCTTGACGGCAAGGCGGCGCCCACGGGAACAACGGTGGAGATAGGCGCCGTTCATTTCGGCAGCAAAAGGCTCGGGGCCCAGCCCGGCCAGCAAGGGATGCTCAAAAGGCTCGGCTGGAAGCCAGAGAAAGGCGCCGAATTTTCTCGGGTCGTTAAACCGCAGACAAGACCCATCGGTAAAGACCAGATCCACATGGTCATGGCGACCCGGTGGAAGTTGGGCTGAAACCACCCGCAGGTGCCCGCTCATCCCCAGGTGCAGCAGGATGCATCCGGCACTGCAGCGCAGCAAAAGGTACTTGGCCCGCCGCTCAACAGCGAGGATGTTTTGCCCGGCAAGCACCGCGGCAAGTTCGGCGGGTATCGGCCAGCGCAATTTCGGAGTTCGAAGAACAGCAGCAGCTATGGTTCGCCCAACCACCAGCGGCGCAATTCCACGGCGGGTGGTTTCGACTTCGGGAAGCTCAGGCATAAAAACCTAGGTATCAGGTATCAGGTATCAGGTATCAGGTATCAGGTATCAGGTATCAGGTATCAGGCTAGAGATTTTAATTCAAAACTCAAAATTATCTTCTCACCGCCTGCTCCAGTTTGCCGAGATAACCAGCCGCTTCGGGGCTTCCCTCCTCCGGGGCCCAGGGGGCCCAGTCCTTGTCGGAGAGGGGCTCGTAAGGGCCGGGTTTGGTTTCGAAGAAGACCGAGGCCGGCTCAAGGCAAACGACCGAATGCCAGGTGCCGGCGGGGATGTCGACCCCGAAAGCGGCTTCAGCGGGCCCGAAAGTAACGATGCGGGTGATACTCCCTTCATCGTCGAACAGGAGGGCCGCCATGCGCCCCTTGAGGGCAACGAAGGTTTCAGGTTTGGGTGGCCCCAGGTGACGATGGGGGCGAATGTAGGTGCCGGGCTCAAGGGCATTGAGAAGCCGCTGGCAGGGCTCATCGAAACCACGGTGAAAGTTGAGGTTCTTGCGCCGTCGAGGGCTCTTTGCGGCCTCTGCGCACAATCTGCTCAGCAATGTTCGGTCAATGATTTGCATGAAAAAACTGGCCCGTCAGGTCAAAAAAAGACCTTGTCCTTCACCTTTTCAAAATCGTCCCAGTCGATATCTTCGATGGCACCGGCATAATTCTCGCGGTCGAGTTTCTGGCTTGAGTGGTATCGCCACCCCAGCTCCGTCATCATGAACAGCGAAAGTTCAAAATTTTCGGTCCGCTCTCCCTTGAACATGGTTTCGAGATAAAACATGACCCTGGCCTCATCTCCCTCGATGCGCTCCTTGAGAATCCGGCACTCACAGATCTCAAAATCACTGGCGAGGGACGACTGACCGTAACTGAGGTAGGCAGCCCGATCCGGGAACTGGCGAATGAAATACGAATCACTGTGGTATGTGTCATAGATAAAGCCGAAATCCCCTTCATCAAAGGCTCTGGCGCGGGCCCGAACCATATCGGCGGGCTCCAGGTCTTGGGGGATTTCTGGATTTGTAGCAGCGCCAGTAAGAAGGCAACATTTTTTATATTTTTTACCACTGCCGCAGGGGCAAGAGTCATTTCTACCAGGTTTCATAAAATACAGGCTCAAGGTTAAAGGCTAAAGGTAAAAGGTAAAAAGAAAGGAGGTCTGCAAACCTCTATTCTTTGAGGCGGGGGTCCAGGGCGTCTCTGATCCCTTCGCCAAGCAGGTTGTATCCCAGGACGGTGATCAGGATGGCCAAACCGGGAAAGGCCGACAGCCACCAGGCGGTACCCAGCGTCTGCTTGCCGGCAATGAGCATATTGCCCCAGGAGGGTGTGGGTGGTTGCACCCCGATGCCGAGAAACGACAAGGCGCTTTCGGTCAGAATGGCACCGGCCACTCCCAGGGTCGCCGAGACAAGTACGGGCGAAAGGGCATTGGGCAGAATGTGGCGAAAGATCACCCGGTAATCCGAAGCGCCCAGAGCGAGAGCAGCCTGCACAAAATCCCGCTCACGCAGGGAGAGGAACTCGGCCCTCACCAGGCGGGCAACCCCCATCCATCCAGTCAGCCCGATGATGATCATGATGTTCCAGATCGATGGCTCGAGAAAGGCAATCACGGCAAGGATCAGAAAAAAAGCAGGAAAACAGAGCATGATGTCGACAAACCGCATGATCAGCGAATCGACCCATCCCCCGTAATACCCGGCCAGCGCCCCGAGAAATATGCCGATGACCGTAGCAATGCCCACTGCGACAAACCCGACCAGAAGGGAGATTCTTGCGCCGTAGAGGATTCGGGAGAACACGTCACGGCCCAGGTCATCGGTTCCGAGAGGATACTCAAGGCTCGGTGGCTCCAGACGATGGGCGATGTCGATGGCGCCAGGGTCCTTGGCCGCCAGCGGCGCGATCATGGCCAACAGAAACATACCCAGAACAATGGCGGCACCGGCCATCGCCATGCGGTTTGTGCAAAAGTGCTTCCAGAAGACATCCAGAAAATAGGAATGACGCATTTTTTGTAGCCCGTCGGTTGAGGCAGAAGATTGGTAAAGCTACCACTTAGATTAATGGCAAAAGAGTAAAGGTGCAAGCCCTCTGGCTCTTTTAAAGGGGGGATGGGGCAAGAAAAGATCGAGATCAAACCGAGGGAAATAACCGTTCAAAGTCTTTTAAACAGGGCAAAAAAGGGGCCCTGCATCGAGGGCCCCTTTTTTACACTTTGTTTTTGCGCATCCTGCTTAAGGCAGAACGGTCACGACGACCCGACGGTTGGTGTGTCGGCCTTCTGCGGTGGTGTTATCGGAAACAGGCTCGGTCTCGCCATAGCCCTGGGCGCCAATCATCTGTGCATCGATACCGTAGTTTTCAATCAGGTAACGCCTGACACTTTCGGCGCGCTGCTGAGAGAGCTTCAGATTGTAATTGGTCGGACCGACACTGTCTGTATGGCCCTCAACCACAACCTTGCTGCCGGGATTGCTTTTGATAAACTCTGCGCCATCGGCCAATTCGGGATGATGCTCCCCCAGAATCCGGGAGCTGCCGCTTTCAAACTGCAGGTTGAGGGTCAAGGAGACAGGCTTGGAGATGACCGGGGGACAGCCCTTGTAGTCCACCAGCACCCCTTCGGGGGTATTGGGGCACTTATCCAGGGTATCGAGTACCCCGTCCAGGTCGCTGTCGAGCATCTTCACCGAGGCAACGACGCCCCCTGAATCTTCGCCAGGGATGCCGGCACCGGTGACCTGTTCCATCTCTTCACTTGCAACCGGCGCGGCGCTGGCCTCCGCAACCGCCACGATAACCTTTTCTTCAGCAGGCTCGGCAACCGGCTCAGGAGCGGCCTCGACCGGAACCGAAGATTCCATGGGCGCCCTTCCGCCACCAAACTGGATCTGGAAACCGACACCGTAGGTCAGGTTATTCACAACATTACTGCTGCGGTCCTTGTCTGCATCATTGTAATTGAGCAGATGACGAACATCGAAGCGCAGTGCCCGATTCTTATCGATAAAGTACTTGAGGCCGGCCCCATAAGCGAAAAGAAAGTCCGTGTCCTCATCGAGGTTATCGGGGTCTCGCTGCATAAGACCAAGACCGCCGGCAACGTAGGGAACCCACTCGTTGTCGGGGAGAAAATGGTAGAGCAATTCACCGCGCAGGGTATACACGTTCACATTTCCCGAGTTGTCGTCGGAAAACTTGGTATCGACGTAATTAAATAACCCTTCGAATCCTAAGGTTTTGGAAAAATTATAACCCAGGCCCAAACCATAATAGGGACGATTGGATAGTTTTTGATTGCCCTCGAACATATGCCCGCCGGCATTGAGACTGAGGTTGTAGCCGGG
>CALZIZ010000067.1 GCA_945787465.1 uncultured Desulfuromonadales bacterium
CGGCACAAATATCACCCCAGGGTCTGATCCCGGGGGACAGCAAAGGAGACCTGATCATCCCGCTGGAATTTTCAATCCTGCCCCCTTGCCCTTACAAGACCCTTGCCTTGCTCCAGACTATAAGCGAGATTTTGGTTTAATTTTGATTTGACAAGAAGCAATGCTGAACTAATCTTTATTGGTGCAAAATAATGCTTGGCTTTTCGTCCAGTTAGCTGTAGGGAGGGGATTTCTGAAGTGCCGTAGGTGCTATTTCATATCATTTGCACCAAGGAGGGCCCGGATAATGAAGCAATACATCTCGTAACTGTCACGCTCGTCGCGCTCCTTTTTGGACTGGTCAGTACGACCCACGCCAAAATCACCTTCTTTAAGGGTGCAAACCACCAGTTGAGCCTTTACGGCTGGGTCAAGCTAGACGCAACCTATCAGGGCGATGACATGAACAGCAAGGTGGCGCCGAGGTCGCAGCCTTCGAGACTGACATCGAGGGCGGTGGCGACAACGACGCCCAACAGCTGATCCTGAGTGCCCAGTACAACTTCTAGTCGGCGCTGACCGCGGAAGACCTCTCGGCTCTAGAGCGAATCTGAATACTGCAAACCTCGAGTCAGGTCCTGCAATGCCGTGTTTTTGTGATGAACTTCCCTTGGCCCGATGGAGCCTATCTTTGCCCGGCTAATTGCAGATACTTCAAAATGACAATCCTGCTTATACTCTTGGCTCCAGTAAATGCCTGGGAGCCCCCTGGGACTACGCTAGCCCGTTTTGGGCCCCCTCTCCCTTGAGGGTGAGGGTTGGGGTGAGGGTGGGTTTCACCTTTCGTCCTCCCACTCCCCCTCACCCTGCCCCTCTCCCCAAGGGGAGAGGGAACGGTTGCGAAAGGCATGTCTCTTTAGCAACTTTTGGCTCTGAGATAGAAGTCTTTTTGTTGATCAACGATCAACTTGAATAAAGCTCATGAGCAGAATGACAATTTAAAGGGGACAAGATAATGTTCAAACGAATCGGATTGTTCATCATTACCAACCTGGCGATAATCGCCATCCTCAGTGCAGTTCTTCATCTGTTCGGTGTCGGTCAGATACTCGATGAACAGGGCGTGGGACTTGACCTGACCAACCTGATCATTTTTGCCGCGGTCTTCGGTTTTGGCGGTGCACTGATATCGTTGGCAATCTCCAAATGGACCGCCAAGCGTCTGACAGGAGCCCGTGTCATTCAAACACCGGCACTGGTCCAGTCTGTCCAGCGGCAGGCCGAGATGGCTGGAATCGGCATGCCGGAAGTTGCCATCTACAATGCTCCGGACGTTAATGCTTTTGCGACGGGAATGCGCCGGAACAAAGCCCTGGTGGCAGTGAGCACCGGTCTGCTGCATACGATGAACCGCGATGAGGCCGAAGCGGTCCTTGCCCACGAAGTGAGTCACGTGGCCAACGGCGACATGATTACCCTGGCGCTTATCCAAGGAGTCGTGAACACCTTCGTCATCGTCGCTTCACGGGTGGTCGGGCACTTGGTCGACCGCGTTGTTTTCAAAACAGAAGAGGGCCATGGGCCAGCCTTTATCGTGACTTCGATCATCGCCCAATTGGTTTTTGGCATCCTTGCCAGCGTCATTGTCTTCTGGTTCAGCCGGCACCGTGAATTTAGAGCCGATGCCGGCGGGTCCAGCCTGGCTGGGCGTCAGAAGATGATTGCGGCCCTGGAGAAGCTGCAACGGAGCATCAATGAACCACATCTCCCGGACCAGATGGCAGCTTTTGGAATCTCGGGCAACAAGGGCGGTGGACTGCGCCGTTTTTTCATGACCCACCCACCGCTGGAGGACAGGATCGAGGCACTTAAACGTGGTGCCTAAACTTTGCTTTATGCGCCGAAAACCGACCCAATCAGATGCCACCGATCTTTTCTAAGAAGCTCGATCATTCTGGGCCTGCTTTCGATGGTCCTGTTTTCAAGCGGCTGCGGTCCGCTTTCGTCGGCCAAACCTACCAAGGAGTACGAAGGCTACCTGCCCCGCCGGCTGACCTACCAGAAGGACGGTGCGGACAAGGTCTTTGCGTTTTTCTTCGTCAGCAACCGCCAGGTGGACGATCTGGGCGATCTGCCCTCGCCTGAAAGCAAGGAGCGAAGCGACCAGTTGCGCCAAGGCACCTTTCGGGTGCGAACCACTCCCGATTTAAGCTCCCCGGGCAACAATCCCTACAAATGGTCGGGGATTCACCTTCATGACGTTCAGGAAATGGCGGCCGCGGGCTTTTTCCGTCGGTTGAAAGAGGCCATAGCCACCTCCCCTCAGAACTCCCTGCTGGTCATCGTCTACGGCTACAAGGAGCTGTTCGAATCTTCAGCTCTGAAAACCACCAGTTTCGCCAAAAAGCTGGACCTGAACACCCCGATCCTCCTTTTTGACTGGCCGGGAAACCAGGGGGTCAGTATCGGCGGCGACAAAAGGGCCTTTGCCCTGGCCCGGGAATCGGGCCCCAAGCTGGGTGAACTGCTGACCGAGATCATCCACCAGGCCAAGCCGCAGAATCTGTGGCTGACCGGCAACAGCATGGGCTGCCAGGTGATCTGCGATGCCTTCACCGAGATGATGCGCCATTCCGACCTGGCCGACCGGGGGGCCGAGATCGAACACGTGCTGCTGGCGGCCCCGGACGTGGCCGACGACGAGTTTAACGATCAATTCAAAAACGAGCTGGCAGCCCTGTCCAAGGACCTGACCGTCTACGTTTCGGCAAACGACACCGCTTTGCTCCTGAGCAGTTGGATTCACGGCGGCATCCGCCTGGGCCGGCCCAAGGCTCCGGGCCAGGAACAGCTGGAAGAGATGACCGATCTGCTCGAACTGGAGGCCGCCTACGAGGCCGAAGGGATTGATGACCGGATCAACCTGATCGACATCACCCCGGTCAATGACGCGAGCCACGGGCACAACTACTATCTGGAATCGCCCGAATACATCGAGGACTTTTACCAGCGCCTGCGCACCGAACCGACGGTCGAAAACCGCCGGCTTTACCGCGAGAGTTACAAAAAGGGGATTTGGTATTGGATTCTCTGGGACGATGAGGATTAGCATCGGGGATCATGGGACGAGGCGGGACGTTCTGGTGTCTTGATCTGAAGGTTAACACAACAAAGCAACTACGTCCCGTCCGGTTCCCTCACCTATTGCCGGCGCACTGCCTATGCTAACCATCGTCCCCACGGCAACACCCGTTTTGGCAACAGCGGCAAAGAAACAAAGCTGGTAGCTGGCAGTAAAAAAAGCGGCCAGGAGAACGGATCGCCAGCGCCACTCGCCCAACCGGCCTAGTTCCCGGCGATAAAGAGCTAAAATGAGCAAAGCAATGCCTCCGACCAGAAGCCGTAGAGCGCCGATCACTTTGGGATCAAAACCGGGCGGAGCAAGAGCCTGAGCGGTGCCGGCGGTCCCCCAGAGCACAGCCGCGCCAAGAACATACCAGACACAGATCGGTGAACTTTCTTTTTGCATATCAACAGACCCTCAAAACATAAAAGTTGCGACCAAGACCCGGCATGCATTTATTGGTCACAGGACAGGAAAACCGTCCTCTAGCTGGGGACGGTCCTCTGTTTATTGCCAAGGATTATTAAAAACCATGGTTCTCGAAAATCTGCACAATTGAGACCCGATGGCTGACTAACTCTTCAAATTTTTAATCCGCTCTTCAATCTCTTCGTAAAAAGGTTTTTTCACGTAATGGAAACTTTTCACAAATTCCTCAAAAACCTGAAATGGTTCCTCACCGAAATCGGCATTCATGGCTCGCCACTGGGTGCATGCTAATGAAACGATGAATTCGCCTGTTTTGTAGAAATAAGCCACAGACTTCGCTTTCTCGTTGCGATAGGGATTTTCGCCAACCGAGTGCACAATCAAAACAGGACGACCATCGACCATGCCGTCCTCGGTCTTGGTGATGTTCATTTTGATCCCTCTGCCAGCGAGGAAATAAACAATGAATTGCTGAGCCCTGGTATTTAGGTCTCTTGAGTTGCCATAGACCTTTTCATTGAGAAAGATGGAGGTCTGGGCCGGGTGCTCACCCTCCTCGGCCTTGAAAAACATGAAGATGGTTTCGCCATCACCCAGATCCCGGAACATCTTCCAACCCTCGGGCTTCTTGAATTCGTACATTCCATCGAAAGTTACCGTCCCTTTGCCGGTTGGAACAAAGTCCGACTGCTTTTTAGGGTCATGTTCATGGCCAAGCGGAGCAGCGCATCCAGACAGAAAAATGAAAGGGAGGATCAGACAAACCCATACCGGTATCAGCAGTTTAGCCTCTCTCTTTCTCATGACCGCCCCCCCTTCGCATCCTGCGCGAATTCTTTTTCCAGTTCGATCAGAAGATTCAGAATTGCTTCATAGTCAGGCGTTGCTCCAACAACATCTCCAAATTGACCGCCATGGGCATAACGGATGATGCCGGCCTTGTCGATGACAAATGTTTTTCTCAGAAAGCGGGGCCTTGTGATGTGAACTTCATGGGGGTAAACTCCGTAGACCTGCCCGATGCGAGCGGTCACACTGGAACCAAAGGGAAACTGAAGCCAATGTGCCTTCTTGAACTGCCTGTTGGTCTCAACGTCATCCCGGTTGATGGTCAGCACTTTGGCATTCAAGCGTTCGTAAAGGTAGTGAACCCGGCCGTGCCCCTTGACATCATCGGTGCAGTTTGGCCCGAAGGCATTGGCAATAAAAGAAAGGACAAGGTGATGCTTACCGTAATAGTCCCGGTAATAGTCGATCTCGCGACCCTCTGTGGAAGAAACGGTAAACCCGGGTGCTTGATCACCGACCTTGGGTGGCTCGGCTTGGGCGCCAACCGGCAGGAAAAATGAGAAGACCAATATCCCAACTAATGCCAAAAAAGTAAATCGAGCTTTGTTCATAATACCCTCTCAAGTAACGATTAAATTCTTTTACGTTTGTTTTACTGTGGGCACTTGTTTGACAAAGGGCCGCCGTATCAACCATTACGACGAGTCAAGCAAAGTTAAGTCAGATCCCAGAAAACGCCTGAATATTTTATATTGTTTGGGCCAAGAATTTCACCGGGGGCAAAGGGATGCAACCTACTTAAATTCAGTCATTTATATAATTGAAACATGGTTCTGGGCAGTTTCAATACCCCTGAGCCGGACAAGCCGGAACCAAAAAGGGTAAACTAAACCTCAGTGCGTTTCCCCTGATGGAGATTGGCAATGACGACATTACTGATTGAACGTTACGAAGCGGACTTGCTGGGCGTCCTTTCCTGCTACGACAGAATCGTCATCACGGGGACCCTGCCAGGGGCGTGTCATTCGAAAGGAATGACGAGCTACCTTTACGCCCACCACATCAAGGTGTTCGATTATGCAAAGGAATTTGCCGATCCGTTGCGTAATGCCATCCGCGAGAATGCCCAAAGGCTTGCCAAGAGCCATGACGTGACCATCAAGCATATCAACCGGCCGAACATCCGCAAGGAAGAGGTGGTCGCGAAAGTGCTGGCGCAACGCGGCGACCATCCCGGTCTGGTGCATGTCATCTCAGCGATGGAAGCCTGCTCCGCCTACGTGCCCTGGCACGATAAGAAAACCTACAAGACTTTCCTGCGGTCGACCTCTGGCAAATGCCTGCATTACTACTTCTATTTTCTCGATGCGGAAGTCGGACTCTGTTACCTGCGGGTGCCGACCTGGTGTCCCTTCCGCCTGCAGTTCTATTGCAACGGCCATAGCTGGTTGGCCCGCAAACTGACGGCTGCCGGCATCGATTACGCCATGGCCGACAACGCCTTTATCCGGGTTGACGATTTCGATTGTGCGCAGAAGCTCGCCGATGAATTGAGCCGGGACGCACTGCATCGCATCCTCGACACTTCCGCTCACCTGTGTTGCCCGGTGTCGGAGGTGTTCGGCCAGACCTATCACTGGAGTCTGATGCAAACCGAGTATTCAACCGATCTGGTGTTCCGTTCCCAGGCGCAGCTGAAGCCGCTCTACGAGCAGCTTTCGCGACAAGCGGTGATCGCCGTCAAAGCCGACACCGTTTCGAGTTTTCTCGGCAAGAAGGTGACTCCCCAACTCGCGCAGGAAATCGGCAGCCGACTCTCGACCCGCATCGAAGGCACATGTATCAAACATCGCATGGGCAGCGCCTCGGTCAAGATCTACGATAAATTCGGCCGGGTGCTGCGCATCGAAACCACGACCAACGACGTTTCCTTTTTCAAACACCACCGCAAGGTGGAACACAGAGACGGCCGGGTGACCGGCAAACTGGCTCCGCTCAAAAAAACGATCTACAGCATGGTCGATCTGCGAGACATCCTCTTCGGTTGCAACCGACGGTACCTTGAATTTCTCTCCTCGCTTGATGACCACTCCAACGGAAAACGTACATTACGGAAACTGACCGAGCCCAAGACCAAAGGCAAAACCAAGTGGCGCGGGTTCAACTTCTTCGACGCCACCGAGCAGGTTCTTCTGCGCACCATACAACGCGGGGAGTTCAATATTCACGGTTTCCGCCGCGCTGATTTGAAACGCTATCTGCCGACGGTCTCAGAGAGTGCCCTATCTCGTCAGCTCAAACGCCTGCGCGTCTTTGGCCTGATCAAGCGTGTCACCGGTACCTATCGTTATTACTTGACACGACTCGGCAGGGCCGCAATTGCCACCTGTGCTCGCTTAACCGAGTTCACTATCGTGCCAGCCATTGCTACTGCTACTTAAACAACCATTTCTTGTCAAAAACTGTAAAGACTTGGCTGTTTAGAGATTAAATAGGTAAAAAGTGGGTAGACGTGAGGGAGGAGGGGTAAATCAGGCTGCAAAAACCTTAAACCCTGCTAACCTTGGTGCGATTGCTTTTTTTCTAGGGAAAGGAGGGCTTTGCACATGAAAAGGGCATTTTGGGTTTTTCCCGCTGTTTTTATTCTCGCCACCATTCTCGCCACTCCAGGTTGGGCCCGGGCCGAAACTATCGACGATAAAATCCGCAAAATGGAGCGCATTATTCAGCTGCAGCAAGAGCAAATCGACCGGCAGGCCGGCCAGATCGAGCGGCTGCAGCAGCAGGTGGACCGGGTGTCGCCAGCTCCGCCGGCCGCTCCCCCGGCACCGGTGGCGACGGCGCAGCCGGCCAAAGTCGTCACCTCCCGAAACGACAAGGTCAAGGTGGAACTCTACGGTCAGTTGAACCGCGGCATCCTCTATGTCAATGACGGCGACAAAAGCAAACTCTACCAGGTCGACAACGACAATTCATCGACCCGCATCGGCCTCAACGGGTCGGTTAGTCCCTGGGACGAGTGGACCATCGGCACCCGCTTCGAGGTCGAGTACCAGTCCAATGCCAGCAACGAGGTCAACCGCCAAAACACCAGTACCTCCGGGGACAACTTCGTCGACCGCCACATCGACATCTTTATCAAAGCCGACAGGTACGGTCAGCTGTCCATCGGCCAGGGCGACACCGCATCCAATGGCACCTCCGAGGTCGACCTTTCCGGAACCAGCGTGGCGGCCTACTCCGACATTGCCGCCGTGGCCGGGGGCCAGCTCTTTTTCGACGACAACACCAACACCCTTTCCGGGGTGGAGGTCGGCGATGTCTTCAGCAACTTTGACGGTCTCAGCCGCCGCGACCGGCTCCGCTACGACACCCCGGTCTGGCATGGTTTGGAAGGAGCCGCCTCTATCGTTTCCGGCAGCGGCGGCGACCTGGCGCTTCACTACAGCAGCAAGATAGATCGGTTCAAAATTGCCGCTGCCGGCGCCTACTCCGATCCCGGCAGTGAATCGAGCACCATCGATGAAACCTGGAACGGTTCGGCCTCGATCCTCCATCAGAGCGGCTGGAACCTGACCCTGGCCGGGGGCACCCGGGATCTCAAAGTATCCGGTCGGGACGACCGGTCCTTTTTCTACACCAAGGTCGGTTACCGGAGCGACCTGGTCGAGATGGGGGAAACGGCCTTATCTCTCGATTACGGCTACAACGAAGACGTGGCTCAAGATGGAGATGAAGCCGAGGCTGTGGGCATCCAGTTTGTCCAGAACATCGACCGCTGGGCCACCGAATTATACCTGAACTACCGTAACCACGACCTGGACCGTAGCGGCACCGATTTTGATCAGATCGATGCCATCTTTTCCGGTCTCAGGGTAAAATTTTAGTAGAGACCTTCCAATGTCGAAGGGAGTCGACCATGAAAACCCCTTTTAGTCTTGTTAGCTTTTTGGTCCTGCTTTCGCTTCTCGTCATTCCCTGCCTGGCTTTTAGCGCCGACACCGTAGAGGGCCGGATTCAAGGGCTCAATTGCGTCATTAATCATCGTGTTTGTCCCCTGGACTATCTGGACCCTCACGTCGCGCTTGAGTCCGATTTTGTCCTTTATATCGAAAAGGATGATAATTACTTCCTGCTTCCTAACATCCCTCGGGCCGTAAAGGTCAGACATGTGGGGAAAAAGGCTAAAGCTACAGGCCGGATACACAAAAAATACCAGGCTTTGGAAGCCGATATGCTGGAAATTGAAAGCAACGGCAAATACCAAAAAGTCTGGACCTTAAAGGGCCAGGTCAATGAATGGGAAGAATGGCAGAAGAATTTTTATGAAGGAACCCGGGACGGGTCCTGAGGCCCCAAAAGGTGTTCAATGAAAGCCCTCTTTACTTCCATAGGCTTGCTTGCGATGGTAACGGCCTTAAGTGCCTGCACATCCACCCCAGAGCCCTTCGAGTACTACCCGGCCACCGAAGTCCGCCAGGGCCCAGGCCTTTTCTCCGGCGAAGACGGCGTCTTTAACATCTATTCCGGCCCACCGCCGGAAAAGGAGCCGGCGAAACCTCCCCCTGAAAGGGAAGCCAACGGCAACTGAGCCAGGCTCCCTGCCCGCCAAACTTTTCCAGCTGATAAACCTTTAGATTTAGTAACTATTCAGCCCGTTTCAAAACAACCGAAACCGTCGGGTCCCGGCCCGACAGCCGGCGTCATTTTCTTTGAAGCGCAAAGAAGATGGCGTCGCAAAAAGTCCGCCCCACTGCGTTACAGTGGTTTTTCAGGACCTCGACATACAACATGTATGCCTTCGCCCCTGAAAAACCACTAAGCCTTGTGGGACGAAATTTTTGCTTAGCCATCCCAGGAGTTTTTGCGAGTGCATCAAAGAAAACGAAGCAAAAGAAACGCTTTTGATGGCTGTCGCGGAATGACGCCGCTTTGCTGTTACCAGCGGTCGAGCTGAACTGCTGGTTGCCGCTGATGAAACGAAAGGCGACAGGCCCCATTGAGAAACAGGTTTCTCAAATGGGCTAAACGGAACCGACCGTAGCAGCAATGAAACGGATAGACGTGCCGAAACGGTATTAAACCCTGCACAATGTGGCGTCCCTTTTCGGTCGGGACCTACGAAGAACCACCGCTCCCGTTTAGCCCGTGCGAACTTGTTCGCCCGGGGCCGTTCGATCTCTGGGCGGTCGAGGAGCAGCCGTATTTGTTTTTTACTGGAGCTCAGGAAACCCACCGTACCCACGCGACAGAAATGCCCCCCGCAGGGGAAGCCATTTTTTGCTTACTTTTTGTTGGCGCCTGGACAAAAAGTAAGGCGTCTGGCGGGACGCGACCCGCCGTTTCCCAAGTGCGAAACCAGAAACCTGAAATTTTTGTGCAATAATTGGGGGGCAAGCTGCTTTTTTAACGTAGCCTGCCCCCTTTTTCACAGCCGATATGCGGATAAGAACGACTTGAGTTTAACAACCTGACTCATAATTTGGAGGTCCTATGAAAGCCTCTGATCTGTTTCTCAAATGTCTCGAAGCGGAAGGTGTCACCACCATCTTCGGTATTCCCGGCGAGGAAAACGCCGACATCATGATCTCCCTGCTTGACTCCCCCATCGAATTCGTCATCTGTCGCCATGAGCAGGCCGCTGCGTTTATGGCAGATATGCATGGACGGTTAACCGGAGAACCAGGGGTCTGCCTGGCCACGCTTGGGCCCGGTGCGACCAATCTGATCACCGGAGTGGCCAGTGCCAATATGGATTATGCCCCGTTGGTGGCCATCGTCGGGCAGGGCAGCACCAAGCGTCTGCACAAGGAATCCCACCAGAATATGGACTCCATCGAGATGTTCAAACCGGTGACCAAGTGGGCGACAACCGTACGGGATGGCGAGAATATCCCGGAGATCGTGCACAAGGCGTTTCGGCTTGCGCGTAGCGAGAAACCTGGTGCGACAGTTATTGAACTCCCCGAAGATATTGCCAAGCAGGAGACGAACCTCGAGCCGATCCGGGCGAAAGTGAGCTTGCAAAAGTCGGGTATCGAGATCAATGAAATTGACAAGGCCCTGGGCCTTCTCGAAGAGGCCCGTTTCCCGATCCTCCTGGCCGGAGGTGGCTGTACCCGAGCCGAGGCCGGTGCCGACCTGGATGCTTTTATGACCAAGGCGGAGACTTTCGGTGCAGTCACCTTCATGGGCAAAGGAGCCATTAACCCCAAAAACCCTCTGGGCTTGGCCTGCGTCGGCCTTGGCTCACGGGATATTGCCCTCGATGCCTTCGAGCATGCCGACCTGGTTATCACAGTCGGTTATGACATGGTTGAGTGGCACCCGGACCGCTGGAATGTGAAGACCCCGAAAAAAATAATCCATATCGATACGCAATCCGCTGAAGTCGACCAGCTCTATAATGTTGATGTGGAAATTATCGGCAATATCAAAGAGGCCCTTCAAACGTTGACCAAAGGGCTTGATGGCATTCAAATGAGCAAGGCCAGCGGTTATGCAGAACACCTGACCGATTTACGCCAGAAAATGCTCGCAGAGGTCAATGAACATGTCGCGGACAACAGTTTTCCCATGAAGCCACAGCGCATTCTGAGTGACTTGAGGACGGTCATGCGCGACCAGGATATCCTGCTCAGTGACGTCGGTGCCCATAAGATGTGGGTTGCCCGGCAATATATTACCTACCAACAGAAGACCTGCTTCATTACCAACGGTTTCTGCAGTATGGGCTTTGCACTACCGGGGGCCATGGAGGCGAAGCGCACTTATCCTGACCGGAACGTGGTTGCACTCTGCGGAGATGGGGGCTTCCTGATGAATGTGCAGGATTTGATTACCGCCGTCCGCTACCAGTGGCCGATCACGGTGCTGCTCTGGGTTGATAACAAATATGGTCTGATCAAGTGGAAGCAGGAGGCGGGTTTTGGCAAGTACTCCCACATCGACCTGGTCAATCCGGACTTCGTCAAACTGGCTGAAGCCTTCGGTTGTCAGGCAATCGAGGTCTCTTCGGCAGAGGCGTTTGTACCGGCGTTAAAACAGGCCTTTGCCGAGCAGTCCAGACCTTCGGTTATTATCGTCCCGGTCGATTATGACGAAAACATGAAATTGACCAAACGGCTCGGAGAAATCATCTGCCACTGATCGGATTCAGGCCGAGGCCTGTATCTTTGAGGGGTGAGGCCTAAAACCGTGAGGGGTATTGCCTGGACAGAAATCGAAACCCATCACGGCTTCTATCCAGAAAGGCAGCTGGTGGTCATTCGGCATCGATAATTTCTCAAGATAATGGAGGAACTGCTATGTACAGCACCGAACACAAATTCCGGCTGGTGCCCTTCCAGGCGGTCATCGCACTCTCGATCCTGTTTTTTCTCCTGGGCTTTTTTAACGCTCATTTCTTCTGGCCGCTTTTGGTCACTCTGCCCTTGACCGCCCTTGGTTTCTATGACCTCAACCAGCCCCAACACAGCCTGCTGCGCAACTACCCCATCATCGGTCATGGCCGCTACCTGCTTGAATCCTTCGGTCCGCCGATGCACCAGTATTTCGTGGAGAGCAACAAAAGCGGCTCGCCGTTCAACCGGGATCAGCGATCGATGGTTTACCAGAGGGCCAAAAATGAGGCGTCAAAAAAGGCCTTCGGCACCGAGTTGAATGTCTACCAGCCGAATTACGCCTGGGTCAACCACTCCATGGCTCCAAAACCAAAGGCTGAGGAACTGGCACGCATTACCATCGGCGGGCCGCAGTGCGGCAAGCCCTATTCAGCTTCAGTCTACAACATCTCGGGCATGAGTTACGGAGCTCTGAGCAGCAACGCCATTTTGGCTCTGAACAAGGGGGCTAAAATGGGGAACTTTTTTCACAACACCGGGGAAGGTTCCATCAGCCGATATCACCGTGAGTACGGGGGGGACCTGTGCTGGCAGTTTGGAAGTGGTTATTTTGGCTGCCGCCAGAAGGATGGATCCTTTAACCCTGACCTGTTCGCCGAGCAGGCCAAGGACGACCAGGTCAAAATGATTGAAATCAAGCTTTCGCAAGGGGCCAAGCCGGGCCATGGCGGCATTCTGCCAGCCGGGAAGATCACCCCGGAGATTGCCGAGACGCGCCACATCCCCATGGGAGAGGACTGCATTTCCCCTCCCTACCACACGGCCTTTTCCACCCCTGTTGAACTGTTGGAATTTATCGGACGATTACGTGAACTCTCCTGCGGTAAACCGATCGGCTTTAAGCTGTGCGTTGGGCACCCCTGGGAATTGCTGGGAGTCTGCAAGGCCATGCTGGAGACGGAAATTCTCCCCGACTTTATCGTCGTCGATGGCGCCGAGGGCGGTACCGGTGCTGCCCCCCTGGAGTTTTCCGACCACATCGGTATGCCACTGCGCGAGGGCGTGGCTTTCGTCCATAATGCCCTGGTGGGCATCGGGGTGCGCGACAAAATCAAGATCGGAGCCAGCGGCAAACTCGCCTCCGCCGGTATGATCAACGTGGCCATGGCCATGGGTGCCGACTTCGCCAACGCCTCCCGCGCCTTCATGTTCGCTCTCGGCTGCATTCAGGCCCAGATCTGCCACAGCAACATGTGCCCGGTCGGGGTGACAACCCAGGACCCCAAGCTGACCAAGGCATTGGTCGTGACGGATAAGGCCCAAAGGGTCTACAATTTCCATCGGAACACCCTGGATACCCTGAACGAATTCGTGGCAGCCGCAGGCCTTGAACATCCGTCCCAGCTGGAACTCCGCCATATCTGCCAGCGGGTGGGCCCCACCGAGATCAAAACCTACGATGAAATTTACCCCGGCCTGGCGAAGGGAGAACTCCTTGGAGAGATCAGCCGCCCCTTTTTCAAAAAATATTGGGGTTTAGCGCAGGCAGATAGCTTTGCGCCTAAGGGATGAAAAATCCCCGATTATCCTATGGGGGGAAATTAGAACAGGTAGTGACCCCATGCACTTCCGGAAACTCCGGTTTCCCTGACTTGACATGCCTGAACAATACGCTGTCTGTTTACAAACCCGCTCTTCCGGCTAACAGACCATGACGACCCGAAAGAAAATATTCCTCTGGCTGGTGGGAGTGACCGGCACGCTGTTGATCCTGCTGCTGGCCCTGGTCCTGCTCGCTCCAAAGTTGATGAACGCAGAAGCTCTGAAGGGGCAACTCCAGGCCGCCCTGCTGGAAAAAACCGGCGGGAGGATAG
>CALZIZ010000068.1 GCA_945787465.1 uncultured Desulfuromonadales bacterium
CCCGTGGGGGAACACGGGGTCTGGTCAGCGGGTGGAAATCACTGCCAGACAGTCAATTAATGCGACTTCGTGTCGCAGTAACGGTTTACGATAACCGGCGGCGACGAACTGCTTGCTAACCACCGCAATTTTAGATTTTGCTTTTCAATTTAGCACAGACGTATTTTCCGTCCGCGTTGATCTACTGATTAGGGCTATTCAGCCAACGACCATGTCTGAAATAGAAGATTCGGTGGCCCCATAGGGCAGCAATAATTCTTATTGTGATTGCCCCTACAAAGAATGCATAGCCACCAAGAACTGGAAATAATGCCCTGATCACCAACCCCTCGGAAATGAAAACAATGAAACAGGCCCCCCATATTTCATGCCACAGAAACCAGACCTCAGGGACAATAAAAGCCCCCCAGTTCCATCTTGGTCCTTTTTCTTTGGGTATATGTATAGGTTTTGGTGCTTTTGGGCCCTCTAGTGGGTAGAGCAGAAACCTGAAAAACGCGTCTTTGGAAAAAGGACTGTGGTTGTTTTCTACCGTAGGTGGCAAGCCGCTGTTTATATTCTCTGCAGCGATTGCTTCCATGGAAGCAATTAGTGGTTCTGGGGGTTTTATTGTCGCACGAACAAACGATGGCATTGTTTTAACTGCTGCGATGGTGAATTTTTCTAATGCTTCACTTAAAGCCTCTAAATTGAAATATGCAATTTTTTTCTGGTCAGAAATATAATTAGCTTCGTGCAGAGTTGAAAGGCCACTGTTGGCTTTGCCGGCAGAGCCATAATAATGTGAGAGATTTTTGAATGATGAACCAAAATGGTGGAAAATGGTGAAAAGTGAATCCCTAGTGGTGACATAGAATGAGCAATTATTGCATTTTTGAATAATAATAGAGCCAAGTTTGAAAGTGTGTTTATCGTTTTTATCGCCACAATGAAGACACTCTATGCCTTTTTCTTCCTTAGGGTTATCGTGGTTTTCAATAAAATCTTTCAGGGATGTTCGATAGGGTGACACGGCAGTTGAATACCCTAGAAGGGATAAAGCCCAAGAGTGTGCAACCTTTATAATTAATAACAGGATCACAAGGAAGAATTGGTTGAATATTATGAGGTCATATACGCCGTGAACAATAATGGCATAGAGAAGTGAA
Source organism: uncultured Desulfuromonadales bacterium (assembly GCA_945787465.1). Taxonomy (GTDB): domain Bacteria; phylum Desulfobacterota; class Desulfuromonadia; order Desulfuromonadales; family Trichloromonadaceae; genus CALZIZ01. The sequence goes on from CALZIZ010000068.1 coordinate 1,149, forward strand.
GCCCCTAGGAGGACCCACCCGGATTTATTTCTCACGATCGAGAAAACGGCCAACCCCATGAAGATGCTGAAACTGATGTGCATAGGTGTTGTAATAGTGAGGCGCAAGGCCATTGTTTGAAATGGTGCTGAACTGTGTGCAACATAGAAATAGTTTTCGATTAGAGAAAACCCCAAAGCAACACAACTCATGTAGATCAAGCCATCGGTAGGCTCATTTAGCTCTTTGCGAATGAAAAATATTGACAGAAAGAGGGCAATAAGTTTCGCAATTTCTTCTACTGGCCCAATGACGAAAAGCGCCCCAAATGAGTTTCTGAGATCATTTACCCCTAAAGAACCCAAGTACCTGTAAAGCAATAATGAAATGCCAATTGAGCAGGCTCCGCCGAAAAGAGTAACAAGAACCATTTTGTTGATAGGTTCTTTTTCGTGGACATCATAGTTCCGCAGGAGGTTGACGCAATAAACTCCAATCGCGAATGATAAGGCTATAAGAATATATTCTTTCATGACTTTAAATTGCCTACATTCATGCTTTTAAGCCCTAACTTGAATTAGACAGATTTTGGAATAATAGATATTGCGGAGTTAGAAATTATCGAATATTACAGAATACATATAACCTAATAACACCCAACTTTAATTAACTGGCAGGGAAATGAAATTGTGAAAAATATCTCATTCATTGTCAAGCTAAAAACAACCGAAAGTCACCTGAAGCCTTGAAATTTTATGCACTTGTAGAGTAATGGCTCTACTCTTTGGCGCTCGTTGAGGTCTGCTGGAGGGCGTCTCCTCGGGGTAAAGACCTGCTTCTGGTTTTTTGAAAGTTTTACCATTGGTCATTATTGCGCCGGGTATATTGCCGGTTACTTATCCCTTCGGCCGGGTCCAATCCCCCTAGGGCGATTGGGTACGGCCTGTGGCCGCCACACGCATGGACACTTAATGGCCGCTTTCAGGCGGTGCCTGGGGGAGGCAGCCATCAGCTTTTATGGATGTCCCCGCCTTGGTCTGCGGAAGCAGGCCGGAGCGTGGCAGTTTCTTCTTGGTATGGGTCCGTGGCTCGAGTTTGGCGAAGGGAGGGCGAGAGGGCCTTCCCTTTGGTTTGACTTCGTTCTGCTTCGAGTCAGCCCTGAGGATGGTAGCTTGCTGATTCATTGGCTCGGGGTAGGCTTTTTTCGTAGCTTCAACGGTTTCTTACTATGAAGGGCGGCGCCATAAGAAGTCCAGGTCAATTAAAGGTCCTGCTCACGGGCGCAACTGATGGTCTCGGCCGGTTGGTTGCTGAGCGCCTGGCGGAAAAGGGGGCAACGAGGCGCGCATCGTCAACGTCTCTTCCGCCGCCCAGGTGGTCATCGACTTCAAGGACGTCATGCTCGAGAGGTAGTGTGAGGGCATGCGCGCCTACGCCCAGAGCAAGCTTGCCCTGATCATGTTCACCTTCGATCTGCCCGTAGAGCTCAGGGGCAGTGGGGTGACCGTCAACGCCCTTCACCCTGCCTCACTGATGGATACCAAGATGGTTCGCGAGTGGTTCGGCCAGTCGCGAACCCCGGTCGACGAAGGTGCTGATGCTTTGGAGTATCTCGCGCCGGCGGACGAGCTCGACTGTGTGAGCGGGGAATATTTCGATCAAAAGCGCAGGGCCCGGGCGATGGGCCAGGTTTATGAAGAGACGGCGCGGCGCAGGTTGCGGGAGTTAAGCGAAGGGTGGGGGCGGTCAAGGGAAGTAGGGGGCGACCGTTTCCTGGGGGAGCAGCATCTTTTGGCGCCGCCTGTCTCTTCTGCTGTTGGCTTATCACGGGGGCGCAGCGACGGACCCGAGAGTTGCCAGCGTTAGCACCTGTTGGGTTTCGTTCCTCAACCCAACCTACCAGATTCTCAGTGTCTTTGTGGTAAGGGTGGCGCTAAACGAAAACGGCCCCATCGCAATTTGCGATGGGGCCGTTTTCAGTTGGCGTCCCCAGGGGGATTCGAACCCCCGTCGCCGCCGTGAAAGGGCGGTGTCCTGGGCCAGGCTAGACGATAGGGACTTAAGCTTCAAGTCCCTGCGGGAAATGACCCCGCAGGATACTACTTTTTAGTGGTGTGCCGCGTAGGGATCGAACCTACGACCATCTGATTAAAAGTCAGATGCCGGCACGCAACGAGGACAAGTTTATAATTGAATCCGCGGTTCAAGTCAATGCTTTTTTTTCGCCGGGGCGAAAAATTTTCATCCTTGTCCGAAAACCGATCTAACGTGCTCAGGCAAAAGGGTTTTTGACCTGAATGGTCTGGTCCCTTCGCGGACCGACGGAGACGAGAATCGCCGGGCATCCGGTGATCTCTTCGATTTTCTTCAGGTAGCTGACGGCCTTTTCGGGCAGCTGATCGAATTCGGTGACGGTGCTGATGTCGGATTTCCAGCCCTCGAGTTCTTCGTAGACCGGATGGCACTCGCGCAGCACCTCGAAGTCGCGGGGAAAGTCCTCGAGCAGCTCGCCTTTGTAGGAGTAGGCGGTGCAGACCTTGATGGTGTCGAAGTCGTTGAGCACGTCCATCTTGGTGATGGCCAGGCCGGTCATGCCGTTGGTGCGCACCGCTTCGCGCAGGGCCACGGCATCGAACCAGCCGGTGCGGCGGGGCCGGCCGGTGGTGGCACCGAACTCGTTGCCGGCTTTCTGCAGCTTTTCGCCCATGGCGTCATTGAGCTCGGTGGGGAAGGGGCCTTCACCGACGCGGGTCACGTAGGCCTTGGAGATGCCGATGATCTCGTCCATAAAACGCGGGCCGACCCCGGTGCCGGTGCAGGCGCCGCCGGAGATGGTCGAGGACGAGGTGACGTAGGGGTAGGTGCCGTGGTCGACGTCGAGCAGGCTGCCCTGGGCCCCTTCGAAGAGGATGTTGTGCCCCTCGCGGATGCTCTGGTTGAGCAGGGTGGAGGCGCAGCCGAGGTATTTTTTAAGCTGCAGGGCGTAGCCGGTGTACTCCTCGATGATCGCCTCTTCGGCCAGGGCGGGCTCGCCGAGGAATTTTTCGAGCATGAAGTTCTTTTCGGGCAGCACCTCTTTGAGCTTGCGGGCGAAGACCTGGGGATTGACCAGGTCGTTCAGGCGGATGCCCCGACGGCCGATCTTGTCCTCGTAGGTGGGGCCGATGCCGCGGCCGGTGGTGCCGATTTTGCGGGCCCCTGAGGCCTTTTCGCGGGCGATGTCGATCGCCTTGTGGTAGGGCATGATGATGTGCACGTTGCCGTCGACGACCAGCTGGCTGTCGTCCTTGAGGTAGCCCTTGGCCTTAAGGCCTTCGATCTCCTGGAGGAAGATCTTAGGGTCAAGGACCACGCCGTTGCCGATAATGCAGCGCTTGCCCGGGTGCAGAATCCCGGAGGGGATCAGGTGGAGAACGGTTTTCTCGTTGCCGACCACCAGGGTGTGCCCGGCGTTGTTCCCTCCTTGAAAGCGTGCAACGTCGTTGGCGTTCTCGGTATAGATGTCAACGACCTTGCCCTTGCCTTCATCGCCCCACTGGGCGCCTACGATAATTACATTGGCCATGCTTGGATTCTCCTGAGTCTATAAAGGTAAATCGTGTATGAATTCAATCTGTCCGCACGGCGCTGGATGTGGCGCAGGCTGCATGGGGACTCTTGCTGTACTGCTTCTGGTTGTCGGGCTTGCTTGATCCGTTACTGCGCAAGGCTGAAGTCTTCGGCGAGCACCGCCGCAAAAGCCACCTGCCTGCGGGAGCCGTCGGAAACTCGTACCAGTTGCACGTCCTCGTCCTGGTTGCCGACGATCATGACGAAGCGAAAGTGCATCTTGCGGGCGTAGTCGAGGGTGCCTTCGAGGCTTCGGGGGATGATGTCCCGGGCGGCTGAAAGGCCTTGTTCGCGCAGCGCCCTGGCGATCAGCTGGGCCGGCTGCTTGTTGGCGCCGCTTTGGAAGATCAGCACGTCGGTGTTTTGCCCGGCGACCTGCTCGAGGTCTTTGTCGAGGGCGAAGAGCAGGTTGAGCAGGTTGAAGGTGAAGCCGGTCGCGGGGGCGGGAAAGCCGTACCTGCCGGTCAGGTTGTCGTAGCGCCCCCCGGAGCAGACCGCCCGGCCGATGCCGGTGAGAAAGCCCTGGAAGATGATGCCGGTGTGGTAATCGAGGCCGCGCAGCTCGCCCAGATCGAGGGTGACGTGCTTCTCAACCCCGTAAACGGTGAGGATGTCGAGAACCTGCGAGAGGTTGTCGAGGGCCCGTTTGGAGCGGTCGTTATTGACGATTTTTGCCGCCTTGTCGAGGACCTCGCGGCCGCCGAACAGCCGCGGCAGGGCGAGCATCTCCTCGCGGGCCCGGTCGTTGAGCGGGGTCTGCTCGAGCAGGGCCTGCAGGCCGGAGCTGTCTTTGCGGGCGATGGCCGCCTGGGCCTCGCGGGCCTGGGCCTCGGGCAGCGGGCAGTCCGCCATCACCCCACGGAAAAACTCGACCTGGCCGATGTCGACGGTGAATTCCTCGGCCCCCAGGGCCTTGAAGGATTCGATGGCCATGGCGATCATTTCGGCATCGGCCTCGGGGCTCGCCAGGCCGATCATCTCGACGCCGGCCTGGAAGATCTCCCGGTCTTTGCCCATCTGCTGCTCGGTGTGGCGAAGCACCCGCCCGCTGTAGCTCAGGCGCAGCGGCAGGGGGGTCTCGCGCATGCGCGTGGCGACGATCCGCGCCACCTGGGGGGTGATGTCCGGGGGGAAGGCGGCGAGCTTGCCGCTTTGCCGGTCGTCAAAGCGAAAGGCCTTCTCCCGCAGGCCCTCGCCGAGGCCGCGCTCGAGAACGTGCAGGTATTCGAGGGCGGGGGGGATGATGGGACGAAACCCCCAGCGCGAGAAAACCTGCCGCAGGGTCTGGGTAAGGTATTCGATTTTGGCCGCCTTGTTCGGCAGAAAGTCCTTGACCCCTTTGGGGAGCATGACTTCGGGGGCGACGTCGGTTGGTATCATTTCGGGTATGATCCTTTGCGGATGGGGCTTTTTGCCAGGCTACAGGTGGACCTGCACCGCTGAGAGTATATGTGGGTTGGCGCGCAACCTCTCCAGGACGGCTTCGGGGACCGGGCTGTCGACGTTGATCAGGGAGATGGCGCGACCCTGGATCTTGCGACGCGACAGGTTCATCATGGCGATGTTGATCTGCGCGTCGGCCAGGGCCTGGCCGAGAAAGCCGATGACCCCCGGCTGGTCGTCGTTGTGCAGCACCAGCAGGTTGCCCTGGGGGACGGCTTCGACCTGGTAGTCGTCGACCCGCACGATGCGGTAGTCGTTTTCGGCGAAAAGGGCGCCGCTGACCGAGCGCTGGCCTTCGTTGCCCGTCACCGTCAGGCGGATCATGTTGGCAAAGCCTTCGGCGGTGCTGCTGCGGGCCTCGACCACGCGGATGCCCCTCTCCCTGGCAAAGTGGGGGGCGTTGACGTAGTTGACCAGCGGGCCGACGATCGGCGACAGCAGGCCCTTGAGCAGGGCCATGGTCAGCGGTCCGGTCGGGTGTTCGGTGACATCGCCGGCGTACTCGATGGTCACGGTCTGCAGGCCCTTGGCATAGATCTGGGCCTGAAAGGAGCCGAGGCGCTCTGCCAGTTCGAAATAGGGCCGTACCTCGGCCAGCAGTTCGGCGCTGATCGAGGGGACGTTGAGGGCGTTGTTGATGATGCCTTTTTTCAGGTAATCGACCACCTGCCCGGCTGCCTGGACGGTGACGTTGACCTGCGCGTCGACGGTGGCGGCCCGCAGGTGCGGGGTGCAGATGACCTCGTCGAGTGCCAGCAGGGGGTTGTCGGGCTCGGGCGGTTCCTTGGTGAAGGCGTCGAGTGCCGCTCCGGCCACCCGGCCCTGAGCGATGGCCTCGGCCAGTGCCGTTTCGTCGATCAGCCCGCCGAGGGCACAGTTGATGATACGGCAGCCCGGCTTGACGAGCGCTGCAGCAGGTCATCAAAGCTGACCTGTTCGGCGCCCATCTGCCGCACGACGTCTTCGACCAGGTAGGGGTCGAAGACCAGCACTTTCATGCGCAGCGCGATGGCACGCTCGACAATCAGGCGACCGATTTTGCCGGCCCCGATGACCCCGAGGGTTTTGCCGGAGATGTCGACCCCCAGAAAGCGGTGTTTTTCCCAGCGGCCGGCCTTGAGCGAATTGTGGGCATCGGGAATCTGCCGGGCCAGCGCCATAAGCATGGCCAGGGTGTGCTCGGCGGTGGTGGTGGTGCTGCCGAAGGGGGTGTTCATCACCACGACCCCCTTGCGGTTGGCCGCGACCAGGTCGATGTTCTCGACACTGATGCCGGCGCGGGCCACCACCTTGAGGCGCGGAGCTGCCGCCAGAAGCTCGTCGGTGACCTGGGTGCCGCCCCGCACGACCAGTCCCTCGATGTCGGCCACCGCGTCGAGCAGCTCCTGCGCCGAGAGGCCCGGTTGGTATTCCAATTCAATTCCTTCGGCCGCTTCGAAGATCTTATCTGTCGGAAACCAGTACCTTCATGGGGGTATCAATTCTGTCGGTTGAAGAGGCAAATCAGAGCGTTGCTGGGCTTTTGCCGAAGCTCGTAAGTTAGCAATCCAGCAACAGGATGTCAAGGCCAAAGCCGGCTGGGAGCCGGCTGTTTGCAGCCCTGGGAGGGCTTCGGGAGGTGCCTGGTCGGCCCCCTTTGGGGCAGGCGGGCCAAAGAAAGAGGCTCTGGCAAACCCCCCTGTGAGGGTTAAGTGAAAAATTTCGTCCTGCAAGGCTTAGTGGTTTTTCCGGGGCGAAGGCATAGATGTCGAGGTCTTGCCCCCCCCCCTGTAACGCAGTAAGGCGGACTTTTTGCGACGCCATCAAAAAAAGCCCCGCTATAGAGCGGGGCTTTGTCGCCAGCAGAATCCATTTCAGTGTTCATGCGGAATTTCTGGGCAGGTGGTTCTTTTTATATGTCCTGGATCCGTGAGATCGGGGCGGGAGAAGAGTGTAAGGGCTTGGCCTGAATAAGGGTTTCAAAAAATCTGAGGCGCACCCACAGGTTCGTCGGTGATTTTTTGAACGCTTAGGCAGGTCAATGACTTGCGCTATTGCCCGGTCAGAACTCACGGGTTCAGGTATGGGTCAAGCGCGGCTAACGTTCTGCGCCTGGGGCCCTTTGGGGCCCTGTACGATCGTAAAGGCGACGGGGTCCCCCTGGGTCAGGGTTTTGAAGCCCTCCATTTCAATGGCAGAATAGTGGACGAAGACATCGGGTTCCCCTTCTTGCTCGATGAATCCGAATCCTTTGGCATCATTGAACCATTTTACCTTTCCAGTAACCATTGTTTCCTTCTCCCTGTGCTGAAAAAAAGACTGTTCCCGCTCAGGAGATTGTCAGACTTGACAGGGACCGACGGCAAAATTAGTTGATCGGCCCATATCCCAGACAATTTTCGACAAATAGCCCTGCTATTCGCTCTCAAATTCTCGAAAATCCGGCCTTGAACATCCCGTTTTTCGTTTCGGTCCGTCTCGGTCCGGCAGCCTCCTGGTACCGGAAAACCCCAACCTGCATCTGTCAAAAAACCTGGTTTGCCCCCTGGATTTTTGGCAGATCTGATGATCTGGTACCCGGTTCTGGATCGAAAAAGGTAACAAATCCCCAATAATTTATACTCTGCCCAGAAAAAATCAACCAAAATTAGTTAAGCACACCCAATTCTCCGGTAAAAAAAGGGATAGAAACCCCTGGGAGGGTTCTATCCCTTTTTCTGTGGCGGTCGGCAAAAAGCGGGGTCAGCGCTGCAGCAGGCGCCTGCCGGGCTTTTGGCCGACAAGGCGGATCAGGCAGCCGGGGCAGATGGTCGAGGTGTCGATTTCACAGACATTTTTTCGAATCTGGTGACCCTTGCCGGCGGTTGCGCCCTGGAATTTTCCACACCATGCGCAGTATTTCAGCACGGGGGGGCTCCTTTCTGGCAGTTAAAACTGGATCCGTGTGTTCTGAGCGGGCAATAGCGCAATTCATTGACCTGCCTAGGCGTTCAAAAAATCACCGACGAACCTTTGGGTGCGCCTCAGATTTTGTGAAACACTTATTCAGGCCAAGCACTTACACTCTTTTCCCCCTCCCAACTCACGGATCCAGGTTAAACCCTGGTCTTGCGGAGTTGGGTTAGATTGGAGAAAATTTATCATGCCGATGGAGCCTGTCAAGATCATCTTTGATGGCGTCGCAAAAAGTCCGATCTACTGCGTTGCAGCGCTTTTTCAGGACTTCGACATACCATATGTATGCCTTCACCCCTGAAAAACCACTACGCCTTGTAGATCGAAATTTTTGCTTAGCCATCTCTTGCGTTTTTGCGAGTGCATCATCTTTGACGTAAGTACTGGATCAGCAGCCGCACGCCGACGCCGGTGCCGCCTTTGGCGATATATGGCCGTCCTTTATCCTCCCAGGCCGTGCTGGCGATGTCGAGGTGGGCCCAGGTGTAGTCCTGGGCGAATTTTTTCAGAAAGGCGGCGGCGGTGATGGTTCCGGCGGGCCGTCCGCCGATATTTTTGATGTCGGCGACCTCGCTTTTGAGCTGGGCCGCATAATCGTCCCACAACGGCAGCTGCCAGAGGCGTTCGCCGCTCGACTCGCCGGCCTTGATCAGTTGCCGGATCAGCCCGTCGTGGTTGCCCAGCACCGCGGTGGCGTGGTGCCCCAGGGCAATGATGCAGGCCCCTGTCAGGGTGGCCAGATCTATGACCACCCGCGGCTCGAAGCGCTTGGCGTAGGTCAGCGCGTCGGCCAGGATAAGCCGGCCTTCGGCGTCGGTGTTGAGCACCTCGATGGTGCGCCCGGAAAGGGAGGTCAGGATGTCGCCGGGGCGTATCGCGCTGCCTGAAGGCATGTTTTCCACCGCCGGGATGATCCCCACCAGGTTGACGGGCAGTTTCAGCAGCGCCGCCGAAAAAAGGGCCCCCAGCACGGCGGCGCCGCCGGCCATGTCCATTTTCATCTCATCCATCTTTTCGGCGGGCTTAAGGGAGATGCCCCCGGCGTCGAAGACCACCCCTTTGCCGATCAGGGCGATAGGCCGGGCGTCGCCGTTTTCGCCCGAATATTCCAGAACGATCAGGCGCGGCGGTCGAACGCTGCCCTGGGCGACGCCGAGCATGGCGCCGAAGCCCTGGTCCTGCAGCTCCTGCTGATCGAGAATCGTGCATTTGATGCCGGCCTCGGCGGCGACCTGGCGGGCCTGTTCGGCAAGAAACTCGGGGGACTTGGTGTTGCCCGGTTCATTGACCAGGTCGCGGGCCAGCATGACGCCGCGGCTGATCGCCCGGCCATGGGCGAGCCCGAGTTCGGTTTCTTTGGCCTGGTTCTGTTTCTCGATCAGCAATCGCACCTGTGACAACTGCGGTGGTAAATCTTCAAGGTTTTCGGTGAGATAGCGGTCAAAGCGATAGGCCGCAAGCTCCGTCCCTTCGCCGATGGCCTGGCTCAGAGCCTCGAGGCTGAGGCCCTTGAGGGCGAAAGAGCCCAGGTCAAAGGTTGCCTCGGTCAGTTTTTTTGCCTGGATAAATCCTATGGCGGCACCGACAGCCTGGCGAATCCGGTCCTGACCGGCACCTTTTTCCTTACCCAGGCCGATCAGCAGGATGCGTTCGGCGGGCAGTGCCTTGCCGGGGTGCAGCAGCAGTGTCTCACGGTGCTTGGCCGAAAATTCCTGGTTTTTCGTGGCCATTGCGAGGGTGCCGCCGAGGGCCTGGTCCAGTTCTTTGAGCAGCGGGGTCTTGAGTTTGCCTTCAAAGGCGCCGAGCACCAGGCAGGCGGTTTTGTGTTGCAGGGGCGGGGCTTTTTTTACGATGAACTCCATCGGGGAATCCTCTCCTGAAATGCAATTGATTGAAGGGTATATAAGATTTAAATTCCTCCCTCCCGGCGCTGCCGGTTGGAAAATACCAGTGTTTTTAAAAGTCTAAACCCTGCGGCAGGGGTTTTCAACGGCCCCTTTGACATTTGTTGGTCAGCTAGTAAAATGTCACAGTCTGGATTTATGAATTGGCCACCTGGGGCCTGTCGGATATTTTTGATCGCCACGAGAAATCGGCCGATTCGCACAATGTATCTTTCCAATATCCGACCAGGTTCCTGCGAGGCGCTGAACAGCTGAAGGAGGCAAGGATGGTGCATCTTTTTTATGGGGTGGTGCTGGTGGCCTGCATGGCTCTGACGGGCTGCATGTCCCAGGGTGTCAAGGGCTCAGCGGACCAGATGGCAGGCAGCTATGTCGATGGCCAGGGGCGCACCGGAATCAAGGGGCAGGTTTCGCTCAAGGCCGACGGCCAGCCGCTCGAAGAGGCCTATGTCAATATCTACCCCGACGCGGTCTCTAATCTTCTCGGGCCCTCCATGTACATCTCCAGCCCCACCGACCCCCAGGGCAGCTACATTCTCGAGGTGCCGCCGGGCACCTACTACGTGGTGGCGCGCAAGCGTCTCAGCGGCCAGGCGGCCGGCCCGCTGTCGAAAGGCGATTACTATTCGGAGCACCAGCGGGTTGTAACCACGGTCGTGCCGGGCAAGCTTGCGCTGGTCGACCTGCAGGTCCTCTCGATGGAGGCCCCGATGTTCTTCAAGAAGTCGGTGGTCGATCAGAAAACCGAAACCGGCATCCGCGGCATGCTGCTCGATGCCCAGGGCAAGCCGGTTTCCGGAAGCTTTGCCATCGCCTATCGCGACCCCGACATGAAGCGTCTGCCCGACTTCGTCTCGACCCTTTCGGACCCCGAAGGCAAGTTCACCATCTACCTGCCTGAGGGCGGCACCTATTACCTCGGGGCGCGCATCCATGCCTGGGACATGCCCCGGCCCGGCGAACTCTACGGACGGTTGGGCGGCGATGAGCCGACTCCCGTCACGGTCACCCAGGGGGGCTTTGTCGAAAATCTGAAAATCGAGCTGACCCCCTTTACCGGGGAATACAAAGAAGGCAAAAGCCGTCGCCCCCGTTGATAAGTGAAGGGCGCAAACCAGGGCAACGAAAAAGGCCGGGAACCGATGTTCCCGGCCTTTTTTCGATCGGCTCAGCGAAAGCCCAGCTTGCTGAACGCTATGCCGAGAAACTTGTTCAGGGGATGGTCGCGATCGAGGGAGGAGAGAGGCGGTGATTTGCGCAGGCCCAGGCTTTTGATCTCTTTGATGATCTGCTGGTTGCGCCCCAGTTTGAGTCCTTTGCGAAAGGTTTGGATGGCCCGCCCCTTGTTGCCCCCCAGCAGGTAGATGCGGCCGAGGTTGAGCGCGTGGATGGAGTTGCCCGGCTCCTGCCTTATGGCCTCGAGGCACAGTTGCACTGCTTGTTGCATCTGGCGACGCTCCTTGGCCAGGCAATAGGCGAGGTAGCTGTTGACTGTCGGGGTGGCCCTCAGCGTGGCGGCTTCTTCCAGATGAACCAGGGCCATCAGGGTGTTGCCGTGTTCAATGGCTTCGATGCCTTGTCGGACCAGCCGGTTATAGTTGGCTGTCGGCATGATAATCACCTCTCGAGAAGCGTTTCTGGCAATCCGCCTCTATTTTACCCGAGTTTGTCCGGGGGACAAGTTAACAGAAGTGGTATTTGAGCTCCGAGTAATACTTGATGCCCAGGGCTTCGGCGTTCTTGTCGAGCCAGTCGCTGAACAGGGTGTGCCCGAGCGGGGGGGCGTCGGAGACGATGAGGTTCTCCATCATCCCGCGGATTTCATCGGCGGTCAAGACCACGTCGTTGACCATGTCGTTGATGAGCGCGACCATTTTCAGCGCCCGCCGAGGGGAGACATGCATCAGCCTGGCGCGGCAGCCGATCTTTCGCGCCAGAAGCTTCACCAGTGCATCGAAGGTAAATACCTCGGGGCCGGCAACGTCGGTGTTCAGCAACTGGCGGTTGCGGCCGGCGCGCACCGCGAGTTCGGCGACATCATCGACGAAGACCGGTTGAATGCTGTAGCGGCCCGAGCCGGCCACGGCGAACATGGGGAACTTGCGCAGCATCCAGGCCAGGTTGTTGCAAAAGCTGCTTTCGAGGCCGAACATCAGGGTCGGCCGCAGGATGGTGCAGGGGATGCCGCTTTCTTCGACCAGTTGCTCGGCCAGCCCTTTGGCGCGAAAATAGGGTAGGGCCGAGCGGGCATCGGCATGGATGCTGCTGAAATGCACGATATGCCCGACGCCGGCCTTTGCGGCGCAGCGCAGCAGGATGCGGGTCTGCTCGAGGGTGCGCTCAAAGGTGGCCTGGGCATGCTCAAAGCGTATCCAGTAGGTGTTGTAGAGGGTGCTGGCCCCCTTCAGGTTTGCCGTCAGGGTCGCCGGTCTGTCGAAATGAAAGCCCACCGCCTCCACCTTGCCTTCGAAGGGATTCTGCCGCAGGGGGTGGCCGGTGAGGGTTTTCACCTGTTTGTCGCCCGCCAGCAGCCGCCGGGTGATATATTTACCGGTAAAGCTAAAGGCTCCGGTGACGATATTCAGTTCGGCTGCAACTGTCATGGACGGCTCCGGTGGAAGGGGGAGAACCAAGCAATGTCGCGAAATAAAGAGAAGCAACCGACGGTACCCGCGGCCGTGACCGATACGGTGCGGCAGCGGATCATCGGCCTGCTTGCAGGCCGCAGCCTGAGCTCACAGGAGATTTCGGCCGAGGCGGGCATCTCCGAGCGCGAGGTCGAAGCCCATCTGGAGCATATCCGCCGCAGTGCTCACGGTTTCGGGGTGAAGCTTCGGGTCACGGCCGCCGAATGCAGAAAGTGCGGCTTTATCTTTCATAAGCGAGAGCGCCTGAGCCGGCCGGGAAAATGCCCGGTGTGCCGGGGTCAGTCCATCTCGCAGCCGCACTTCACCCTGGAGTTGAATCGGTGAGTTCAGTTGGCGGATGACCGACCAATCACCAATCACTGATTGCTAGCCTCAAAGTCCGCTCGATTCGAGGGATTCGGTGATTTCGAGTTCGCGCAGCTTCAGGGCGATGCGCCGGCGCACCGCAGTGGGGATCTCGACGTGCAGGCACAGGGTGTCGGCGTGCAGCTTGCGGGCCTCGATGCGCTGCAGGGCGTTGCCTCCGGCTCCGGGCAGCCAGCGGACATTCTCCTTGGGCAAAAAAGTGCGTTCTTCGCCGGGCAGCAGGCTTTTCGCCTCCTGGCGCGGGTCGAGCTGGCGTCCCATGAGCTGCAGTCCGCCGAGGACGAAAAACTGGTAGCACTGGTGCTGCTTCTGGCAGAACTGGACAAAAATTTCTTCGGAAAGGTCGCGCAGGGTTTCCAGCCCCTTGCGCAGCGGCGGGTCGGGGGCGAGATGCAGGACTCCGCCGCGCTCTATCAGCTGCCCCAGCTCATCGGTGCTGCGGTAGGGGGGGAAGCCGCCCAGGCCGACCGCCAGGCGGTGATCATCGGGTTGGGTGCCGACGCAGCCGTGAATGTCGATGATCAGAGCCGGTGCGGGGATTTCAAGCAGGGCGATGTAGCGCCTCAGGCCCTCTTCGAGCTTGTAGCAGTAGGGATGGCCTGCGGCATCGACGTAGGGATAGATGACATCGATGTTGCTCGGGTTCAGCGGCACGCCCCATTGCTTGAGCATCTCGAGGTTCTCGTCGGTCAGCGGTTCGCGCCCGGAAAAGCCGAGGTTGACCAGCGCCGCCTGGCCTTTGCCGCTGCGCAGAAAGAACAGGGCCACATCGAGGGTATGGGGGTCGTAGGGGCCGTGGGTTGCGGTCAGCAGGGTCAAATCGCCGTTGGCCAGGTTGGCGCGGCGCAGCAGCAGCACCCCGCCGGCGGCATCGGGATGGTAGCGCGCCTCAAACCCGCTCAGCCGTGAGCCGCAGGGCCTCCAGCCGGTATCGGTGCCGGGGGGCGAGCCGAAAAAGCGGGTCAGGACCTTCTGGCGCCAGACCGGAAAGAAACGCAGCGCCCGGTCGGGCAGGCGGTAATAGACGGCGTAATCCGCAGGATCAAGGTAGACGCGGATGCCCAGGCGCTGAAGCAGGTCGCGGTTGTAGTTGTTCTGGGTGGTTTTCAGAACCCGCCCGGTGATCTCCTCCATGCCGGCAAAGCGGGTTTCGCTCGGCATCTGGTCAAGCAATTCGACCCGCTTGAGGTGACGGTAGTCCTCGCGGCCGATTTCCACCTCGAGGCGGTTGAGGTGCCGGCGAAAGGGGGCCGAGTAATCCACGGTGAAGTTGCTGATGAACAGCTTGGGTATGTTGGGTGGTGCTCCCGGCATAGCAGGTCTCCGCGGTTTTTTTTTGACGCCTGGATCGGTGAGTTCGGGGCGTAAAAAGAGGGTCAGTGCCTGGCCTGGACAGGTGTGTCAAAAAAGTCTGAGGCGCACCCATTGTTGTCGGTGATGTTTACAGGCAGGTCAGTGCCTTGTGCTATTGCCCGGACGAACTCACGGATCAGATTTTAATAATAACGCCACTTTGAGATTCATACAATGGCCTCGGCAAAGATCCCTGGTCTGTGACTGCGGGTCGGTCCGCAGCGGAAAAACGGTGCGAGAGGGCTGTGGCGGGGCTGCGAAGCCGATTCCGGGGGCGTATCTGGGGACAAAATGTTGCCAGGGATGATTTTTTGATGATATGTTTTTGGCGTAACAAACCCCAGGGGGCAAGGCCCAGTTCTTGCAAATTAAACCGGATTTCAAACCTCTAAAGGCGGAGTTTACCAATGCGACCTGTGGTGGCCCTGGTTCTGGGCCTGGTCTTGGTGTCCGGAGTGGCCAGGGCCGGTGAAATGTTGCACTATGCAGGCGCCACGACCTTGCAGCGCTACTTCATGCCCAAGGCCGCACTGCTTTTCAAAGGGCAGACCGGGGTGCGCTTGCATATCGCCGGGGGCAATACCGACCCTGGCATTAGTGCGTTATTGGCCGGGCAGGTCGATCTGGCCGGTGCCGGGCGGTTTCTGCGCCAGGATGAAACGGACGCGGGCCTGGTGGGGACCCTGGTCGGCTGGGATTCGCTGGTGATTGTGGCCCACCAGGCCAATGCCGTAGAAAACCTTGATCTCGATCAGTTGCAGGGCATTTTCAGT
Organism: uncultured Desulfuromonadales bacterium; assembly: GCA_945787465.1. Lineage (GTDB taxonomy): Bacteria > Desulfobacterota > Desulfuromonadia > Desulfuromonadales > Trichloromonadaceae > CALZIZ01. The sequence continues at coordinate 16,158 of CALZIZ010000068.1, forward strand.
GGCCGCATCAGCAACTGGAGTGAGGTGGGGGGAGCCGATGAGCCGATTCTGGTGGTCACCCATCCTGCTGGTTCGGGGATGCGCGACGCGGTTGAGCAGGAAATCCTGCGGGGGCTGCCGCTGACCCCCCTCCACCTGGTCTCTTCGGTGGTCGAGGATGCCGATCTTCAGGTGGCTATGTTTCCGCTTGCTATTACCGCGGTCAGCAGGAGCATGGTCGATTCTGCCGAGGTGAAGCTGATGCGGGTCGGCGGCCATTTGCCCACTGCGGAGACGATCCTGCAACGCCGCTACCCGCTGGCCAAGCCCCTGCTGCTGGTTACCCGTGGCGTCCCTGCAGGGCAGGCCGGAGAATTTGTCAGCTTTGTTTTAAGCGATACGGGCCAGGACATTATGGCCCGCAGGTTTTGCCCCCTTACCCATCCATGAAGATTGGTCCTTGGGCGGTTAAATAAAAGGTACCGGTATGTATTCATCTTTAAGTTTGCGCTGGAAAATTCTGCTTGCCCTCACCCTGCTCTCGGTTGTCCCCTTGAGCCTGGCGCTGTTTCTGGTGTCGGGGGCGACCCAGGATCAACTGGACCGGCTGATGCAGCAAAGGGCGCAAGAGGTGGCGGCCTTCGCCGGGAAGAGCCTGGAGAGTTCGGCGCGCGAGGCGGCCAATTACATCCGCCTGGCAAGTCAAAATGCCGACCTGGTCAACTCCATCTATTTTGCCGAATCGTCCGACACCATGCTCCATCTGGGGTCAACGATCGAGGATGTGCAGAGGATTTTCAACTTCGACCTGGTTCAGGTGCTCAATGCCGAAGGTGTGATTCTTCGCCGCAGTCTGACCGAGCAGCGGCAGGACGTTGTCCAGGCCAGCGACAGCGACCATGCGCTGATTCAGGCGGCCATGACCGGCGAGTCGGTCAGCGCTCTGGATGAGTTTGACGGCCTGACCGCGATCGTCGCCGTCTCCCCGGTTCGTTTCCACAAAAAAACCATCGGCTACCTGGTTGGGGTCATTTACCTCGATGAGATTTACGCGGCGCGGATCAAGGAGCTTGGCGGAGCAGAGGTCGCCTTTTACAATGAGTCGGGCGGGATCTCGGCAACCGACCCGGAGCTGGCGAAGTTTACCTTCGAGGACCTCCAAGGGCGCCAGCAGTGGAGCGAAAACCTTGGGGGGGTGCCTTTCGAGCTTTACAACCGGCCATTTTCCGATCATGACGAAGGGATGCTGATTGCTCTTGATCGCTCCGAAATGCTCTCTGCCCAAGGCAAGCTGCGCAGCCTGTTGATCACGATCCTGGCCGGCGTAGGCACTCTGGCCGTTCTGGTCGGCATCGGCATCTCCCGGGGCATCGTCCGCCCGCTGGCCGATGTGGTGCAGAATCTCAAGGATATTGCCGAGGGGGGCGCCGACCTGACCCGGACCCTGGAGGTCAATTCGAGCGACGAAGTCGGCGAACTGGCTGCGAGCTTTAATCGGTTCATGGGCCGGCTGCGGGACATGGTGCTGCGCACCCAGGTGGTGCGCAAGGGGCTGGGCGCGGCGGCGGAGCTGATCCGCGGCTCTTCGGCCGAGGTCAACCAGGGGGCGGTCCATCAGTCCCAGACCCTCGAGGAGTGCCACGAGGCTCTCGAAAAGATCGACCAGACCCTTGCCGGGATCGCCCAGAGCACCGGGACTCTGCTCGATGCGGCCGAGGAGAGCTCCTCGGCCACTCTGGAGCTGGGGGCCACCGTCGAGGAGATCGCCGAGCAGATGGAAAGGCTCTTTGCCACCGTTGAAGAGGTCTCGGCATCGATCGGCGAGATGTCCGTCTCCAGCCAGCAGATCAATGACAACCTGGAGTCTCTGTCGTCTTCTACCGAAATCACCGCCTCGTCCATCACCGAGATGGACGCAGCCATTAAAGAGATCGAGGAGAACGCCGAGCGTACCAACAGCCTCTCCGAAGAGGCCGCCCGCGACGCCGAAAAAGGCAAAGAGGCCGTCGATGCCACCATCTCCGGAATCAACGGGGTGCGGCAGATCGTCGATGAAGCCTGCGCGGTTATTCAAAACCTGGGAGCCCAGTCGAGTGCCATCGGCACCATCCTTACGGTGATCGACGAGGTGACCGATCAGACCAGCCTGCTGGCCCTCAACGCAGCGATTATCGCCGCCCAGGCGGGCGACCACGGTCGCGGCTTCGCGGTGGTGGCCGACGAAATCCGCCAATTGGCCGACCGGACGGCCGTTTCGACCGGGGAGATCGGCGCCATCATCACCAATTTGCAGAGCGGCACCCGCAAGGCCGTTGAGGCGATGAGCGCAGGCAGCCGGCGGGTGCATAAGGAGGTTGCCCGTTCCCAGGCGGCCGGCGATGCCCTTGAGAAGATTCGCACCAGTACCCTGAAATCCACCGAGCAGGTGCGCGGCATTGTCCGCGCCACCCAGGAGCAGGCCAAGGGCAGCCAGCAGATCACAATGTCGATCAACCAGGTGGCCGCCATGCTGGGGCAGATCGCTTCAGCGGTCAACCAGCAGGCCGATGGCAACCATCAACTGGCCAATGCTGCCGACGCGATGCGGGAGATCGCCTCAAAAGTCAAGTACAGCACCAGCGAACAGGCCAAGGGGGGGCGTCAGATCAACATCAGCATGGAGAACATCCGCACCATGATCGAGCGTATCAACGAGGCCACCGGGGAGCAGGCCCTGCGCAGTCGCCAGGTGGTCGAGGCGGTTTCGCGCATCCGGCCGATTGCCGAAAATAACGTCTCCCGAACCGCCGAGCTTGACAAGGTGGTCGAGACCCTGGCGCAGCAGACGGCGACCCTGGAGGCTGAGGTGGGTGCGTTCAAGGCATGAGTGACAAAGACCTGACCATCACCATCCTCGGCTCGGGGACCAGCACCGGGGTGCCGATTATCGGCTGTCGCTGTGCGGTCTGCAGCTCAAGCGAGCCACGCAACCGTCGTACCCGCTGCAGCGCCCTGGTCTCCTGGGGCGGCCGGAATGTGCTCATCGACTCGTCTACCGACCTGCGCCAGCAGGCCCTGCGCGAGGGGCTGTCGCGCATCGATGCCGTTTTTTATACCCATACCCATGCCGATCATGTCCACGGCATCGACGATCTGCGGGCCTTCAACCCGCCCGGCGGAGAAGCTATCCCCATCTACGGCTCGGCTGAGAGCATTGCGTCGATCCACCGGGGATTCGGTTATATCTTCAACGACGAAGAGGCGAGCGGTTACCGCCCGCGACTGGCGACCTGCCGGGCCGATGGGGATTTCGAACTCTTCGGCCGGCAGATCAGGCCCCTGCCGCTGGTGCACGGTCCTGGGCGTTCGCTGGGCTACCGCATCGGCAGTTTTGCCTACCTGACCGATTGCAGCGCTGTCCCCGAGGCCAGCGAGGCGCAGCTGCAGGGGCTGAGCCTGCTGGTGATCGACGGACTGCGTTTCAAGCCCCACGCCAGCCATTTCAACATCCCTCAGGCCGTCGAGTTTGCCGCGCGGGTCGGTGCCGGGCGCACCCTGCTGACCCATCTGACCCACGATGTCGATCATCGGCGGCATGCGGCGCTTCTGCCCGAGGGCGTGGAGCTGGCCTACGATGGCCAGCGCATCATTCTCGAATTCCCCTGATAAATCACTGAAAGGCCCTTGAATAATGGGGCGGTTGCGTTCTAAGATGGGGCATCTTACGGGGAGCCGAGCTGCATGCACCAGGAAATCCGCCTTCACGGGCACCTGA
>CALZIZ010000069.1:0-19413 GCA_945787465.1 uncultured Desulfuromonadales bacterium
GTGCCAAAGGAGAGCGCAACTCATGGGAGATATCCCCCAGCAACCGCTTCTGCGAACCGATAAGCGCCTCGATGCGTTCGGCCATGCCGTCGAAATCCCGGGCCAGGTCGCCGATCTCATTTTTCCCCCGGATATCCTGGCTGACCCGGGTGGAGAGTTCTCCGCCAGCAAAACGCTGAGTGGCAAGGCGCAGCTTGCGAATCGGAGCGGTCAGCGAGCGGGCCAGAAAGAAGCAGATAATCCCCCCGGTCACCAGGAAGACGGTTAAACCTTCGGCGTGGACATGCCCCTTGGCGATGCGGTCAAAAAAATCCCCCCGCGGCCGTCGGGGAAACCTGAGTTCGACCACCAGGGCGGCGACATCTCCTGTGGACAACGACAGAACTTTCGCCATGAGAATCCACCCCCGCATCGGCCTCGAGCGTTGCACTTCACCGCTCGCAAGGGCCTTTTGCGCCACCTCGACCATCGCAGGGTGTAATTTCCCGCCGGAGAGATCGGCCCCCTGCGAAGTCACCAGGTGGACCCCCAGGCCCTCCTCCTGAAGGGCCTGGGCATAGGCGTGCAGAGCATCGAGACCGCCCCGTTCGAGGGCGCCGGACACCTCAGCGCCGATGCCCGAGAGGGCGGTCAGAGGGCGGTCGCGACAAAATGCCGATGCCCGCCTGAAAAAGAATCCTCCCGGGGCTGGTTCAGCAGCGCCAGCAGCCCCATGATGACCCCGGCGAGGGTGACGATGAGCCAGAAGCTGACGAATATTTTGGTAAAAAGGCTTCGCATGGCAGGTTCTCAGTTTTTCGGGGCAGGCAAAACGTACTGGTAACCGACCCCGCGCACGGTCTTGATCCGTTCGGCGCCGTCCAGCTCATGGCCGAGTTTTTTGCGCAGGCTGCTCAAATGCACGTCGATGCTGCGGTCATAGGGCGAAAGCCGGCGCCCGAGCACCTTTTTCACCAGGTCCTCCCGGGTCACCACCTGTCCAGCCTGGCGCAGCAGCACCTCGAGCAGCGAAAACTCGACGGCGGTCAGCTCCACCGCCCTGCCCCCCTGGCTGATGGTACGCGCCCCCGGGTCGAGTTCGATGTCGCCGACCGCCAGGGTTTCCGCAACGGCCCCGTCGCCGGTCCGGGCCACCGGATCGGCTTCGGCCCGGCGCTGAATGGCCCGGATTCTCGCCACCAGTTCCCTGGGGTTGAAAGGCTTAGGCAGGTAGTCGTCGGCGCCCATCTCAAGCCCCACGATGCGGTCAACATCGTCGCCCCGGGCGGTGAGCATGATCACCGGGATCTTCGACTTCTCCCGGATGTGACGCAGCACGTCAAAGCCGCTCATCCCCGGCAGCATCACGTCGAGAACCACCAGGCCGTGATCGCCGGAGAGGGCTTTTTCGATTCCCAGCCGCGATTCGTTGACCGTCTCGACCACGAACCCTTCGGGCTGAAGGTAATCACTGAGCAGTTCGCACAGCTCGACATCATCGTCGATAACAAGAATACGGTTCATAGTTCAGTCCATCCTCCCATGGTTGCAGAACCATTCTAACCCAAAGTATTTGCAGGAGTTGTAAAGAATCGTAAAGAAAGGTTCGGACAATGGGGGCAGAGCGGGTAAGGACGAGGAGGCTGTCCGACAATAAGGGCCGAAGCGAAAATCCAGAAGCTTGAGAACAGATTTTGGCTCGTTTGAGAGCTCATAGCCGTAGCTATGGGCCGAAACCCATAAAACCGGACATTGTTGCGGCCGAGATCCTTGGCGTTGTACATGGCCGAATCGGCGCAACCCACCAGGGCGTTGGCATCCTTTGCGTGATCGGGAAACAGGCTGACCCCGATACTCACCGTAACCTCGATGCTTTGCTCTGCCACCAGATAGGGCTCTGCAAGGCGCTGAAGGATCTTTTCTGCAACCAGGCCGAGATTGGTCAGATCCTTGACATCCTCGAGAATGACCACAAATTCGTCACCGCCGAGGCGGGCGGCGGTGTCGGCCTTGCGGATGCAGTCGCTCAGGCGCCTCGCCACCTCGCACAGCAGCCGGTCGCCGACTTCATGGCCGAGGGAGTCGTTGACCTCCTTGAAGCGGTCCAGATCGATAAACAGCAGCGCCACTTTCTGGGTCGAACGCCTGGCCTTGGCCAGGGCCTGCTGCAGGCGGTCCTGAAACAGAACCCGGTTGGGAAGGTCGGTCAGCGGGTCATGATAGGCCAGGTGGTTCAGGCGCCGCTCCTGCTCGCGCAGCCTGGCTTCGACCTGCTGCCGCTCGAGAATATCCTGCTGCAGCTGCCCGTTGAGTTCTTTGAGCTCGGCGGTGCGCTGCTCGATGATGTTTTCCATGTCATCGGTTTTGCGCCGCAGGCCACTGGACATGGCATTGAAGGCAGTGGCGACTTCATGCAGTTCGCGCACCGATGCCGGCTCGAGTTGCTCTCCAAGGTGACGCTTGTCTGAGGTGATCTTCACCGCCTTATTGCGGATCCCCTCCAGCGGCTTGACCAGCAGGCGGCGGGTCACCAGCCACTGCACCGTCCACAAAACCAGAAACCCCGCAACCAGCCAGGAGGAAAGCTCCAAGGCAAAACGGTCCACCCGGGCATAGGCGGCGGCCAGGGGGATGCGGATCGAGACCACCGAAGCGATATCCCCGGCCTTTTTATGAAAGCTGCGTTCCGACCCATAGATGGCCACCAACTCAGCGGGAGCCTCTTCAGGGTCACCATGGCAGCGAATGCAGCCCTCGCTGAGGGTTTCCCCGCGGCGCATGAAGACAAAATAAGGGACGCCGTCAAACTCCCGGATCTCTTCTTTTTCTTGCAACTGGGGATCGTCGTAAAGATTTTCTATGAACTTGCGCTCTAAGTGATCGGCCTCGTTCTCGGGACTGCGCGCGTTGATGGTGGCCGACTTGTAGTAATAGTTTTCGGGGCTGATGGTCTTGGAGTAACCGTCGATGCTGCGCACCGCAAAGGTCGAAGACATGAGGGTGGGGTCGAAGTATTTCTTGGGCAGGTCGGTCTGCGCCAGCAGGGCGAAGAGGTTGGGCTTGAGCTGATCGGTAAAGTAGGTATGAGTGGCCAGGGTGCGGTCGAGTATGACCTGGGCTACGGTTTTTGCGTCCCCAAGGGCTTCCTGATCCATTTTCCAGTTCACAAACGAGACCAGGGAGACCGCTGCCACAAAAAAGATACAGACAGTTGCAAGCCCGAGTTTCTGCCCTATGGTCCAAAGTTTTTTTTCGACACCCATGCGCCATTCTCCGGGCCTTCCACGTTGTGCAAGTCTAGACAATACCCCTCATTTTTCAAGCTGACGCCCACTGATATTTGGTCACCCAAGACCCTGAAAACCGTCTTCAAGGGGGTTTTACGCCATCCTGAGGCTCTCAATGTCAATAAGACATTCGCAGGTTAAGCCCGCCCACCCAGGCATCATCGAAATCCTGTTGATTGTCTTTGTCCCCAAATCCTTCGCGCTCGAAAAAACGATTGTCAAAGGAGTACCCGGCATAAATCCCAAGTTTCCAGGAGTCATAAACCTCTCGGGTCAGGTGGACCCTGACCGTTCTGGTTTCAAGCACCAGGGCGTTGTCCTTGTCGAGACGGTCGGCAACCAGGTAATCCTCCTCCTCGATAACCCCTTCGACAGCCAGACTTAATCGCCCCGTCAGACGCCGCACAAGGGACAGCCGAAACTGCCGCACCGGCAGATAGGAGGCCTTCAGGGTGGTATTCGGGGTCAGTACCCACCTCAGGCGAGCCATGGGCACACCGAGCATCAGGGTCACCTTTTCACCAGAATAGTTATACGAGACCAGCGGCAGGGGAAAACCGAACTGACTCGAATAGAACAGGCCTAAATGCAGCTGGCTGCTGTTCCAGCGTTTCACCTCCCGGGAGGCCCGCAAGCGAACATCAACTTCGTCGGTGCTGTCAAAAGGCCTGTCGCTCGACGACTCGATGCCGGTCACAAAGTGCCAGCTTCGGTTGCTCGCGCTCAGAGAAGCAGCGACAGAATAGAGGTTGTCGGGAAACAGGGCGTTGTCCCCGGTCTGGCGATGAGCCAGTTTCAGCGAGCCATGGAGCCGATAGTCACCGGCTTGCCCCAGCCCATGTTTCAAGGCGAGTCGGCTTTTGAGGCTGTCGAAATCGTCTGCGGGCAGCAGGTCCAGGCCGACCTCGAAATGCCCGTCCTGCCCCGGACCCGGTTCTTTGCCGTAAACCAGCCCGGAAACGGCAATCAGCAGCACAACAGAAACCACGGCCTTTACGATGATCTTGTTTCTGGCCACAGCCAGCCCTCCTGAAGACATGACCCAAGGGCCAAGGACCAAAAACCATATTATGACGCATCCGGTCACGTAAAGAAATGTTAAATTCCACCGTTTCCATTACAAAACTTAACCTCAGCGACCCCATTCTTAACACCCGGTTCAGATAGAACATTCTATGCTTCAGGGTACCAAAGTTATATATCAGGAGGCCCTCTATGAAGCACCTGTCAGCAAAACGCCTAGTCCTGAAGTCGACAGTCCTGTTTGGCTATGTCTGCCTTTTCAGCCTCCTGGCGACCCTGGTACAAGCATGGGGAGCCAGGGGAGAAGAGAGTACCGCCGCTGAGTTTATTGCCGGGTGTTCCGCCCGCCTGCAACTGAGCGAAAAACAGCAGGCCCGGTTGCGCCCGGTTCTCGAAGCAGCTATGGAGCAAAAACAAACGTTGATAAGAAAATATCGCTCCCAGGGCAATCGGGATCGCAGGGCACTGAAAGCCGAATTGGAAAGGATCGATCAGTCAGCCGAAGATCGGCTGGAAAAGGTCCTTTCAACCGAGCAGCTGGCAGAGTTTCAAACCTATCAACAAGAGTTTAATAGTCACAGGCGGGGCAAAGGCTCCGTCGAGCGACGAAGCCATTAACGATTTGATTGCAAAACTCTTTCAATGAAGAAAGGAATCATGCGATGAAAAAACTGACCGCTGGCCTGATCGTTTCGAGTCTGGCGCTGAGCCTTTCGGCCTGCGCCCCAACCACCCAAACCCAGCGTGGCACCCTGATCGGTTCCGGCGTCGGGGCCGGCCTTGGCGCCATCGCCGGGCAGGCCATCGGCCGCGACACCGAGGCGACGCTGCTCGGCGCCGGAATCGGTGCGGCGCTGGGGGGTATTACCGGCAATCGCTTCGGTGCCTACATGGATCAGCAGGAGCAGGAGCTGCGCCAGGCCGTGGCGGCCTCTGAAGCAGCGAGCATCCAGCGCTCGCAGGACGTGCTGACCGCCACCTTCAAATCAGAGCTGCTCTTCGACTTCGACTCGGCAACCCTGAAGCCGGGAGCCTACGCTGAAATCGACCGGGTGGCCGCTGTGCTCAGAAGATACCCCGACACCAACATCCGCATCGAGGGGCACACCGACGCCCGGGGCAGCGAAGCGTACAACCTGCAGCTCTCCCAGCAGCGCGCCCAGGCGGTCAAGAACGCCCTGGTGCAGCGCGGGGTGCAGGCCGGCCGGGTCCAGGCCCTCGGTTATGGCGAGTCGCAGCAGGTTTCGGCCAGCGATGCGGCCAACCGCCGGGTGAACATCGTGATAACCCCGACGGGGATGGGATAATCCTACAAGCAAAGGCTTCGCGACTAAAGTCGCTCCTACAATACCCCCAAGACCCCACCGATATCCCCTGTAGGAGCGGCTTCAGCCGCGAATGATCGATGTAAAGCAAAGGCTTCGCGACTGAAGTCGCTCCTACAATTGTCCCCAACAGCCCACAGGTTTCCCTTGTAGGAGCGGCTTCAGCCGCGAAGCTTTTCCGTATTCAACGCAAAAAGGGACCGCCTGAGCGGTCCCTTTTTGCTTTTACATTCTATTGGTCCGAAAAAATCAGTCGAGCAGATCGACGATCTTCGGCGCCATGCCGATGTAGCTGGCCGGGCTCATCTCGAGCAGCCGCTGCTTGTCTTCGGCCGCAAGGTCAAGGCCCTCGACGAAGGCGCGGATGGTCTCGCGGTCGATGACGTTGCCACGGGTCAGCTCCTTGAGCTTTTCGTAAGGCTTTTCGATACCGGCCTTGCGCATCACCGTCTGAATCGGCTCGGCCATTACCTCCCAGGCCTGGTCGAGGTCGGCGGCAAGCTTGTGCTCGTTGAGCTTGAGCTTGCTCAGCCCTTTGAGGGTCGAGCGGTAGGCGATCATGCTGTAGCCGAAGCCGACCCCCATGTTGCGCAGCACCGTCGAGTCGGTCAGGTCGCGCTGCAGGCGCGAGATCGGCAGCTTGGCCGACAGGTGGGTGAAAATAGCGTTGGCCAGGCCGCAGTTGCCTTCGGAATTTTCGAAGTCGATGGGGTTGACCTTGTGGGGCATGGTCGAGGAGCCGATCTCGCCCTTAACCGTCTTCTGGCCGAAGTAGGCCATGGAGATGTAGGTCCAGATGTCGCGGTTGAGGTCCGTGAGGATGGTGTTCCACCGGGCCATGGCGTCGAACATTTCCGCCATGTAATCGTGGGGCTCGATCTGGGTGGTAAAGAGATTCTGCTTCACCCCCAGCTCGGTTTCGATGACCCCCTTGGCAAGAGCAACCCAGTCGACCTGCGGGTAGGCGCTGAGGTGGGCGTTGAAGTTGCCGACGGCGCCGTTGAGCTTGCCGAGGATTTCGACGGCCGCGATGTTGGCGCTCTGTTTCTGCAGCCGGGCGGCGAAGACCGCAAGTTCCTTGCCGATGGTGGTCGGCGAGGCGGTCTGGCCGTGGGTTCGGGCCAGCATCGGCACGTCCTTGAACTCGGCGGCGAGCTGCTTGACACCATCGATGATCTGGGTCTGCAGCGGCAAAAGCGCCTCGAGGCCGTCCTTGAGCATCAGCGCGTGGGAGAGGTTGTTGATATCCTCAGAGGTGCAGGCAAAGTGCAGAAACTCGGTGATTTCCTCCAGGGAAGTCCCGGCGATCTGCTCCTTGAGATAGTATTCGACGGCCTTCACATCGTGATTGGTGACCGCTTCGATGTCCTTGACCTTCTGCGCCTCTTCGGGAGTGAAGTTCGCCACGATATCGCGCAGAGACTTCTCTTCTTCGGCACTGACCGCGCGGCACTCGGCGATCCCCGGCTCGGCGCACAGCGCCAGCAGCCACAGCACCTCCACCTTCACCCGGTTGCGCAGCAGCGCGTACTCGGAGAAGCACTCGGTGAGTTCCTTGACCTTTGATCCATAACGCCCGTCGATGGGGCTGATTGCGGTAATCATATTGATTTCTCCTTTGATCCTGGTTCCGTGAGATCGGGACCGGCAGAGAGTGTAAGTACTTGGCCTGACTAAGTGTTTCAAAAAATCTGAGGCGCACCCACCGGTTCGTCGGTGATTTTTTGAACGCTTAGGCAGGTCAATGACTTGCGCTATTGTCCGGTCAGAACTTGCGGATTCAGGTCTATTTAATTCGACGGCAATTTAGCCCAGTTGGCGGCTTTCTGCAACCCTGTTGGCGGTTTTGGTACGGAGAGCTTTTAAATAAAGGGTTTTCGGGGTTGTTTTCTGTAGCCAAGTCGTCCCAGCGAGCAGAGCAAGGACCTGCTTCACCCTGCCTGCTGATCTGGCTTTGCCCTCTTCTTTACCGAATCTTTATATGCCCTTTACCCCTCCTTTAATTCGCCCTGCTATGGTTTCTTCAAATCCTGATAACAGCGATTAAAGACAAAGAAGCCCCCCCCAGTTGAGTAGGAGGTCAATTATGAAAAAAACAGCTCGAAACGCTTGGCTGAGCCTTTTTGTGACAGCAATGTTCACGGCGATAGGCGCAACCAATGCTCTTGGCGATAATGCAGGTCGATATCGGGTGACGGTGACCAATTTAACCCAGGCCCAGACCTTTACCCCAATCCTTCTCGCCACCCATCAGCAGGGGATGAGGCTGTTCATGGCGGGAGACGCCGCCGATGAAGCATTGGCGCAGCTTGCCGAAGGAGGCGACACAGGGCCACTGAGCGACCTGTTGCGGAACAGCCCAAGGGTTGGGCAAGTCCTCAATTCCGGCGACCTGCTTCCTCCCGGAGAGACCGTTAGCATCATCGTCGAAGGCCGAAAAAGGTTCAGAAATCTCAGTTTAGCAGCCATGCTAATCCCCACCAATGACGCCTTTGTCGCCTTAAACGGGGTTGCCTTGCCCAGGGGGCATCGAAGCCATACCTTCACGGCAGTGGCGTATGATGCCGGCAGTGAAATCAACGATGAGTTCTGTTCCAGTATTCCAGGTGGGGCCGATTGCGCTGGCGAGGGCTACGACCCTACCGGGGGCGAAGGCTTCATTCATGTTCACGCCGGAATCCATGGCATCGGTGATTTGGAAGCTTCGATTTATGATTGGCGCAATCCCGTTGCCAGGATCGTAATTGAGAAGGTTCATTCCTTCGATTGAGAAGGTCCGGATTAGCTGAAATAGCGGGGAAATGTCCCCCATGTAGAAAAGGGCCAAGCTGAGTTATTTACAGCCTGGCCCTTTTTCATGCCTGGCTGAGGTTAAATTGCCCTTTGCCCCTCCCCTGGTAAACTCATTACATGGAAACATTGGAAATCTTCTTCGATTACATCTGACCCTGGTGTTATTTCGGTGCCGTGCGCACCGAACAGCTGCGCCGGGAGTTCGATCTGCAACTGCGCTATAGCGTATTTCCCCTGCACCCGGAAACCCCGCAGCAGGGACGGGCGCTGACCGAGTTGTTCCCGAGCATGGACATCGAGGCGATGCTCGCCCGGCTCAGGTCGGTGGCCGGCGAACTCGGCCTGCCCCTGGGGGGCCGCACTGACACATTCAACAGCCGCCGCGCCCAGGAGCTCGGCAAATGGGCCGAAGAGCAGGGACAGACCGAGGCGTTTCACCGGGCCGTTTACCACAGCTATTTCTTTGCCGGGCGCAACATTGCCCTGCCCGAGGAGCTGGTCGCGATTGCCGAGGCGCTGGGGCTTGACGGTAGGGAGGCCAGAGAGGTTCTTGACGAGGGACGTTTCGCCGCCGCCGTCGATGCCGACTGGGAGCGGGCCCGCTCCCTGGGGGTTACTGCGGTGCCGAGCTTTATCTACCAGGAGCGGAGGCTGGTCGGCTTTCAACCCTTCGAGGCCTTCCGCCAGCTGGTTGCCGGCTGATCAACCCGAATTGAACCCAAGCGGAGGAACAAAACCTATGTCAGAAGCAACAGGCTCATGCAGATGCGCGACCGTCAAGTACCTGGTCAAAAATGACATCAAAATGGCGGCCAATTGCCATTGCACCATCTGTAGAAAGATGACCGGCGGGGCTTTTGCATCGATCGCCATCGTCGATGCCGCCGACATGGAGATCCTTGAAGGAAAAAACGCGCTGACCGCCTACGAAGTCAGCGAAAATGCCGTCAAACATTTCTGCAGCAAGTGCGGATCCCCGATCTACAACCTGCATAAAGGGTTTCCCGGCAAATACATGATCCCCATCGGCTCCCTCGACAATCCGGCCCCGATCACCCCGGCGGTCAATATCCACTGTGAAAACATGCTCCCCTGGGTCGGCTCGATCATGGAGATGACCAATTTCGACAAGGCCCCCGAAAGGTAAGCCCCCATCGCCCAGGGACATCGACCATGCCGAGCGACGTCGACATCGCACGCCAGTTCACCCCCAAGCCGATTGCCCGGATCGCAGGACAACTCGGCATCCACGAAGACGACCTCTTGCCCCAGGGGAGAGAGATCGCCAAAATTCACCTTGATGCCCTGGAGCGCCCCACGACCAAAAAGGGGCGGCTGATTCTTGTCTCCGCAACCACCCCGACAGCCGCAGGCGAGGGCAAAACCACCACCAGCATCGGCCTCGCCCAGGCTTTTAACCGGCTAGGCGAATCGGTCTGCCTGGCGCTGCGCGAGCCTTCCCTGGGCCCCTGCCTCGGCATGAAGGGAGGGGCGACCGGCGGCGGATACAGCCAGATCATGCCTGCCGACCGCATCAACCTGCATTTTACCGGGGATTTTCACGCCATCACCAGTGCCAACAATCTGCTCGCCGCGGCCATCGACAACCATATCTATCACCGCAACGAGCTCGGTATCGACCCCAGGCAGATCGTCTGGCGTCGGGTTATGGACATGAACGACCGCAGTCTGCGGCATATCGTGGTCGGCCTCGGCGGAAAGACCTCGGGCACTCCCCGGGAGGGCGGGTTCGATATCACCGCTGCCTCGGAGGTGATGGCCATGCTCTGCCTGGCCACGGATCTGGACGATCTGCGCCGGCGCCTCGACCGCACCCTGGTCGCCTACAACTACGCCGGTGCTCCAATCTATGCCCGACAGCTCAAGGTGACCGGCGCCCTGATGGCCCTGCTGCGCGATGCCGTCCACCCCAACCTGGTTCAGTGCCTGGATGGCACGGCGGCCCTGGTGCACGGCGGCCCTTTCGCCAACATCGCCCACGGCTGCAACAGCCTGGCGGCAACGCGCATGGCGATGCGCTACGCGGACTGGGCCATTACCGAGGCGGGCTTCGGTTTCGATTTGGGCGCGGAAAAGTTTTTCGACATCAAATGCCGGCTTGCCGGCATCGACCCCGCTGCGGTGGTTCTGGTGACCACCGTGCGCGCGCTGAAAACCCACGGGGGAGCAAGCCGGAGCGAAATTCACCGACCTGACCTGAAGGCCCTTGCCCAGGGGCTCGAAAACCTCGACAAGCACATCGAAAATGTGGCCAAGTTCAACAAAAATCCGGTAGTAGCCCTCAACCGTTTCGCCAGCGACACCAACGACGAGACCGCGCTGATCGAAAAACATTGCGCAGACCTGGGCGTCGCCTTCGCGCTCTGTACCCACCACGCCGAGGGGGGCAAGGGAGCCGAAGAGCTGGCCCGCAAGGTCATGGCCGCAGCCGCCAATCCCAGACCTTACGCCCCGCTTTACCCTCTGGAGCTGGCGGTACCCGAAAAGGTGCGGATTATCTGCCGCGAGATCTACGGTGCCAGTAACGTCGCCTTTACCAAACAGGCCGAACGGGACCTGCGCCACGTGGAAAAACTCAAATTATCCGATCTGCCCGTCTGCGTCGCCAAGGCGCCAAGCTCGCTGTCCGACGACCCGACCCTTCACGGCAGGCCCCGCAACTTCGAAGTCACCGTCCGCGAGGTGCAGATCAACACCGGTGCCGGGTTTCTGGTGGTGCTGACCGGCGATATCCTGCGCATGCCCGGGCTGCCGAAAGAGCCCGCTGCCCAGCGAATCGATGTGACCGAAGATGGGATTATCGAGGGGTTGGACTGAAGTCCATGCATTGAATAAAAAAAGGGCCGGGCGGCTTTTGCGTAAAAAGCTGCCTGGCCCTCTTTATTGTCGCGGCATTGAAGCAAAAATCGAAAAACGGATATCGGCCACCCAGACACCAAGAGACGCAGAGAAGCCGCCCCCCCTGCTTGTGTGCCCGTTCGGCCTGAGCCTGCCGAAGGCCCTGGAAACGTCTGGTGAAACGATGCTTCGACAGGCTCAGCATGAACGGCAGGCAGACAGGGTCTTCGCTATTCTGGGTGTCTTGGTGGCAATGCCGGCTTATCTGCCCTGACAACCTTGCTATTTCAACAGCGCCCGTCCGACCCAGTTCTTGGAGAACTGAAAGGCCGTGCGGCCACAGCGTTTGCTCTTGTCGTGGGACCATTTAATAGCGGCCTGCTCCAGTTCCTTGCTCCAGGGGATCTCTGCCTTGAGCTGGCGGCCGAACCGCTCGATGCACAGGCCTACCGCTTCAAGGTAGCGGTCCTGAGAGAAGACGTGGAACGCGACCCAGAGACCGAAGCGGTCGGAGAGGGAAACCTTCTCCTCCATCGCCTCGCTGAGCTGCAGCTCGCCCTTGACGTACTTGCCGCCAAGGTGGTCGCCTTCGTATTCGGGCAACAGGTGACGACGGTTTGAGGTTACGTAGATAAGTACGTTTTCAGGGGCCGAGTAGACCGAACCGTCGAGGGCGCTTTTGAGCATCTTGTAGGTCAGTTCTCCGACCTCGAAGGTAAGATCGTCGCACAATAGAATAAAACGGTAAGGCTCATCCTCGACGGCGGAAAAGATATCGGGGAGATAGATCAGGTCTTCCTTTTCGACCTGGATGACGCGCAACCCCTCGGGGGCGAACTTGTTGAGCAGAGCCTTGACCAGCGACGACTTGCCGGTGCCGCGCGAGCCCCAGAGCAGGGCATTGTTGGCCGGCAGGCCGGTCAGAAACTGGCGGGTGTTCTTGAGCATGATCTCTTTCTGCTCTTCAACGCCGAGCAGTTCGTCGAGGGAGGTGGTATCGGTCACCTTGACCGGCTCGAGATAGCCGGCAAAGGAGTGCCGACGCCAGTTGGCGGCGTGGCAGGTGGTCCAATCGACCGGGGCGACCGCCTTGGGGAGCAACATTTCTACAGAGCTGAGCACGCGCTCGAGCCGGGCAACAACTTCGGGTTTCAAATTCATTCTGAACTCTCTTTCTGCGTGAAATACCTGACCTTCGATATGAAAAGCGGTCCACACCTCGTTGCTTGCGAGGAGAAGACCGCATTGGATGATAAACTCAGGCAGCCCTGACAAACCGCCATGAGCGTTTGCCAACTGACTGTAACATCGTCATTTTCCGGGTAACCACTTTGTATACGTCACCGTGGGGCGACTGTCAAACCCAAAATCCCCTCGCAGGGGATGCCGGCTCGTCCCGCCAGATTTTCCGACACGCTGCACTCCTGCACTTTTCTTAAGCATTAAACGCAAAAAAGCCCCACGGAAAACCGTGGGGCTTTTTTGCTAAACAAATGCTGAAAGACCTGAATTAGATCTTGCGCACGTTAGCCGACTGAGGCCCTTTTTGTCCCTGAACAACCTCAAAGGACACGCGGTCCCCCTCGGCGAGAGATTTAAAGCCGTCGCCCTGGATCTCAGAAAAATGAACGAACACATCAGGTCCGTTGTCCTGCTCGATAAAACCAAAACCCTTTGCGTCGTTGAACCACTTCACTGTACCTTCTGCCATTTTTTCTGCTCCATGTTCCCTGTCCGGGAATTTTTTTGTTGTGCAAACTCTGAACGCTGCCAAAATAGAAAAACGCACCACCCAAGAAGGCCATGTGCGTTTTGATCCAGATGGACACCTTGTCAATCTGTTGAGCGACAAAACATTTACACAAACTTACTTAAGTGAACAAATGCTAGCATGGGGGAGTTTAAAAAAGCAAGGCCTTTAATTGCCAAAAATCCCTGTGCAGTATATTTTTTCTTTACTTCTCAAGCGGTTCCATCTTTTCAACACCACCCGTGACAACCGAGCTGGAGGCCCCCATGCTGGCAAAGGAGCTTGCCCTGAAGTTAAACTCCCCTGTACCGCCCTGCGTACTTGATGTCCGGAGCAGTTTTGAATTCAAGGCAGGGCACATTCCCACAGCGGTGCATGCGCCCTTCTGGTCGATTCTGCTGCGCCTTTCGAGCCTGCCGAAGGACAAGGAGTCCCTGATCGTATTGACCTGCGAACATGGTCCCAGGGCCCAGCTCGCCAAGTCGATGCTCGGAGCGGTCGGATTCCGCAACCTGCAACTCCTCAAGGGACACATGAGCGGATGGCGCCGCGACGGCCTGCCTCTGGAGAAATAAAACAGGAGCAATAAGCCAACCACAGTATTTGCCACCAAGTCACGGAGACACCAAGAAAAACTTAAACCAGGAATGAAAGGGGCAACTTGGGAGCCCTTGTCCCTGTGGCTGGTATTCAGGTTTTTTTAACAACAGGGAAAAGCCCAAAAGGCCTGCAGGGGGGCCCCAATCATTATGCGCGTCATTGACCTGTCTCACGAAATCCATCCGGAAATCCCCGTCTACCCCGGCACCGAGCCTCCGGCCCTGCTGGCGGCGAACACCATCGAGGAGGACGGTTTTGCCGAAACGAAAATATCAATGTTCAGCCATACGGCAACCCACATGGATGCCCCATCCCATATTCTTCAGGGCGGCAGATCGCTGGATCAAGGCGGCAGATCGCTGGATCAATTCGATGCCGGACACTTCTGGGGTTGCGCCACGATCCTGGATGTGTCGTGCATCTCCAAAGAACTGATCGGGGCTGAAGACCTGGCTCCCTTCGAACGAAAGCTTCAGGAGGTTGACTTTGCCGTGCTCAAGACCGGGTGGTTCCGGTACTGGGGGCAGGAGCGTTACTTCCAGGGGTTCCCGTCCCTGGCCCCTGAGGCGGCCAGGTGGCTTGGCGGATTCCAGCTCAAGGGGGTGGCCATCGATGCCATTTCCATAGATCCCCTTGATAGCGAGTCTCTGCCTGCCCACCACGCTCTGTTGAGCAAGAACATCGTGATTATCGAAAACCTGGCCAACCTGGATGCTGTCAGCTGGGAATATTTTCAATTTTGCTGCTTGCCGATAAAATTCAAAGACGCCGACGGCTCCCCGGTACGGGCCGTTGCGATCGAAGGTCTGTAGACAGGGTCGGATAAGGCGGGGGATTGAGCCCGGCGAAGGCCCTGGGCTTATCCATTGCGAATCTGGGAAAAAGAAAAAGGCGACCCTAGCAAGGATCGCCTTTTTCTTATATTCTGGCGGGGCTGACGGGACTCGAACCCGCGACCTCCGGCGTGACAGGCCGGCGTTGTAACCGACTCTACTACAGCCCCGTAACAGATGTGTCTCAACGACAGGGAGCGCAAGATACTGCATCCTGATGATCATTTCAACCAAAAAATTCAGTTTTTTTGTTAGCCGCCATTTATCCCCGAAAAGAAGTCTGCCTTCAAGACGAACATCCCTATAATGCGCCACCCTGCGCGGCTGAAGCCGCTCCGACAAAATTTCCCCATTTCAACGCCAGTTCCCCATGCAGGAGGGACTTCAGTCGCGAAGCTTTTCCCCAGAACCCTTCGCGGCTGAAGCCGCTCCTACAAAATCTCCCCATTTCAGCGCCGGTTCACTGTAGGAGCGACTTCAGTCGCGAAGCCTTTTTCCCCCGGGACCCTTCGCAGCCGAAGCCGCCCTACATAACAAGATCGACTTTTCGAAAGACTTCAAGGCTCCGGCCGGTTAGAATGAACAGCACATTATTCACCGACTGCCCCTGCAAAACAGAGGAACCAATGCAACCTGAAGCATCCCGCTCGGCCACGCTGTTCGTTGTCTGCGTGGCCCATTTTCTTATGCCGTTCATGATGTCCGCCGTCGGCGTGGCCCTGCCCGCCATGGGGCGGGAGTTCGATGCCAGCGCCATGCAGCTTGGGCTGGTTGAGACAACCTATGTGCTTTCGGCCTCGATCTTTTTGCTGGCCATGGGGAGGCTGGGCGATATCCACGGGCGCCGGCGCATGTTCCAGCACGGCATCGCTGTGTTCACCCTGGCCGGCGGACTGCTCTCCCAGGCCTGGTCGGTTGAGGCGGTGATCGGCCTGCGTTTTTTGCAGGGAATGGGCGGCTCGATGGTGATGGCGACCACCATGGCCATCGTGGTTTCGGTCTTCCCCCCAGAGCAACGGGGCAAGGCGCTCGGTATCGCTGTCGCCAGCGTTTATGCCGGCATCTCCTGCGGCCCTTTCCTCGGCGGGATGCTGGTATCGGCGCTGGGCTGGCGCTCGATTTTCTACCTCTGCGTGCCTTTGGGGCTCACGGCCTTTGCCATCAGCAGGGCCAAGCTGCGCGACGAGTGGGCCGAAGCCAAAGGCGAGCCCTTCGACTGGCAGGGGAGCCTGGTCTACGCCTGCTCCATCTTGCTGCTGATCACCGGCGCATCCAATCTTGACAAGGGCCCCTGGGCCTGGGCCCTGGCGGCGGCGGGACTGGGCGGGATCGCCCTGTTCGTGGTGTTCGAGGCACGTACGACCTACCCGGTCCTCAACGTGGCGCTGCTGAAGAGAAACCGCATCTTCGCCCTGAGTAACCTGGCCGCACTGCTTAACTATGCGGCCACCTTCGGCGTCACCTTCTTTCTCAGCCTTTACCTGCAGTACGTCAAGGGGATGAGCCCCCGAGAGGCCGGCACCATACTCATCATTCAACCTGTGGCCCAGGCCCTGCTTTCACCGCTGTGCGGACGGCTTGCCGACCGCTTTGCCGCAGGGGCGGTCGCCACGGCGGGCATGACCCTGTGCGTTCTGGGGCTCGCCGTCGCCGCCGGCATCGATGCGGCCACCCCCTTGACCGTTATCACCCTCATGCTCGCCTTTCTGGGAACCGGCTTCGCCCTCTTCTCCTCGCCCAACATGAGTGTCATCATGGGCAGTGTCGAAACCCGCTACCTGGGAGTCGCCTCGGGGCTTTCGGCCAGCATGCGCACCCTGGGCATGATGAGCAGCATGGTCATCATCACCGTTATCTTCTCCATGTTCATGGGCGGCCAGGCCGTAACGACCGAAACCCAGCCTGCCTTCCTGCACAGCATGCACCTTGCACTGTTGGTTTTCTGCGCCCTCTGCACCCTGGGCATCTTCTGCTCCCTGGGACGCCTGCGCAAATCACCCGCCCCATCGGCATCTCTCGAGAAGAACCGGCCCTGACTTTTTTGGGTATTTTTAGCAAGATAAAGGTTGAAATTCGTCCCAATTGCGATAATGTTGCGTTCACCTATGAAAACCAGCCAAGAGTTCCGCCAGCAAAAAATCAGCGAACTTGCAAGAGCCTGCCGCGAAAACGGCCTGCCCCTGACCCCCCAGAGGCAGACCGTACTCGAGGCCCTTGCCGGGCGCTCTGACCACCCGAGCGCCGATGAACTCTTCGACGAGGTGAAAGATCGCCTGCGGGGCATTTCCCGGGCCACGGTCTACCGCGTACTCGAGACCCTGGTGCGGCTCGGCGTGGCGCGAAGAATCAGCACCAGCGAGGCCAGGGCGCGTTTCGATGCCCACTGCGGCCGTCACCACCATGTCCAATGCGCCCGATGCGGCAAAGTCGAAGATCTGCACGACTTGCCCCTCGATGACCTTATGCCCGAAAATACCTTTCAGGGCGGGTTTCGCCTGCTCGATTACTCGGTCCAGTTCTCCGGGCTCTGCACGGACTGCCAGGACCGACCTTGAACGCCTGGGCTTCGCTGATGCGAGGCCCGGAATGCACTATCTACATCAGGAGGAGACATGAACAAATGGCGCTGCAACATCTGTGATTACATCCACGAAGGTCCCGAAGCCCCGGAGGGCTGCCCCGAATGCGGAGCCCCCCAGGAAAACTTTTCCAACGTTGAGAACTAATCGCCCCCGACCCCAGGGCCAGGTTTAAAAAAGGAGAGATCGATGTCGTTTGTAACCCTTGAACAGGTCATCAAGTTCGCCGTCAAGCGAGAAGAAGAGGCTTACCAGCTCTACAAGAACGCCGCCGGGATGTCAAAAAGTATCGCTGCCAAGAAAATGTTTGAGGAAATGGCCGCCGAAGAGGCTGGCCACAAAGAGGTCTTCGGCAAGATGAACCTCGAGAAGGCCGAACAGTACAAGGCGATCACCATCCCTGAAATGAATATCGGCAAATACCTGGTCGATGTGGAGATGAAGCCGGACATGACCTACCAGCAGATTCTCACCTTTGCCATGAAGGCCGAAGAAAACGCCTACCAGCTCTACACCGCCGCGGCCGATGCCGCAGGAGACCCCCAGCTCGAAAAAGTTCTGCGCGTCTTTGCCGACGTCGAAAAAGGGCATAAAATCAAGGTCGAAGGCATCTATGAAGAACACGTGCTGACCGAAGGGTAAAGTACTGCCCCAAGCTTCTGATGCTATTTAAAAAAAAGCCTGCCTCGTGCAGGCTTTTCTTTTTTCCGGGACCTCCTTTTACCGCCCTCCTACTGGCATCCCCCCTTAATCGCAATATAATGGAAGCAAGTTTTCCGGCTGGTCCTTCTGTGGCGAAGCTTTTTCGCCCCCCAATAAGGAGAGAGCGATGAAACGCCTGATGATATTGACGGTTTTGTTTCTTTTCCATGCGACCCTCGCCTCGGCTGCGGTTAAGGCCACTGAACTCGATTACCGCGCCGGCGATGCGACCCTCAAAGGCTTTTTTGCCTATGATGAGAGCATCGATGGGAAGCGTCCCGGCATCCTTGTGGTCCATGAATGGTGGGGCCACAATGAATACGCCCGCAAGCGGGCGCGGATGCTCGCCGAACTCGGCTACACCGCTCTGGCGGTAGATATGTACGGAGACGGCAAATTTGCCGGCCACCCCGATGATGCCGGCAAATTTGCCGGTGAATTGCGGAAAAACCTGCCGCTGGCCAAGGCACGTTTTGCGGCAGCCCTCGAGTTGCTCACAGCGCACCCCAGCGTCGATGCGGAAAAGGTTGCTGCCATCGGTTATTGCTTCGGCGGTGGCATGGTTCTCGAAATGGCCCGCGCAGGAATCGACCTGCAAGGGGTAGTGAGCTTTCACGGCAGCCTCGGCACCAGCGCGCCGGCCAGGCCTGAAACGGTCAAGGCCAGGGTGCTGGTCCTTAACGGTGCCGACGACCCCTTCGTCACCGCGGAGCAGATCGACCATTTCAAACAGGAGATGGAAGCCGCCGGGGTCGATTATAACTTTATCAACTATCCGGGGGCAAAGCACAGCTTCACCAACCCCGAAGCCGACGCCTTCGGCGAAAAATTCAAGCTGCCGCTCGCCTACGATTCACAGGCGGACGCCCAGTCGTGGCAGGCGATGCGCGATTTCTTTGATGTAATTTTTAAGTAGAGGGGGGGGAGAATACCATGAATGAAGCTGAAATCCTCGATGGACTCAAGGCGATCTGTATCTGCAAGGGGATTCGCAAAAAAGTTTTCCTGCAGCACATCGCCGCCGGCCTGACCACCGTCGAAGAGCTCAAAGAGGCCACCGGAGCGGGCACCGGCCCCTGCGGGGGCAGGCGCTGTACCCCGCGCATTGAAGAAATGTTGCATGGGACGGAGACAAAGCAAACCGGCTGAAAGCACCTTACCCAACCAGGACTCAATAGTCTTCCCTGGGGGCATAATGGATATTTTGGACAAAGCCCAAGTCGAATTTATCAGCCTCAGGATAACTCGGGATTCCCCGGATCAGGCCAATTCTTTCAGGGGTTAAATCCCGAGTCATCCAGAGCAATCCCGAAGCTAAAAGAGCTTGACCCTTATGCTGGAGGCTGTCCGACAATCCATGACCGGCTGCAAACCCAGCTGCTTGGCCCATATTTCAGCTCCCTTTCGGCCCATAGCTAGGGCTATGAGCTCTCAAACGAGCCAAAATCTGGTCTCAAGCTTCTGGATTTTCGCTTCGGCCCTTATTGTCGGACAGCCTCCCAGGCGCCCTAAAATGAAAGGAGACGGGGCATGGCGAACTCGGTCAGCAGCGGTTTCGCCATTGAAATGGTGCAGGGGCAGGTTCAATCGGGTAAGAGCAGTGGGGTGCTTCTGGACTGGAGGAGAACATCCAGGCAGCCGGCCAGGTCCATCTTTTCTCAAAGCCGAACAGTGCCGCCTGGC
>CALZIZ010000069.1:19441-32430 GCA_945787465.1 uncultured Desulfuromonadales bacterium
CGAGAAAAACGCCCTGCGTTTTTTCCCGGATCATCTGGAATTTGAAACAGGGCGGCTGTACAAGCTCGTGCTGCACAACCCGAGCACCATGAAGCATTACTTCAGCTCCGAGGGACTGTCGCGTTCGGTGTTCACCCGCAAGGTCCAGGTGCTTGCCGCCGAGGGCCAAACCATCGCCGAAATCAAGGGTCACATCCGGGAGATCGAGGTCTACCCCGGCGGCACGGCAGAATGGTGGTTCGTGCCGATCAAGACAGGGGCGCTGAAAGACCTCAACTGCACCATCGCAGGACACTCCGAGGCAGGAATGACCGGCTCGATCACCATCAAATAGCCTCCCTGAAAAAGCCCAGGTCGGCGAAGCTTTTAAAATCAGGACGATTTCTTCGCCACAATGTTTGCAAACTTGTCGCCATTTATGGCAAAGCGCTCGTGGGTACCCTCGCCGATCACGTCCTTCTCGTCCCTGGCGACCACCGACCACCTGGTTTTGGAGCCGTTGACCTCAAGGCACTTCACCAGAACTTCGACCTTCATCCCCGCAGGCGTTGGTGCCAGGTGCGAGACGCAGATGTTCGTCCCCAGGCTGATCTCCCCCTCTTCCATATGCGGCGGCATCTGTTGAAACAGCTCTGAATCTTCAAAGACATGGGGGACCGTCTTGTTTTTCGGGACCACATAGCGATGGGTATGTTCCATTCCTGCTTCCAGCGTAGGTTTCATGATCTGGGATCCTTTCGAACCTGGGGTATGTTCACAGAAACTCAGTGTCCAGAATGGCTTTTTTGCCACCCTCTCGCCTTGCTCATTCGAGACTCAGAGGCACAGAGAAAACCCTGCTTTGGCCAGACTGGCATTTAAAAACTCTGTGACTCTGTGGCAAAGATTTTTTTCCCTTAAGGGACGAAACGGACCGTTTGCAAAATTCTAACCGGACAGTGCTGACAAAAACTGAAAACCGGAGACAGATTTCTGCAAAATTCTAGACAAATCGTCGACCTTTTGTCCCAAACCTTCGAACTTATGGACTAAAGGGCATTTTTTGCAGTAGTATTTACTCCTAAGTCCAGATTTCGATAGGTTCCCGGCATCCACTGCCGTGTCATTAATAAGGAGCACAGGCTTAACGAATATCATGCCAGACGAGATGGTCAACAGCGCATTCCACCTTTCAACGACTTAATAAGGTCCGGTGATTTTTTGGCCTTGAGACAGCCGTTTCCCAACCCGCAGCATCAAAGGAGCCTGGATGATTAAGGAAGCAATTGAGCAGGAGATTCTCGCCTTCGCCGAAACCTCCCCCCAGAACCGCATGTCGGAGACCTCCCGCTATTTCGACACGCCGCTGGTCGGCTTCGCAGCGGGAGACGACCCGCTCTGGCAGACTTACAAAGAGCAGATCGGCCCTTTTCACCGCAGCCCCGGCGAGTGGATCGAGGCCGCCTTCGGGGATGGGTTCGCAAAGAGCTGCTCGGTCATCAGCTGGATTCTGCCCATCACCGAGGAGACCAGGGTAAGCCAGAGCCGAAAGGAGGACGTTCCCTCCCTGGAGTGGGCGCAGACCCGCTCTTTCGGCGAAGATTTCAACGACAGCCTGCGCCGCCACATGGTCGAGTTTTTATCCGCTAAAGGCTATAAGGTGCTGGCGCCCTTCCTCGATGACCAGTGGAAAACCCTGAGAGATGAGCGGGGTCCGACCTCCAACTGGTCCGAACGCCATGTCGCCCATGCGGCCGGCCTTGGCACCTTCAGCCTCAACGACGCCCTGATCACCGCCAGGGGCATCGCCCACCGCTGCGGCAGTGTTGTGGTCGACACGCAGATCGCGACGACGCCCCGTCCCTACAGCAG
Source organism: uncultured Desulfuromonadales bacterium (assembly GCA_945787465.1). Classification (GTDB taxonomy): domain Bacteria; phylum Desulfobacterota; class Desulfuromonadia; order Desulfuromonadales; family Trichloromonadaceae; genus CALZIZ01. The sequence continues at coordinate 21,293 of CALZIZ010000069.1, forward strand.
CCACACCGAATACTGCCTCTACTGCCGCGAAGGCAAGTGCGGAGCCTGCATCGCCCGCTGCCCCGTCGATGCCATAAGCTGCAGAAACTGGCCCGGGAATACGGGGTCAAGATCGCCGGTTGCGGACTCTGCCAGGTCAAGGTGCCCTGTGAGAGCCGGATCCCTTAACCGCAAGAGCCGCTTTTGGGAGGAGGAATTACGATGAACCTGCGCAGTAATCAGGTCAGACGATGGGCAACACTTGCCTGTGCCTCCATCACCCTTTTTCTTGCCGCCTGCCCCGGCGTCGCCAAAACGATCAAGACCCAGGAGCATGCCTTGCGCATCGTCGAGATCGTCGGCGGCCTCGAGCACCCCTGGAGCCTCGCCTTTCTCCCCGACGGCCGCATGCTGGTGACCGAACGGCCGGGCCGCTTGAGGATCGTTAAGGACGGCAAGCTCGAGCCGCAACCTGTCGGTGGCCTGCCGCTGATTGCCGCACAGGGACAGGGCGGACTACTCGATGTCGCCCCGCACCCGCGCTTTGCCGAAAACCGCCTCGTCTACCTCTCTTACGCAGGCCCAGGAGCCGGCGGCATCGGCACCGAGGTGGCACGCGGCAGACTCATCGGCAACCGCCTGGAGGACGTGCAGGTCGTCTTTCGCATGAAGCCAAAATCCGGAACAGGTCGTCACTTCGGCTCGCGCCTGGTTTTCGATGGCAAGGGGTTTCTCTACATCACCCTCGGAGACCGCGGCGAGAAGGAGCGGGCCCAGCGCCCCGACGATCACGCGGGGTCAGTGATCCGCCTGCATGACGACGGCCGGGTTCCCGCCGACAACCCCTTTGTCGACCGCAAAGGCTGGCAGCCTGAAAAATACACCCTGGGTAACCGCAACATGCAGGGCGCGGCCCTGCACCCGCAGACAGGTGAGCTCTGGGTCCACGAGCACGGCCCCCAGGGGGGCGACGAGATCAACGTCATCCGCCCCGGTGTCAACTACGGCTGGCCGGTTATCACCTACGGCGTCAACTACGGCACCGGCACCAAGATCGGCGAAGGGACGCACAAGGTCGGCATGGCCCAGCCGCTCCACTACTGGGTGCCCTCCATCGCCCCATCGGGGATGACCTTCTACACCGGCGACAAGTTCCCGCGCTGGCGCGGCGACCTCTTCGTCGGCGCCCTCAAAGACCAGATGCTGGTGCGACTGCGCCTCGACGGCGAAAAGGTGGTCAGCGAAGAGCGCTTGCTCAAGCGAAAACTCGGGCGCATCCGAGATGTGCGGCAGGGTCCCGACGGCTACCTCTACCTGCTCACCGACGAGAATGACGGCGCACTGGTGCGGCTTGAGCCGGCTGAACAATAGTTCTTAAAAATCAGCCCCGTTGCATGCGAAACACAGAGAGACCTTACCGGGTATCCTCTACCTCTCTAGAAAAGCCTGCCTGCCTTGACGATCGAATTGAAACTATTCGGTTTTTTAAATGGAGGACAAATGAAGGAAATCAGCTGGGAGGATTTCGAGCAAGTTGAACTGCGCGCCAGGACAATCATCGCGGTGGAGGACTTCCCCGAAGCGCGCAAGCCGGCCTACAAGATCACCGCGGACTTCGGCCCTGAAATTGGACATAAAAAATCGAGCGCCCAATTCACAGACCTTTACACCAAAGAAGAGCTGCGCGGCCGGCAGATCCTTGGGGTAGTCAATTTTCCGGTCAAGCGCATCGGCCCGATGATATCCGAGTTTCTTGCCTGCGGCTTTTACCGCGAGGACGGTGCGGTGGTTCTTGCGGTACCGGAGCGAGAAGTGCCCAACGGGGCCAAACTCGGCTGAACAGGCTTCAAGAATGCTGATGACACCAAACGGCACGGCCGTAAGTTTACAGGCGGTGCCTTTTTCCGGCAGAATTAGTCCACTGCCGATTGGTCCAGGTATGCCCTGCCCCACTCGCACATCAGATCGAGGATCGGCATGATACTTTTGCCCTTCTCTGTCAGTGAATACTCCACCTTGGGCGGCACTTGGGGGTAGACTTCGCGGTGCACCAGGCCGTCTCGCTCCAACTCCCGCAACTGCTGGGTCAACATTTTGCGGGTAGTCTCCGAAAACTGCCGCTGAAGTTCTGAAAAACGCATCGTCTCCTGGGCCAGGTGCCAGAGAATTGAGGCCTTCCACTTGCCGCCGACCACCGCCAAGGTCACATCGATGCTGCATTTGTACTGCTTGTCACGAAACCAATAGCGACCCTCGACCTTCAGGTTCTCCTTCATATTAACGTTCCCCCTTGGGCACAATGTACCCTGATAGGTACTATGTACGAAAAAAGTGCGTAATTGACCCGAAAAGACCTAGGAGTCAATATAGCCCAACAACCATTCCGAAAACAAGGTACGGGTTCCTCACGACCTTTAGCTCACCAAAATAAGCACATAAGCTGCAAGGAGAAAAACCATGCGAAGCCTGTTCGATGCCACGGCAATCAACGGCATAGCCCTGAAAAACCGCCTGGTGCGCAGCGCCACCTGGGAAAATATGGCGGACCCCAAAGGCCACATGACCGACAAGCTGTTCCAGGTGTACGAGGATCTGGCCAGGGGCGGCGCGGGCCTGATCATCACCGGCTATGCCTTTGTTACCGCCGACGAGCAGCCCAACCCTGGAATGATGGGGATTTACCACGACAGCTTCATCGCCGAATACCGCAAGCTGACCGACATGGTGCGCAGCCACGGCAGCCGCATCGTCATGCAGATCGTCTACGGCGGCACCCAGACCGGCTACCCGGCAGAAGGACGCATCATCTGGGGTCCGTCTGAGGTGGCCGATCTTGCAACGGGTGTCGTCCCCACCCCCATGACCCAAGGGGATATCGCCACCCTGGTGCAGGCCTTCGGCGACGCCGCCGAGCGGGCCCAGGCCGCCGGTTTCGACGGGGTACAGATGCACGGCGCCCACAGCTACCTGCTGAGCCAGTTTCTCAATCCCTACTACAACCGTCGCAGCGACGAGTACGGCGGCAGCATCGAGAATCGGGCGCGGATCATTTTCGAGGTTTACGAAGAAATCAGAAAACGGGTCGGCCGCAACTACCCCGTCCTGATCAAGATCAATGCAGAGGACTTCATGGAAGGCGGAGCGACCTTCGAAGAGATCCGCTTCGTTTGCAGCCAGCTCGCCGAGCGGGGGATCGACGCCATCGAAATCAGCGGCGGCACCGGGGCCTCGGGGGAGAAAATCCCCGCCCGCGTGAAGATCGACACGCCCGAAAAGGAGGCCTACCACGCAACATACGCGGCGCAGGTGGCTGCGGAGATATGCGTTCCGGTGATCCTGGTCGGGGGATTGCGCTCACCCGGGGTGATCGAGGGTTTGCTGGAGAGCACAAGCATTGATTTCTTCTCCCTTTCCCGCCCGCTTCTGGCCGAACCGGACCTGCCCAAACGCTGGCAGCAGGGAGACCTCCTCCCCGCCCGGTGCATCTCCTGCAACGGCTGCCTGCAGATGCGCCCCGGGGGGAATGTTTGTATTTTGCCCGAAGCCATGAGGTAAGAGGGGATTAAAAACGGGGATTCAGGCCGAAGGAGCGGGAAAAACCACCGCCACCGCAATCGCCTGAAAATTTACGGTGACATTCGTACCGTTTAATAGTGTAATATGGGTCAGATTTCTCCCTGCGGGGTGAGGCATTACCCCGGAGAAGCGACAGATATTTCCGACCCTGGAATTGTTCCCGGGCCGGCAGCGACATCACTTCCCGTTAAAGGAGTTGGCAATGAAAGTCGGATTGGTCGGTTGGCGTGGCATGGTCGGTTCTGTGCTGATGCAGCGAATGCTGGAAGAAAAGGATTTCGAAGGTTTCGAGCCGGTCTTTTTCACCACGTCGCAGACCGGGCAGCCCGCCCCTATGGGCGCAGGCCTGCTCGAAGACGCCTACGATTTCGAAAAACTCAAGAGCCTTGACGTGATCATCACCTGTCAGGGCGGCGACTATACAAAAAAGGTCCACCCCGAACTGCGCGGTTCGGGCTGGCAGGGCTACTGGATCGACGCGGCCAGCTCCCTGCGCATGGACGACAATGCGGTCATCATCCTCGACCCGGTCAACCGCGGGGTCATCGATGACGCCCTGGCCAAGGGGTGCAAAGACTTCATCGGCGGCAACTGCACCGTCAGCCTGATGCTGATGGCCGTCGGCGGGCTGTTCCGCGAGGGGCTGGTCGAGTGGATCTCTTCGATGACCTACCAGGCCGCCTCCGGCGCCGGGGCGCAGAACATGCGCGAGCTGCTTGACGCAAGGTCACCGATGTGCTCACCGGCTCGGAGTTGCCCACCGCCAACTTCGGCTTTCCCCTGGCCGGCAGCCTGCTGCCCTGGATCGACCGCGAGGTCGAGGACGGCCAGAGCCGCGAGGAGTGGAAAGGCTTCGTCGAGACCAACAAGATCCTCGGCAGCGCCTCACCGATTCCCATTGACGGGATCTGCGTGCGCATCGGGGCCATGCGCAGCCACAGCCAGGCGCTGACCATCAAGCTGAACAAAGACCTGCCGATGGGCGAAATCGAAGAGATCATCCGCAGCGCCAACGACTGGGTCGAGCTGGTGCCAAACACCAAAGAAGAGACCCTCTCCAGGCTCACCCCCGCGGCCATCTCGGGCACCCTGACCGTACCGATCGGCCGGTTGCGCAAGATGAAGATGGGCCCCGAGTACCTCTCGGCGTTCACCGTCGGCGACCAGTTGCTGTGGGGCGCCGCCGAACCGCTGCGCCGTATGCTGCGGGTTCTCATGGAGCGCTAGGCGACTCCTGATCAACCTAAAAAAATCGACAGGGGCACTTTTCCTAAGAAAAACCGGGAAGTGTCCCTCGTCGTTTCTGCCATCAAGGAGGACATCATGATTCGACTGAACGCAGATGCGGAACATCCCGCCCTGATCCAGGCCGCCGAGCAACTCTGCGTGGCCGCCCGCACCGCCCCAAAGGGAAAGGGCAAGGATTTACTGGTCACCGCCATCATCACCGGCGAGGAAAAGGATCAGCTTTGCAAGAAAATGCGCGAGATCGCCGTGCGCGACCAGATGGCTTTTTGCGAACGGGATGCCGGCAACGTCGAAGGCGTCGAGGTCATCGTGCTGCTCGGTTCGCGCAAGGAGCCCCTGGGAATGGCCAACTGCGGCTTCTGCGGTTTCGCCGACTGCGGCGCCATGGCCAGGGCCGGCGGCTTCTGCGCCTTTAACACCGGCGATCTGGGGATCGCTGTGGGCTCTGCGGCATCCCGCGCCGCCGATCTGCGCCTCGACAACCGCATCATGTACTCTGCGGGCAAGGCGGCGCTGGAGCTCGGGATGCTCGGCGAAGAGGTCAAGATCGCCTACGGCCTGCCCCTTTCTGCAACGGGGAAGAGCCCTTTTTTCGATCGCGGCTGATTCTCCCCACCCCCAGCAGGGGGGCCGAACTTGCGGGCAGCAAGATGGCTGTTAAGCTCAACCTTAGTGCCGCCGCCACCGACTCCACCACCTCTTTCCACACATAGATCAGGAGGACCCCATAATGGACTACCAGATGATTCACACCTGCATCCGGGTCATGGACCTGGAAAAATCGGAAAAATTCTACCAGCAGGCCTTCGGCTTTACGATCTCCCGCAAAAAAGATTTTCCCGAGTACAAGTTCACCCTCAGCTACATGTCCGCCCCCGGAAGCCCCTTCGAACTGGAGCTGACCTACAACTACGACCAGCAGCAGCCCTACGAACTGGGCAACGGCTACTCGCACCTGGCAGTTGGGGTGAAAGACCTCGAAGGCTCCCACACGCGCCACCAGGAGCTGGGCCTCAACCCCAAGCCCCTTAAGGGCCTGGCCGGCGGAGCCCCCAAGTTCTATTTCGTCGAAGACCCCGACGGCTACCTGGTGGAGGTGGTCAGGGTCTGACGGACCGGATTGTCTCAAACGCAAATGCCCATCACCGGCCGAGGTGATGGGCATTTGTGTTTTTGGTGGATGTCAATCAAAAGCCACGGCAAAACAACAGCCTATAAAGGCAATGGGACACGGATCAAATCTGAAAAGGCACGATAAAAACGGATTGGGGTATGCCCTTGTCTCCACGACCTACTACATCTTGTGGTCAGCAGTTTAAAGCAAATGCCTTGGCTATAATACTTCCCCATCAGAAGCCGATGACACTGTGGCAGGTATTGCAGTTTCTGATGCTTACTCTATGATGAACATTATTGCTTCGACGGGGAGGACCAGTAACGGTATTGATCGGATGGCACTTAAGACAATCACGAGTGACCATCATTACAAAAGCGTTGTCGACCACCTCCACCGAGTGGCAGGTAAGACATTCATACAGATCACCAGGGGTGTCATTGGGGGCAATGCTGTTACTAGGGATCTGTTTATTGACTAATAAATGATGTTTATCGGGGTTTTCATATCTCAATGACGGGAACCGATCCAGATTGGCATGACACCTGCGGCAAAATTCTTCAGAAATTGAACTCCCATTATCAGAATATGACCAACTTGACCAACTTGTCGAGCCGTCTCTGGAGGTCCCTGATGAGCCCCAAGAGCTGTCATTTGAACCGCCATACGAGCTGGAGGAGCTATCATTTGAACCTCCATACGAGCCCCAAGTGCTGTCATTTGTACTCCCGTAGGAACTGGAAGAGCTGCTCCTGGAATAGCTGCCCCATGCCCATGCCTCTGAATTTGACAACAAAAAGATTGCCGACAAAAAAACGGATATTATCATAATTCCGATTGCAGGTTTTTCCATTACTATTCTCCTTACCTAGAGCAACAAACAGAGGTTCCCTGAGACCTGAGTTATCTTTTTGGGCGGCTCATTGAAATTATGATGATACAGTAATTTCAGAAAGTTTTGGATTCCACTGAAGACCGACGGGCACTGATTAATCCTACAGCGGTTGAGGCCATTCATCATTCCCGACCAGAGAGACGTCCTATCGGCTGCCCCCTCCTTTACCACCGAGGCCTGATCGGCTATGGGATCAATTTCAGGTTCTTTTCAATGTGGTTCTCAACCTCGTCAAGACCTGAAGAGAGATCCAACACCTCAACTTCCAAGGCGCTGATCCGGCTCTGGGTTTTGTCAATCCGCTGCTGCCAATGCGCCTGCAGGACGGATCGCTCTGGAAAGGATGACTGCCCGGGTTGAAGGCTTCGGAATTCTGCGTCATCCTCTTCCCGCTTGATCTCTAGAAGCATATCCTCAATCCGGTCCCGACTCTCCCTCAGCCCCCGAAGCTCCTTTTCTTTTGCCTCAATACTGCGCGAGCGAAAGTTCAGGTAGGAAATAGCGATCTCAAGCTTTTGTAATTCGTAAGCCCGGTCGTCTCTGGATTGCTGCTCCTTGAGTAACTGGAGCAGTTGGTCCAACGAGCGAGTCATCTGGGCGATGTCACCCCGCTCCGCTGGTGTGACATCCTGAGCAAGGGCAGAGACCGACAACAGTATCAAAAGGCTGACGAGTATAAGACGGCTTATCATGGGTCGGCTTCTCTCCAGACCGGCAAACCAAGCGAAAGATATGACATAAACGATACACAGTATTCAGGAAAATATCAACTGCGCCTAAACACCCATCCTTTTAATTTTCGTTTCAGCGGCTTGAAGCGCTGCTTCTCGCCCCCCTACACCTTCGTCATTTTCGCGAAAGATTTGCCCTTGACCTAAGGCCTCCTTGAAGCCTGGGCGGTTAAACGTCAAGCCTTCCCTCCCACCGGTGCGAACCTCAACTGCCGCAACTCCCGCATGAGGAAATATCCGGTTACCAGCGCCGCCAGCAGATCGGCGATCGGAGCGGCAAGCCAGATCCCGTTGACACCGAAATAGCGCGGCAGGATCATCACCAGGGGCACCAGCAGCAGCACCTGGCGCGAAAGGGTCAGCAGCATCGCAAGCCGGGGTTTGCCCACGGCCTGAAAGTAGCTGGCACTGACCATCTGGAAGCCGACCAGCGGCAGCATCACCAGGAAGATGCGTAGCGCCTGGCTGCCCATGGCGACAAGCTCCTGATCGTTGGGATTGAATAACCGGATGATCCGCGCCGGCTGCAGTTCAACGACCACGAAACAAACCACCACAAATACTGTGGCCGCAACGACGGCGAGCTTCAGGGCCTGGCGGACCCTCTGGAACTTGAGGGCACCGTAGTTGTAGCCGATGATCGGCTGCGCTCCCTGGCTTAGGCCGGCGATAGGCATCCTGACCAGGGCAAAGATGCTGAAAATGATCCCCATCACGGTGATCGCCAGATCTCCCCCGTAGAGCAGCAACCGTTTGTTCAAAAGCGCATGGATGGCACTTGCCGCCAGGGCCATGGCCCAGGGGGGCGAACCGGCAACGGCGATCTTCCAGACCAGATCCATCCGCAAACGCAGGTTTTTCATGCGCAGCTTGAGCTCGCTTCTGCCGCCGAGAAAATAGGCCATCACCCAGGCGGCCGAAACACTCTGGGAGAGGACGGTGGCCAGGGCGGCGCCCCGCAACCCCCAGCCGAAAACGTATATGAACAGCGGATCGAGCAGAATATTAAGCCCCGCGCCGACCAGCATGGTGGTCATCGCCGCCCGCGGGTTGCTGTCACCGCGGATAAAATTGTTCATGCCAAAGGAGATCTCGTGAACCAGAGTGCCTAAGAGGATGATCTCAAGGTACTCTTCGGCCAGGGGCAGCACCGTACTGCTGGCACCGAAAAATTCAAGGAGTTCTGTCAGGAACAACAATCCGAATGCGGTGAAGGATGCAGACTGAAGCAGGTAGAGGGTGAAGGCGTTGCCGAGAACCAGCTCGGCCTCATGACGCCGCTGCTGCCCCAACCGGATGGCCATCAGCGCGTTGCCGCCGAAGGCGATCAGCATGCCGAAGGCCATCATGATCAGCATCACCGGAAAACAGACCGAAACCGCCGCGATGCCGTCAGACCCAACCCAGTTGCCGACGAAGATGCGGTCGACCACGTTGTAGAGCGCGGTGACCAGCATGCCGACGATGGCAGGCACCGAAAAGCGCAGCAACAGGCTGCGAATGGATTCTGTCCCAAGGGCGTCTGTTCGTTCCATGGCCTTACCCAAAAATTCTCACATCAAGGTCTGCAGTTACATTGCTCATCCAGAAGCTCGTCGCCCTCGATCCGGGGCGGGTGGTACATGAGCCCGGCCAGGGCCGCCACGGCGAAGGCGGTGAAGAACAGGCTGCCGACGAGACCGCCGCGCCAGCCAAGTTCGCTGAAGAGGGCGTATTCAAAGCTCAGGTACATCAGCAGAGCGACAAGGATCACGGTTGCCTGAAAGAGTTTTTTGCACATGGTCTTTCTCCCTGGTTCAGCAGTAATTGGGCAGAAAGCAAATCCCCCTTAATCCCCCTTTAAGAAAGGGGGAGAGGTTGTCCCCCCCCTTTTACAAAGGGGGGCCAGGGGGGATTTTTTAAATTGCGGGATTTCCAATCTTGGGTATATAGGCCGGAAGGGTCCTATAAAGTCCCCTCCAGCCAGGGAAAAGGGCTTAACCGGCCTGTTGGATCAGTTCGATTTCGATGCTGATTTCGACTTCGTCGCCCACCAGCAGGCCGCCGGTCTCAAGGGTCTTGTTCCAGACCAGCCCGAAGTCCTTGCGGTTGACCATGGTGGTGGCCTGGGCGCCCTTGCGGATATTGCCCCAGGGGTCCTTGGCGCTTTGGGTCGGGCCACTGACCTGCAGTTCGACCTCTTTGGTGACCCCGTGGATGGTCAGATCACCAAGCACCTTGAGCGAGCCGTTCTGGCCCTTTTGCACCTGCTTCGACTTGAAGGTAATCGCCGGGTACTTTTCGACATCGAAGAAATCGGCGCTTTTGAGGTGACCGTCTCGCTTGACGTGGTTGGTGCTCAGGCTGGCGGTGGCAATCGTGACGTCGACGGCGGATCTGGTGAGGTCCTGATCATCGATCATCACGGTACCCTGAACCTCGGGAAAATCCCCCCGGACATGGCTGATCATCATGTGCTGAACCTTGAACTGGGCATTGGAGTGGTCCGGATCAAGGTTCCAGGTCGAGGCGAGTGCCAGGCTGGGGATGCTGAGGGCGAGAAGAGCGATGAACAGGAATTGAAGGCGTTTCATGGTGTTGGCTCCTTTACACTTGGAAATGAATTTAGTGTTGCTTGTGAGAGAAGCCTACATTAACCCACGAGACATGACTAGATAGGGGTTTTGAGAATCATTGTTCGAAAAATGGAACAATGGGGCTGAAATCTGATCAGATGACAGGCAACCGTAGAGATGGGAGGGTTCAGGAACGCTTCCAGGGCGGGGGATCGAGCTTTTGGCCGAGCAGGTCGAGGAAGGTCTTCACCTTGGTCGAGAGGTGGCGCGGGGTCGGGTAGACGCCATAAATTCCGCCAGAGGGCAGGCTCCAGTCGGGCAGCACAGTTTCGAGGCGCTTCTCTTTGAGGTCTTCCCAGCAGACCATTTCGGGCAGGACCACCAGACCCAGCCCGGCGACGGCCGCATCTCGGGCCATGGCCAGGCTGTTGCCCTGAAACTGCCCCTGAATGGGGACTGTGACCGATTCGCCCCCAGCAGAGGAGAGCTTGACGTGGTGCCCGCGGGTCGCCGAGGATAGAATCATCTGGTGGCGGAACAGCTCGTTTGGGGCCTGCGGCCGGCCCTGCTCCTCGAGGTAGGAGGGACTTGCGCAGATGTAAATCTGTTCGCCGGCCAGCTTGCGGGCGATCAGCGATGAGTCGGGCAGGGCGCCGCCGCGAATTCCCAGGTCGAAACCCTCTTCGATGAGGTCGACGACCCGGTTGGTGAGTTCGACCTCGATCTCCACCTGGGGGTACTCTTTGAGGTAGGCCGCAATGATCTCCCCCAGGTAAAGGATGCCGAATTCGGTCGGGGCGGTGATACGCAATTTGCCACGGGGCGAGGCCTGCATCTGGGTGACTGCCAGGTTGGCTTCTTCGGCTTCGTGGACGATGCGGGCGCAATGCTCGAAGTAGGCCGCCCCGATCTCGGTCAGCTTGAGGGCGCGGGTGGTGCGTTCGAGCAGGCGCACCCCCAGGCTCTCCTCAAGCTGGGAGATCTTGCGGCTGACGGTGGATTTGGGCAGCCCCAGCAGCTTGGCCGCCCCGGTGAAACTG
>CALZIZ010000070.1 GCA_945787465.1 uncultured Desulfuromonadales bacterium
CAATGAGCCAGAACAGAATCTGCAACAGACTCCAATCCATGCGTAAACCCTCCCCTCTCCTATCCCTCTAAAGCCCTGGCGCCGCCGCGGCTCGAAATCTCCGGGTCATGCACCTTGAGCGTCATTAAAGTGCTGGTCCATCTCCTCAAGCATGGCCTTGATGGCAGAGGACCCCGCAACCAGCCTGGCGGCCTGGCCAAGACCGGCGTAAAACCCGCCCAGCGAGATATCGCTGAACGGTCCCTCAACTGGTACGTTTTTCTCGAATTCTTTGTCCACCAGCGAAGCACCGATTTTGCCTATGTGCTGCTGAGCGGTGCTGCGAAACAACTCGAGAATTTTTTTGCGTTGGTCCTTTTCCCGGGTTTCCAGGCTGCGACTCGTTTCGGCCTCGCGAACCTGTTGCTGCTGAGCAAAACTCTCCCTTGCTGTCTGCCACAGGACGCTCAGATCTGCAGACTCCAGAAGGTCGGAAAGCACCGATCCGGTATACCTGTTGACCAGCAGGTCGACTTTGGCCCCCGGCAGGCGGGCAACGGACATGGAGGTATCGGCGGTGGTTTCGAGGTCGGTTGACCCATCATGAAAAAAACCTAAAGGCTGGCCGTCGCGGTAAAAGATGAGCGCCACATGTTCATTGGTATAGATGCGCAGACACCCGCTGATGCGCTCGTCTTTCATTTTGGTCAGCAGGGCCTTGATATCGATCAGCTTGAGTTCCTGGCCGCGATAGGCAACATGGCCGTGCAGCAAGGCGTGAATACTAATCGCCAGATCGGGGGAGAGCTTGTAAATATCAAGCCTGGCCCCACCAGCCACGGATTGTTCGAAAATCCGGGTCAGGGCCTCATTGGCAATCAACCGCTCTGCGCTTCCCTCCAAAAGGGTGCTGATCAATCGCCCCTGGCTAAAGATGATGATCCCGGTGCCATCGGGACATTCAAAGCGCAAGTAACCGGTGAATCTGCCTGCTTGCAGCTTGGAAAAGGCCGCCGGCAAATTCACCCGCTGCGGGTCGATCTTTTCCTTGACCGGATTTCCCCTGGGCAACAGGATCATGAGGCCCCCCTTGAAAGAATAAACCGCCCCGTCGCAAGCAGCGGGGCTTGGGAAGACAGAAGGTAGAAGAGAAGCAAAGGCGAACACCCTGCTGCCTCACGCTACCTTCTACCTTCTACCTTCTACCTTCTACCTTCTGACCTCTCATCGATGCCGCGGGTTAACCGGAATTGCTTCCACACCAACGACATACCCAAAAAAGTCAACTTTTCGATAACTTGAAGTTTTTAATACATCCCTGCCCAATTGTCAATCGGCAAAGATCAGCAGGGCTTACGGCCCAAAACGACTGCAGTGTCCTGACTGACGCTGCAAACCTCAGGCCGCTCAAAACCTTTTTCGGTCATCCAACCGCTGATTTCCGATCCGCTGTAGCTGCGCCCCCCCTCGGTCATCACCAGCATATGTACGGCAAACAGGGCGGCTGTCATGGGCGATGTTTTGGTGTCATCCAGCAGAAACTCATGCACCAGGACCCGGCCACCCGGATTCAAAGCCCGCCAGGCCTTGTCGATCAGCAGCCGGCACCCTTCCTCGGTCTGCGAATGAAAGACCTGGGAAATCCACACGGCGTCAAACCCCTCGCCCAGATCATTCTGATAGAAATCCCCGCACACCAGCCGTACCCGATCCTGCAACCCCCGGGCCTGCAGCTTCTCCTGACCAACCTTCAAGGCTCCGGGCAAGTCGAACAACACCACCTCCTGAAGCCCGGGAAAGGCCTCGAGAAAGGCTGCTGCATAGGTTCCGGGCCCACCACCGACATCGATCAGCCTGCGGGCACCTGAAAGATCAAGCTGAGCCGCCACCTGAGGAGCCAGGTCACGGGTGACGTCGTCCATGCCGCGGATAAAGTCCCGCGTCCATTGCTCCTCAGTGCCGCTGAGCAGATCTTTTTCGCGGGCCAATTCAGGTGCTCCGTCCCGAATCGCCTGGGGCAAGGCACTCCAGGATTCCCAGCAGTGATGAACATGCTTGAAAATGCTGCCACGGTAGTTTTCCCCGGCAACCAGAAACTCTGCCGCAGTAGCGCCGTTGCGGTAAAGGTCGCCGTCCTTCTCCAGAACCCCCAGGGCAACCAGGGCATTGAGCAGCAAGCCCAGGGCCCTGGCATCGAGCCCCAAGGTATAGGCAAGCTCGCCGGCATTGCGCCCCTGCCCGAGGTGGGTGAACAGATCCAGATCATTGGCGGTAAAAAAGACCTTAGCCATCTGGAAACCGTGAGCCAGGCGTTGCAGGTCGCGAAAACCTTCGATTTTCATCCATACCTCCCTTTGAAGAGTCCCCCGTTCAGTTCGGTCAGTACCTGACGGCGCAACTCACGAAGCCGCTGCCGTTCAGGCCCACAAAAATCCCCAGGTAAGCCATGCTCCACTGTCACCACCATGGTCTCCTGAAATAATTCCTCTGCCAATTTACCAGTAACCCTTCGCCAAAAGGCTGCAAAGGGGGGCAAGGACACGGCCCCAATTTCAGCAGTGTCAATCTGGGCCCCCTGCTCATCGAAAATCTGCAGGGTTAATTCGGCCTCAGGCCCGACCTCCCCGGCACCCTGCCAGCGAAGGACCCAGAGCCCCCGGTCCATGGCCGGATCGCCAAGCCCCTGATCCTGCAGCAGGTCATCCAGGCAGGATCCATGCACAAAACCCCGACGGCGGCTGCGCAGGTCCAGAAAAAAGTGAACGGAAGCCTCCCCTGCAGGCTCTGAACAGAGGGGGCATTCGACCTGCAAGCACCTGGGGCTTTGGGGAATAGACAACTCACCGGCCAAAGGCGACCGAACGGGGGTCTCGCTATTGCCATAGTGTTGCAGAACAATATCGGCGAGTTTTCTTAATTGTTGATGGGTCTGGGAAGAAAGGTCATGGGTCAGCAGCGGGTTGGACAATCCCGCAAGCTGGGCGCTGCGATGAATACGGCAATCGGCAACCTGGCAGCCGCGTTCACCGGCGGCGAAAACCATAAAATCGAGGGCGTTTAAACCGGGCCGCAAGAGCCTGTGTTCATCAACCAGGCTCGGCACCAGCCAGATGCGATCTGCGGCTCCGTCCTCGATGCCCGAGGCTCGCCGCAGGGAGGCGACCTGCGCCAGGGAGCCTGAATCCATCACCGGCACCAGGATCAGGTCAGCTGCCAACAAGGCATTGCGGGTAAAGTAATCGAGGTCGGGACGGGTGTCGAGGACGAGGATTCCTGGTAGAAAGGCGCACCTCAGGGCTCGCAAGAGGTGGTGGTGATCATCGTCGAAAGGGCAGAGGCAGCTTTCGGTGGTCATAAACTGGACGCCGTACTGCCCCAGGCGAATCAGCTCCGCAGCAGGCCGGCCGCTGAAGAGCCCGGCGATGGAGCGCCCACGGTGATCACCGATGGCGAACATGCCGTCGGCGCTGAAATGACTGTCGAATGACACCAGGGTGACGGGCAGGTCCTCCCGCAGCGCCTTGAGATAGACGGCGAGGTTGGAGGCAATGGTGGTTTTTCCCACCTGGGCCTGCTCACTGGCAATGGTCACGACAAACGGGCGATCGGCGGCCATATCCCTTCCTTTGGTGCAGCGGGGGTGATGCCGACCGGATCAGGCAGATTCAGCTTGCTGCAGGCTCTCCCAGCGTTCATAGAGAACAGCGATCTCATCTTTCAGTTCGTTGTGGCGGCTCGAGGCCTGCCGCCAGCGATCGGGGTCCTGGTACAGGCCGGGGTCGGCCATGGTCCGCTCCAGTTCTTCAAGCTCAGCCTCGCTGTTTTCAATGGCCCCCTCCACCTCCTCGAGCTCTTTCTGGCGGCGCTTTTCCTGCTTCTGGGCTTCCTTGCGCTCGGCGTGCGAGCGGCGTCGCTCATCCTTATCCTGCGGCGCTGCGCCCACCTCTGCGCCCTGCTCCTTGTGCTCCACCCGCAGATCACTGTGACTGGCATCGCCCTGAGCCGCCTTGGCCCGCAGGAAATCCTCGTAATTGCCCGGACAGGACTCGACACCGCCGTTGCCGACCTCGACCACCCGGGTCGCCAAGGCGTCGACAAAGTAACGATCATGGGAGACGAAAACCAAGGTTCCGCGGTAGCTCTTCAGCGAGTGCAGCAGCACCTCCTTGGAGGCAAGGTCGAGGTGGTTGGTCGGCTCATCGAGCAGCAGAAGGTTTGCCGGGCGCAATAGCAGGATCGCCAGAGCCAGGCGGTTTCTCTCGCCCCCGGAAAGGACCGAGACCCGTTTGTGCACATCATCGCCGGAAAAGAGAAAAGAACCGAGGATGTCCCTGACCCGGGGGACCATGTCAAAGGGCGCCGCAGCAGTGATTTCTTCAAGAACTGTCCTTTGGGGGTTGAGCACCTGCGCCTGGTCCTGGGCAAAATAGGCCAGGTCCAGGTTGTGCCCTTCCTTGCGAAGACCCGCGCGGGGAGCTTCGACCCCGGCGAGCAGGCGCATCAGGGTCGATTTTCCGGCGCCGTTGGCGCCAACCAGCGCAATCCGTTCACCCTTCTCTATGCTCAGGTCGACCTGCCTCAACACACTCAACTCGCCATAGCCCTGCTCGACCTGCTCAAGCTCCATGGCCACCCTCCCCCCTTTTGGCGGGTCGGGAAACTTGAAGGCAATCTTCTTGCGCAACGGCGGCACTTCGATTCGCTCGACCTTTTCAAGCTGCTTGATCCGGCTCTGGACCTGCGAAGCCTTGTTGGCCTGGTAACGAAAGCGGCTGATGAACGCTTCGATCTTGGCAACCTCGTCGTCCTGGCGCTGCTTGGCGTCGCGCAGAGCAGCGACCCGGCGTTGCCGTTCATCGAGGTACTTGCTGTAATTTCCGGGGTACTCGGTAAGCCCGCCGTTCCAGACCTCGACGATCCGCTTGACAACCTGGTCGAGAAAAAACCGGTCATGGGAGACCAGCACCACCGAAAAGGGATAGCTGGAGAGGTACCCTTCAAGCCAGTCCCGGGCCGGCAGATCGAGGTGATTGGTCGGCTCATCGAGCAGCAGCAGGTTTGGCCGCTGCAGCAGCAGCCGGGCCAGGGCAATGCGCATCTGCCAGCCGCCGGAAAAGTGTTCGGAGGGCCTTTCCCAGTCGCTCTCGGCAAACCCCAGGCCACGCAGGACCTTGCCGATCTCGGTCTCCATGGTGTAGCCGCCACGCTGGCGAAAGCTCTCCTGGATGGCAGCGTAGCGATCCATATCCCGCTTATCATGGTCCCTGGCAATGCGCTCCTCGAGCTGGCCCAGGTCCTGCTCCATCTCCAGCAGATCGGCAAAGGCCGTTCGCACTTCTTCAAAGAGCGAACGGCCCTGGTAGGTCAACCCGTCCTGCGGCAGATAACCGATGGTGGTGCCGCGAGCGACCTGCACCTCCCCGGCATCGGCGGAGACTTGACCGCCAAGCATTTTCAGCAGGGTCGTTTTACCTGCGCCGTTTTCCCCGCACAGGCCGATCCGGTCGCCCATGCGGATGTGCCAGTTGATGTCGGCGAAGATTTTGCGCCCTGAAAAGTCTTTGATGATATTCTTTAATTGCAACATGGTCCTTTTTATAGCATAACGGCCGGAGGCTTAAAACCTTGAAATGCGGTCCAGATCCCTCTATTCAAATCAGCATTTCTCTGTTATAGTTTGCCCACCATGAAGGCTCTATGCTAGAGCCGGAACGGACACGATTTCCAGGCGATGCCGCCAGAAGCGACATTCGCCCTGCAAATACCCGGCACTGAGAGGCGCCACCGGGGCAGGTCAATGCATCGAAACCCCGGTCGCAAGCAGCGGCCCCAGTATCCGAAACCCTGGATTTTCATTGAAGGGATGGGCTCCGAACCAGGAGTTCCATGTCCCTTCCGGACAACCCGAGACATTTCCCCTCGCCGATTGCCCCGGTGCAAAGAAGCCCGGAGTCGCAACCGGCCGCTCCGCACATGATGCGGAGCCTGAAGGGATTGCCTCGAGACCGTCGACGCAGATTGCAACATCTGCGCAACCTATTTGAGAGGACCCTGAGGGGTCTTCGGAAGGAAAAACATGAGCAAAAAAATGCTTATCAATGCCACCCATCCCGAAGAAAACCGGGTGGCCATTGTGGATGAAGGCATCCTGTGCGAACTCGATATCGAGGTCGCCGGCAAGGAACAGACCAAAGGCAATATCTATAAAGCGGTGGTGATCCGGGTTGAGACCGGCTTGCAGGCCGCTTTTGTCGATTATGGAGCAGAACGCCTTGGTTTTCTGCAGATCGGGGAGATCCATCCCTCATTTTTCCAGGCCGCTGAAAAAAACTCCGAGACCAAGGGACGGCCCCGCATCAATGACCTGCTCTACCGCGGCCAGGAGCTGCTGGTTCAAATCGTCAAAGAAGAGCGAGGCAACAAGGGGGCGGCACTGACCACCTACCTGTCCCTGCCCGGACGCTACATGGTCCTGATGCCTGAGAGCGACACCAAGGGCATCTCCCGCAAGATCGAGGAAGAGTCCCAGCGCAAGGCCCTCAAGGCGTCCATGGCCTCGATGAACCTGCCGGCCAACATGGGTTACATCGTGCGCACCGCGGGCATCGGGCAGCAGACGGAGGAGTTGGGCCGCGACTTCAATTTCCTCTACCGCACCTATGAGAAAATCATCTCCGTCAGCAAACAGGTTTCGGCCCCTTCCCTGATCTACAAAGAATCGAACCTGGTCATCCGCTGCATTCGCGACTACTTCAGCACCGAAATGGACGAAGTTCTGGTTGACGACCCGAAAGTCTTTCAGGAGTCTAAGGATTTCTTCCAGGAAGTCATGCCTGAATACGCCCGGCTGGTCAAGCTGCACCAGGAACGCCGGCCGATTTTTGCCCGTTACCAGATCGAGGAACAGATCGAAACCATCAGCAAAAACAAGGTCACCCTGCCCTCCGGCGGCTCCATCGTTATCGACGCCACCGAGGCGCTGGTGGCCATTGATGTCAACTCGGGCAAAATGGCCTCCGAGCAGGGGGTGGAAGCCACCGCATACAAGACCAACCTCGAAGCAGCAGAAGAGGTCGGCCGCCAGTTGCGCCTGCGCGACCTGGGCGGGTTGATCGTCATCGATTTCATCGATATGCGCGATCGCAAGCACGTACGTGAAGTCGAAAAGTGCGTCAAAAAAGCGCTGCAGCACGATAAGGCCCGGGTCACGGTCGGACGCATCAGCTCCCAGTTCGGCTTGCTTGAAATGAGCCGTCAGCGGATCAAGGCGACCCTGGCCGAAGGCTCGTTCCTCGATTGCCCCCATTGCGCCGGCAGCGGCCGCATCAAAAGCCCGGAAACCCAGACCGTGGCATTTTTGCGAAAAATCCAGGCAGGAATCGCCAAGGGGCAAATCGGCCGAGTCGAGGGCGAGATCCCGCTGGACGTAGCAACCTACCTGCTGAACCACAAGCGCGGCGAATTGTTCGACATGGAGCGCCGCCATCAGTTGAGCATTATGATCAAGGGACGCACCGACTTCGTAGCCGGGCAATCGGAGCTGACCTTCCAGCGCCGCGAAAAAGACGAACCCACGCCCGAATACATAGATGCCACCGTCACCAACCTGGAAGCCCGCCCGGAAATCACTTCCGAACTGGCCCCGCAACCTGCAGTTGAAGGCCAGGAGGAAGTTTCCGGCACAGAAGAACCGGCGAAGAAAAAACGGCGGCGCCGGAGACGGCGGAAAAAAACCTCAGAATCGACGGATACCGCGGCCACAGCGGCCTCGGCCGAAACCGGTCCTGCAACCGAACCGGCTTCAATTTCGACAGGTGACGTTGCGGAAGGCACGGATCAACCCTCCCCCGCCGGAATTGATTCCGAGACAGTTGCCACCACTACGGCCACAACTTCGGAGTTTCCGCCAGAGGATGGTGCGGCTCAGGAACAGGCCCCGAAACGCCAGCGCCGCAGGCGCGGCCCACGGAGGAAAACCGAACCTCAGCCTGCAGCGCTGATTGCCGATGACTCTTCCGAAACAGCGACGACGGTAGATTCTGGAGAATCGCACACCACCGAAGAATCCGTCCGGCCCGAGGAAAAACCTCAGGCTGAAACAGCTGAAGTGATTGCTCCTGTCCATCTCGCCCCGGAGCCGTCCCAGCCCCAACAACACAGTCCACAAAGACAAACCGAAGTAGAAACTCAGCCCGCCTCGGCAGCGGCCGAGCCCCTTGCTGAAGCATTAACGGCAACCGAGCCCCCAACTTCACCGGCCGACAATAAAGGTCCCTTGGGGGAAGATACAATGCAAAGCGAGGTATCGGCAACAGTGAGCGCTCCTGAAGCCGCCCCCGAAGCTCCCAAGCCTCAACGCAAACGGCGCACCACCCGCAAAAAGGCGGAGGAGACCACCGAGGTCAAGGTCGAAGCACCGGCCGCGGAGACGGCACCTGCAGCCGAAACCGCCGAGGAGGCTCCCAAGCCTCAGCGCAAGCGGCGCACCACCCGCAAGAAGGTCGAAGAAACCACCGAGGCCAAGGCCCAAGCACCGGCCACCGAGGCCGCACCTGCGACCGAAACCACCGAGGAGGCTCCCAAGCCTCAACGCAAGCGGCGCACCACCCGCAAGAAGGTCGAAGAAACCACCGAGGCCAAGGCCGAAGCACCGGCCACCGAGACGGCACCTGCGGCCGAAGCCGCCGAGGAGGCTCCCAAACCTCAACGCAAGCGGCGCACCACCCGCAAGAAGGTCGAAGAAACCACCGAGGCCAAGGCCGAAGCACCGGCCACCGAGACGGCACCTGCAGCCGAAGCCGCCGAGGAGGCTCCCAAACCTCAACGCAAGCGGCGCACCACCCGCAAGAAGGTCGAAGAAACCACCGAGGCCAAGGCCGAAGCACAGGCCACAGAGACGGTACCTGCGGCCGAAACCGCCGAGGAGGCTCCCAAGCCTCAGCGCAAACGGCGCGTCACCCGCAAGAAGGTCGAAGAAACCACCGAGGCCAAGGCTGAAACAGAGGCCAAGGATAAGACCTCCGAGGATGCCCCCAAACCCAAGCGCAAACCCCGTGCGCCGCGAAAAAAAGCGGTAGCACCAGAAAGCTCTGCAGAAGAAACATCAGAGAGCTGATCGCAAAAAGGCCGGGACGAAAGTCCCGGCCTTTTTTATTCTGAAACCTGATCGAAATTCAGCAGTGTCCGGAGTAGTTTTTGCCACCCGCTCGCTTCGCTCACTCGAGACCCAGAGAAAACCCAGTTTTACCAGATTGGCATTTAAAAACTCTGTGTCTCTGTGCCGCTGTGGCAAGGTTTTTTGCATTTGAGGGGCGAAACGGAGCGATACCAAAACTCCAACTGGAAAGTGCTGAAACCTAGGCTTTCTTCGTTTTCAAGAAGACCACAAGGGCCCCCTCACCGCCGTACTGGCGTGGGGCCCGTGCCCATTCACTGACCCAGGCCTTGGCCTCAAAGGACAGGTACTTTTCCACATCCTTTCGCAGCACCGGTTCACCACCAGACCCCTTGCCTCGCCCGGTGATAATCAGTACCGTCTTGCGGCCATGAAACAGGGCATTTTCAAGAAAATATCGTACCCTGCTACGGGCATCCTCGCGGTTAAGGCCATGAAGATCCAGGCGATCTTCGGGCACAAGCCGCCCCTGGCGCAGCAGCTTCATCCGTCTTGGGGTGGCCTGCCCCTCGATTTCGGGTGTCGGCTGGCCGTCAGTGAAAACCGCATCCATCTGCCCCAGGGTCTCTAGGAAAAGATCCGTGTCGCTTTGCGGAGCCCTGGTTATGGGCTGCTGCTCGACGGGAGCAGACTCGGGCAATTCCTCATCCTGGTCTTCGGCAGCCCTGGCAGGCATGCCCAACCGATCCATCTCCTCGGCGAAAAGCACGTCCTCATCGACAGGCTGCGGCTCTGCCTTTCCTTGGGAAACGGATGTCTTGTCGGGTGGCTTGGATTGCCTGGAACCGGGGAGGCTTTTGTCCTGCGCTTCGGAAACACAAAACCCCCTCAATTCCTTGAAGGGGTTCTGGTTGAACTTTTTGTTGGGATCTTTGTCTTTTTTTTGTGACATATCTACCGTCTGACGATCTTTCGGCGCCCCTGCACGGCCTTGGTCTGCTGCTTGATGATGGAGCCGGGCTTTTCCAGGTGGAACTGAAACCAGAGGTCGCCATAGGCCTTCATTTTCATCTTGCGGCCTTCCTGAAGAGCCTCAAGGTTCACCTTGATACGCTCGTCACCGCCGGTCTTTTTCACAGCCTTCTGCATTACCGAGATCGCCTTGTCGCGCTCGCCAACCTTTTCGAGGCAAAAGGCATAGAGATTCCAGATCAGGGATTCTTTTTTCGAGGCGGCGCAGGCCTTCTCGAAGGTTTCAACCATCTTGGTCGTCTTGTTGCGCTTCATGTAGCAGATGGCCAGCATCCCCATAGCAACCCAGTGACGGACAAAGCCTTTCTGCAGGTAATCGAATGCCTTGGAAAAATCCCGTTTGAGATAAAGGATGGTGCCGATCTGCGAATTGATCTGAGGCTTTACATAGAACTGCCAGTTGCCGTACTTGTAACCGCTCTCAAGGATCTTGATCGCCTTTTCAGTGCGACCAGCCTGGATGTCGCCCTGCACGGCGTCCATAAGGCCTGCCACCTTGCCCATAACATACCGGGTCAGCAGCAGATAACAGACACCGAACACGACCACAGCGGCGATGGAGGCGTAGAGGACCTGGACTCCGGCAAAGATGGTTAACCCCACCGAAACCAGGGTGCAGACAAGGAGGGATATGACGAGATTCAGCATGCGTGTATATAGTCCTTTCGGGGTGATTATAAGGCGCCGAGAGTGTAGCAATCATCCCGGCAAATGTCAAAATTTTATCACCGGCCAGACACCTTGCCGGAGAGGGAGATTTCAGCGGGGAATTCGAGGGTGGTGGACCAGGCGATCGATGCCGAGTCCGGCCGGGTCGGAGGGAAGTTGGTCGTTCTTTAAAAACTGGGTATTGCCGGCCTGCCAAAGGGCCTGCCTGCTCTGGGGGGACTCAAGCCGAAAGGCCTCGCCGCAGCGGGCACTGCACCCAACAGAGGTACCGCCCCCGCAAAAAGGGCAGTTGCGGCTGCTGGAGACCATGGCGAAGGGATAATGAAGTGAGCCACGCAGAGAGCCGGGCAGCGGCGCAACGCCCTGCAGAAGGTTATCAAGCTCGACCCGGGCGACGCGCTGCTCGGCCAGCAGCGCGGTGGCTTCTAAGGCATACCAGCTGCCCTGCCTGAAATAATCCTTCTGGGCTTCGCTTAACGAAAGATCGAGGATGCGCGGTCCGCGCTTCTGCCCCGACAAGGCCCGCCCGAGCACCAGGGTCAGCTCCGGAGCCAACTCCCTAAGCAGGGGCACAGCCCCCCAGTCCGAGAGCATGACCTCGTCCCCCTCATCGAGATGCGGCAGTACCTCGACCAGCACCTGACGCAGCCGGGACAGAAAGTTCTCCGTAATAACCGGGGTCGAAAGGGTAAACCGCATCCCTCGCCCACGGGCCTCGCTAATGGCTTGCAGGATGTCCCCGGCACCCGGAAACGTCCAGGGACAGAACTCTG
This sequence comes from uncultured Desulfuromonadales bacterium, assembly GCA_945787465.1. Taxonomy (GTDB): domain Bacteria; phylum Desulfobacterota; class Desulfuromonadia; order Desulfuromonadales; family Trichloromonadaceae; genus CALZIZ01. Next base: position 11,569 of record CALZIZ010000070.1, read on the forward strand.
AACCGAAATAGAGTCGGTCATAACCTGAAGGCAATGGCCCGCAAAGGCGGTTGAGAAACAGCGCCTGTTCCACCTCAGCCCCTATGGTCGTTCTGAACCATCAAGGTGAGCTTGTCGCCCGGGCGCAGGATATGATTGTCCTGCAGGTTGTTCCAATTCATGATCTCGCTGGTCGCAACGTCATATCGGCGGCTGATGGTCCACAGGTTGTCCCCGGGCCGAACCTGATAAACGATTTTGCGCAACGAGGCTTTATTTTGTGCGATTTTCCCAGCAGCAACGGCCCTCTTGCCGGAGAGCGAAAGCTTCTGTCCGGGGCGGATCATATTGCTTGAGCCAAGCCTGTTCCAGCTCCGCAGCTGCTCGGCACTCAGATCGAAGCGCCGGGCAATATTCCAGAGGCTGTCACCGGCCTTGACCTGGTAAAAGGCGGGGCGTGACGATGAGCTTTTTTTCTTGGCCGTCCGCCTGGCGGACGAAGCCTTGACCCCCTTGGCAGAAACGATCAGGGTCTGCCCAGGACGAATCACGTTACTCCAGCCGAGCCGGTTCCACACCCGCAGGTTCTTTTCGGCCACCCCAAAACGCTGGGAGATCGACCACAGGCTGTCACCGTTGCGCACCTTGTAGGTGCGGCGCCGGGTGCGCACATAGTCGTCCTGCATTTCGTCAACCGGCAGCCGGTTAAAGCTCGGGTGCAGCGGAAGGATCAGGTCGGTACCGATCCGCAGGCTGCGCGCATCGCGGATCTGGTTGAGGGATATGATTTGTAGTTGGCCCGACGCTCTTTGGGAAGAACGGCATATTTCACTTTGAACGCCGCGCCGGCGCCGGCGGGAACCCTCAACTGATAATTTTCCACCCCCGGCGGAGTGCACCACCGTTTGAGTTCGGGATTGAGCCTCTTGATCTCTTCGTAGGGGGTCCCGCTGAGCTTGGCGATCACCTCGAGATCGGTGGTCGTCGCCACCTCGACGGTCTCGAAATTGAGGGGTTCCTGGTAGTTGAGGTCGGTAAAACCGTACTTTTCAGGCTCTTTGGCGATCAATAACACCGCCAGTAGCTTGGGCACATAATTCTTTGTTTCCTGCTGAAGGTATTTACCGCGGCTGATCTGCCAGAAATCCCGGGAGTTGTACTTGGAAATTGCCCGGCTGATTTTGCCGCCACCGGCATTGTAGGCGGCGACCGCAAGGTACCAGTTGCCGTCGAAGCGGCGATGCAGGTCCTTGAGAAAGCGGGTGGCGGCACGGGTGGCCTTGGCGAAGTCCCTGCGCTCATCTCGCCACCAGTCACTCTGCAGCCCGTAGCCCTTGCCGGTGCTTTCGATAAACTGCCAGGGGCCGACCGCATGGGCCCAGCTGTAGGCCCGGTCGTTAAAGCCGGACTCGACCATGGCCAGGTAAGCCAGGTCCTGGGGCAGGCCCGCCTCGGCAAACTCCTTGCGCATCAGGGGCAGGTAGCGCCCTGAACGCTCGAGCCAGCGCCTGAAGGTTCGCTTGCCGGAGCCGGTATAAAAGTCAACGTAATAGCGAACCTTGTCATTTTCCACCACGGGAAAATCGAAGGTCACCTCTTCCACAGGCGCAACCGTGACCCCTTCGTCCTCGGGAGGACTCTGGTTCACGCTTGAGAGCAGCAGGTTGTCTTCCTGGGTTTCCGGGTCGGGAAGCTCCTCTTCAACAGGGACGGCAAGCTCCGGTTCAAGCCCGGCAACCGGATCGAAAGTCGGCGGCGGGCACTGCGCCCCCTGCTCTGCCTGGTCAGAGAGCAGTCCTTCGCTCAAAGGTTGAACCGGCGCAGCCGGCTCCGGAGCGAGAAAACCGACCTGGTAAGGCAACGCAACACACCCCCCAAGCCATATCACCAGGGCCAAAACCCCATAAATCCTCATCATAACCCTCCTGAAACAAACCCTCAGGCTATAGGCAGAGCCCTTATGTGTCAAGGACTTCCACCCTCCTGGGGCCAAAAACGCCGCTCCATCTCGGCCAGCAGCGGCGGAAAGCTTCCACGATTTCGGGCACTGACCGGAATCGCCTCAAAGCGGCGGCACAGCGGAACCACCTCTTCACCGGGCACCAGGTCGGTTTTGTTAAATACCAGCTGGCGCGGAATACGGTCGAGCTCCAGTTCTTGCAATATCCGCTCCACCGCCTGGATCTGCTCCTCGAAACGGGGATTGGACAAATCGACCACGTGCAGCAGCAAATCGGCATCCTCAAGCTCCTCCAGGGTCGCCTTGAAGGCCCCGAGCAGGCTGGGGGGCAGCTTGCGGATGAAACCGACGGTGTCGGTAATGATCACCTCGCGCTCCATGGGAAAGCGCAGCCTGCGGGTCGAGGTATCGAGGGTGGCAAAGAGCAGGTCCTCGGTAAAGACCTCGCTCTGGGTCAGTGCGTTAAGCAGTGTCGATTTCCCGGCATTGGTGTACCCGACAATCGAGATTATCGGCACCTCGGCGCGGATTCGCCTCTGCCGGCGCTGCAGGCGCCCCTTGGCCAGGCCCTTGAGCTGTTTTTCGAGACGCGAGAGGCGTTCGCGAATACGCCGGCGGTCGATTTCTATCTTGGCTTCCCCCGGGCCGCGCCCGCCAATGCCCCCCATCAGGCGGGACATCGCGGTTCCCTTGCCGGCCAGACGGGGCATCACATATTTGAGCTGGGCCAGCTCGACCTGTACCTTGCCGTCGAGCGTATGGGCCCGGCGGGCGAAGATATCGAGGATCACCTGGGTGCGGTCGATGACCTTCAGGTCGGTGATCTGCGATATGGAGCGCACCTGTACTGGGCTGAGATCCTGGTCGAAAATCAGCAGCGTGGCCCCCTGCTGCAGGGCCCGGATGATGACCTCCTTGACCTTGCCCTCCCCCATCAGGTACTTGGGGTTGAGCTTGCGCGGGCGCTGAACGACCCGGTCGAGCACCACCACATCGGCGGTACGGGCCAGTTCGGCCAGTTCATCGAGGGAATCCTCGGTTTCCTGTCGCGGCGCCTGGCTGACCGAAATCAGAATCGCCTTCTCACGGGTGTCGGAGAGATCGACCGTCTCGGCCATCTTGCGCTCAAGCTCCCCTTCGAGGGAGCGCAGGAAGGACTCCAGGTCAATGCCCAGGGCCTGCACCGAAGAGGCAGAGAGGATCTCCACACTTTTACCCTGCGGGTTGGCTGGCAGGATATGGGCATAGTGAACCTTGCCCGGCAGCCCGCGATCGCCGACCGAAAGAGCCACCATCAGGTCGAGGCGCAGCAGCGAAAGGTCGGTGAGGTCGTCCTGGGAAAGGGCCTCGCCCTTGAGGTGGGTGTGAATACAGCGCAGCCCGCGCAAACCGCTGCGCCCCAGGCCGTAGCCGGAGAGGTCGGGGATCACGATCTCCCGGTCATCGCCGACGATGACATGAAGAACGGTTCCCTGCCGATCGATGATCAGGCCGATCTGGCGCCGCAGATCGAAGGATTGCTCGGTCAGGTAGCGTGCCAGTTCAGAACTGATCACCTCGCCGGCGGGAAGGCGACGCCGGTAGATGCGCTCCAGCGCCTTGATCTGGCTGGGTTTTAGACCCGTTAGGTTGCCCTGTATCACGTCTTATTCTATTCCCGAACGAAAAAAAAGAGCCCCGAACGGGGCTCTTGTTAACCTATGAACTTGTCTCGGGGTCAAGCGGAAACGACGGTGCTGAAACCACCATCGACGAAATGCACCTCGCCGGTCACGCCGCTGGACAGGTCGGAGACGAAATAGACCGCCGAGCGACCCACATCGTCCTGGTCGACGGCACGCCGCAGGGGCGCATACTCGTCCATCAGCTTGATCTTGTGCTTCATCCCGGCCACCCCGGAAGCGGCCAGGGTCTTGATCGGCCCGGCCGAGATGGCGTTGACCCGGATGCCCTTTTCGCCAAGTTCTGCGGCCAGGTAACGGGTGGACGCCTCAAGAGCAGCCTTGGCAACACCCATGACGTTGTAGTTGGGCACCGCCCGGGTGGCACCAAGATAGGTCAAAGTGACAATGCTACCGCCGTTTTTCATCAGCGGAGCTGCATAACGAGCCACGCCGACCAGCGAATAGGCGCTGATGTCCATGGCCAGCTTGAAGCCTTCGCGGCTGGTCTGGCTGAAGGGGCGCTTGAGGTCTTCGCGATTGGCAAAGGCCACCGAGTGGATCACGAAATCGATTTCGCCCCAGGCCTCCCCGATCTTTTTGAAGACCTGCTCGATGTCTTCGTCCTTGGCCACGTCGCAGGGGAGTATAAGTTCAGATCCCAGGCTCTCGGCCAGGGGCCGGACCCGTTTCTCAAGAGCTTCGTTAAGATAGGTAAAAGCCAGGGTCGCCCCCTGGGCCTTTAACTGCTGGGCAATCCCCCAGGCAATACTCATATCGTTGGCGACACCAAAGATGATGCCGCGCTTGCCGTCCAAAAAACCCATAAAAAAATATTCCTCCCTAAACGGATGATGAATGGGCATATTTAGCAGATAGCGATCGAGAAAGCAAGGGGTTTGGGCAGACCCTCAGTTGTTGGTGCGGGCCGCGGTTTTCGAGCCCAGCAGGGTCAGCAGCGCGTCGGCCTTTTTGTATCCGGGAATCACCCGACCGTCTGGCAGCACCAGGGTCGGGGTCGAGCGGATGCCCAGATCCTGAACTAGGGCCAGGGTCTGATCTACCACCCCGGTCTGACAGATAGGGTCGGGGATCTTCTTGCCGTCGAGACTGGCTTCAAGCAAAGCCATGGAGTCGCTGCAGACAATGCTCTGCGCGATTCGGTAGGCATCGGGGTGGCTTTTCAGAGGGAAGAGCTTGATGTAGAAAGCGATATCGGGATCGCGCTTGACCACCTCTTTGAGCTCAGCGTGCAGTTTCTTGCAGTAGGGACACTGGGGGTCGGTAAAAACTGTTACCTTGGTCCTGGCGTCGGCCTTACCCAAAAGCAGGGCGTCTTCCATGGGGATGCGCGACAGGTCGACCCGGTTCAATTCGCTCTTGCGTTGGGCCGTCACGTTCTGCTTGTCTTTGATGCGGATGATGTTTCCTGCCACAACATACTGTTTAGAAAAATCGACGTACAGCGGAAATTTCTTCCCCTGCTTTTCGGCTTCGACCACAAACAGGCCGGGCATTTCGGCGAAATCGACCCGGTGGACTTCCTCGACCCCGTCGGCGAGCAGGTCTTTGGCTTCGCTGACGCTCATGCTGTGGCATTCGTTACAGGTGCCGGCCCCGCAGCCATCCTGAGCCATTGCAAAGGCCGAAACAGGTAGAGCCAGAACGGCCGTAACAATAAATCCTATCAACAACTTCATAAAGTCTATTCCTTTCCGTATCCTGAGACGGAGACGCCCCTTGGGAGGCTGTTCAAATTTGACGGTTAATGATACCCTCGATGGGCTTTTAAATGCAAGGGGTGGCCACATCGCCCCCAAGGAGTAGGTCATGGATACACTATCCCTGTTCGGCATCGCCATTGCCCTGGCGATGGACGCCTTTGCCGTAGCCCTGGCCGCCGGGGTGGTGCTCGAACGCCTGACCGGCCGGCACCTGTTTCGCTTCGGCTTTCATTTCGGCCTCTTCCAGGCGATGATGCCGATTATCGGTTGGCTGGCGGGTTTGACCGTGCAGCAGTGGATCGAGGCTTACGACCACTGGATCGCTTTCGGCCTGCTGGCCTTTGTCGGCGGCAAGATGATCTACGAAGCCTTTCAGGAGGATGACGAGGAGGAGGTCGCCAGCGACCCGACCCGGGGCCTGACCATGGTGATGCTCGCCGTGGCGACCAGCATCGACGCCCTGGCCGTCGGCCTGACCCTGGGAATGCTCGGTGTCAGCATCTGGTTTCCAGCCGCGGTAATCGGCCTGGTGGCAGGCGTTCTGACCGTGGCCGGCATGATGCTGGGGCGCAAAGTCAGCGGCATCTGGGGCCAGCGGGTGGAAGTTTTCGGGGGACTGGTGCTGGTGGGGATCGGGCTGAAAATACTCCTGGAGCATACCCTTTTACAGTAAGGTGCGCCAATAGATAGCCGTCTCAGAAGACAACAGTCGTAACAATCCCTATATCATTCTCCATCTCTAAAACTCTAACAGATAACCGAGCCCCCAAGGGGCTATCGTATTGCAAATCCCAGCCAGCAACAACAGGAGCCTCCAGCTCTCTATGACTTGGAGGCTCCTGCTTTATCGGTCTACCTTTCCAGCGAAGCCTCGTGCCCCCCCCACTCTGCTGCCCGGTTAATCCTGACAAAAGCCAGAATATGGTTATGAACACTGCTGCATCACGGCTTCACACATGTGCCTACCTGGTGCTGGTGTTCCAGCCTCCAGAACAGATTAAGCCCAATACAAAGCCGACAATTACGGCTCATGTGAAACCATAAGACAAAAGGGGCATACTAAACCCTGGGTTGGCATAATAATTGTTAAACCCAGTCCAGGACAAGGGCTTTGGCACTCATTGAAAACGACCTTGGCAAGAGCCGTTTACCTGGTGTCAGTAATTTCCTTGCCCAAAAATCGAAGCGAGTCTTTTCCCCGGCCAACGGAGCAATACACACGCGAGGTTAATTAGATGAAATTGCGCGGCAATATGAATTTACAAACAAAACTGATGGCAGGGTTTGGCAGCGTGGCCCTGATTTGCACCCTGATCGGCCTGGTGGGGTGGTACGGGGCTAACAAGTTGGAAGACAGCATACAGGATACCGGCGAGCACAAACTGCCTGCCATGCAGACCATCTTGTCCCTGAAGGAGGCCCAGTTGGTCATCAAGACGTCGGAGCGAACCCTGTTGAATCCGACTCTGAATCCAACCAGCCGAGAGAATGAGTACAAAAAAATAGATGCCGCATTTGAGCAGGCTCAAACTGCCATGCTAGCTTACGAGTCACTGCCCCAAAACGGCGCCACGAAAAAGGTTTGGGACAATTTTTTGACAAGTTGGGACGCTTGGAAAGGCGATATTGCGCGTTTTTTGGAGCTCAGTAAAAAAATTGATGCTCTGAACATCCAGAATCCGCAACAACTGGCCCTGGATGTGGAACAAAATTTCGGTGCCTATAAAACCTGGGCCGCGGAGACCAGCAAAGCCATTCTCGAGCAGACCGAGTTTCGGGGAAACCTGGACCCGGAACAATCAGCCTTCGGCTTATGGCTCAAGTCACTTGAAGTAGCCAACCCAGATGTGCAAGAGGCCGTAAGAAATTTGAAACAGCAGCTCAGCGACGTCTATAAAAACGTCGCCACTATCGCAGACTTACTGGCTATCGAGGAATACGCCCTGGCCAAGGATGTATATGTCTACGAAGTGTTGCCCAGCATTGAAAGTATTCAAATCTATGTCAACAGGCTGATGAAACCGATCCGGGAAGCCCTCGATTACTTTACGCAAACCACTCTTCACGAACGGGAAGTTACCGCAAAATCCCTGGCCTCGTCGGAAAACATCCTAAATACCATTGTTGAGCAAAATAATCGTGCAGTGGTTCACGCCATGGAGCAAGGCAATGCTGTTGTGCAGAAGCTTAACAGGATAATTTTCTCGGCGATCCTGTTGGGAGGAATGGCTGCTTTAGGCCTGGGCTTTTTTCTCGCCCGCAGCATAACCGTCCCCTTGAAAAAAACCGTTCAGATGATCGAGGAATTGGGCAAGGGGCACCTCGACAACAGGCTCGGAATTATACGCAATGATGAAATCGGCCAGGTCGCAAGGGCTATGGATGAAATGGCAGAAAAACTCGGCGCCATGGTCTTTCGAATCAGCGACTCTTCCCAGGAATTAACAGCAATCTCCCAAAATATCTCCGATTCTTCCGGGCGGGTCGATGCATCGGCCAGGCATCAGGCCAAGGAGGTGGAAGAGACCTCTTCCGCCATTGCGGAAATCAGCGCCTCCGTCGAGGAGGTAGGACAGGGCATTAGCACCCTCACAGATTCTGCCTCGGAAACCACCTCAACGGTCCTGGAATTGTCGGCGAGTATTGAGGAGGTCGCACAGAACGCAGAGAACCTGGCCGATACGGTTGAGGAAGTCGGGGCGTCCATAACCGAGATGGCCACGTCGATAACACAGATCGCTGACAACACCAGGGTGTTACAAGAATCCAAGGATTCGACCGTTTCTTCGGTGGCACAGATGGATGCTTCGGTGAGGCAGGTTGAAGAACATGCCAAGGAGACGGCACGGATTACCGAAAAGGTGAGGGCCGATGTCGCCGTTGGCAAAACCTCGGTGGATGCCACCATCACCGGCATCAATGAGATAAGGCGCTCCTCCCAAATCACTGGCGAGGTGGTAACCTCCCTTTCCGAGCAGGCGCAAAATATCGGATCGATCCTTTCGGTGATTGACGATGTGACTGACCAGACCAACCTTTTAGCCTTGAATGCCGCCATTATTGCGGCCCAAGCGGGGGAGCACGGCAGGGGATTTGCCGTAGTGTCCGATGAAATCCGAGAGCTGGCCGACAGGACCAGCCTTTCCACCCGTGAAATTGCCAAAGTCATTCGAGGTGTACAACAAGAAACGCAAAAGGCGGTAACCGCCATCGAGCGGGGCGAAAAAAGCATTGCCGAGGGGGAAAAATTGTCTCTGCAATCCGGAGAGGTTTTGAACCAGATTGTAACGGGGATTCAAGACGTTGACCAACGGATTGAAAAGATTGCCCAGGCGACCCTGGAACAGGCGCTGGGGAGCAGAACAATCAGGGAGGCCATCGAAAGGATTTCAAAGATGGTTGACCAGACCGCCAGCGCAACCAGCGAACAGAAAAAAACTGCAGACCTGATTATTCAGGCGACTGTGAGCATGAATGGCGTCACCAATAGAGTAAAATTCTCAACCCGCGAGCAAAGTGAGGCCAGTAAGAATATTGCCAGATCCATGGAAGATGTGAACGGGATGATTCGAAAAATCAACCAGGCCTGCCAGAAACAAAGACAGGAAAGCAAGCGGATAAAACTTGCAGCCAAGGAGATCCAGGGCTCAGCCAAGGTGAACCTTGAGTCAACCAAGGTCCTGAAGGATGCGGCAACCCGACAGGAAGACCAGATAACCTTATTGAATAAGGAAATGGGTGCATTTAAGGTCGATTCGCAAGGCTGAACGTCGAAATGAACCTACCGCGAAATTGCCTGGTCGAGGGTGTATAAAAGAGTGTGTAATTGGCCTGTTCGGGGGACGTATAATTTTTCTCTGAAATACTCTTAGCGCTTCTCCCCGCCCAGCTCCTTGAGCACATTTTTTTCGAGCCCGGCCCGGTGCGCGAAACTCTCCAGTGGCGTCACCTTCCAGTCCCACACTCCCCATGCCGGAAGCGCACGAACGAACTCGGTCACTTCATCATGGGCTTTGGCAGCGACGATGAAAACGCCGGCCCGCGCGCCGACAAAGAGCCCTCCGGCGCGGACCCTGTCATCCCCTGCCAGACTCTTGAGGCTGGGCACGATCAGTTGCTGGAGCAACTCAATCGCCTGGTCACGGGTCGTCGGAGCGCCCGCTTCGGTGGCCTTGAACTCGACGAGATAAAGCATGCTCTCGCCCTGGGCGGCCGCCAAGGCCGCCGAGGAAACGAATCCGGCCATGACGATCAGCGCCAGGGTCGCAACTGTCATTATATTGTTGAATCTACGCATGAGCGTGACTCCTTTTCGCAAGGGACATAAGCAGTCATTTGAAGTGCTTTTTGTTGACTTTATCTGGCTGTGGCCCCTTGTCAAACGTCAAGAAAATGAACATTGAAGCCTAGGAGGCTGTCCGACAATAAGGGCCGAAGCGAAAATCCAGAAGCTTGAGAACAGATTTTGGCTCGTTTGAGAGCTCATAGCCGTAGCTATGGGCCGAAACCAAGCAGCTGGGTTTGTAGCCGGTCATGGATTGTCGGACAGCCTCCTTAGTGATGCTTCACATGCCCTAAAAAGTCTTTGAGTCTTTCCGACTGGGGATTTTTCATCACTTCACCGGGTTTGCCTTCCTCGACAATTCTTCCATCGTCCATAAAGATCAGTCTGCTGCCGACCTGGGCTGCAAAGCCCATTTCATGGGTGACAACCACCATTGTCATGCCGCTGTCTTTGGCAATGCTTTTCATAACATCCAGAACCTCCCCGATCATTTCGGGATCCAGAGCCGATGTCGGTTCATCAAACAACATGACTTTGGGGTTTACTGCCAACGCCCTGGCGATCGCGACCCGTTGCTGCTGCCCACCGGAAAGTTGCCCGGGAAATTTGGGTTCAAATTCAGCCAAACCAACCTTGTCAAGCAGGCTCCTGGCAATATCTGTTGCTTCAGCCTTATTCATTTTTCTCGCTTTGCGCGGCCCGAATGCGACATTCTCAAGCGCAGTCATGTGCGGAAAAAGATTGAACTGCTGAAAGACCATACCGACCTCCAGCCGTATCTGCCGTATCCGCCCCTGCTCGGCAGGGATCCTGATACTATCAACAATCAGCTCCCCGCTCGTGATCATTTCCAGGCAGTTGATACCGCGAAGCAGAGTGGATTT
>CALZIZ010000071.1 GCA_945787465.1 uncultured Desulfuromonadales bacterium
TCGATCTCCCGGCGCATTTCGGCGCTCCAGGGCTCCGCGCCGAAGAGTCCGAACTTCAGCGAGAGGCTTCTGGGGTCGATGCCTTCGCGCTCCATGTGGTCGGCAAGGGTCAGGGCGTAGGACGGGGTGCAGACCAGGGCGGTGGACTTGTAGTCCTGCATGATCATGATCTGCTTGGCGGTGTTGCCCCCCGACATGGGGATGACCGAGGCGCCGATGCGCTCAGAGCCGTAATGGAGCCCGAAGGCTCCGGTGAACAGACCGTAGCCGAAGGCGATATGCACGATATCGTCGGCAGTAACCCCGGCGGCGGTCATAAAGCGGGCCACCAGCTCGGTCCAGGTCTGGAGATCCTGCCGGGTATAACCGACCACCGTCGGCTTACCCGTAGTCCCCGATGATGAATGGATTCGCACCACCTCACGCATGGGAGTGGCGAACATGCCGTAGGGATAGTTCTGACGCAGGTCATCCTTGGTGGTAAAGGGCAACAGGGCCAGGTCGGCGAGGCTGCGGATATCCTCGGGCTTTACCCCGAGCTCACGGAACTTGGTCTGGTAGCAGGGCACATTCTTATAAACGCGCTCCACAGTCTGCTGCAGGCGCGACAGCTGCAGCTGTTCAAGTTCTTCACGTTCGAGGGTTTCGTTTTGGGGATCCCAGATTCGATATGTCAATTCTCTGCGCTCTTAAAGTAAATTCCAGAAAACATCACTTAACCTCATGAAAATTATTGCTTTACTGAGGCTTACATATTGTAGATACGTTCACCCTCGAGCACCTGAATCCCGTTTTCGGTCAGCACCCGGATTGCGTTTTCGATCTCATCAAAGCGAAAGATGATCACCGCATTCTCCCCGCAGCGCTCGACGAAAGCATACATGTACTCGACGTTAACCTCGCCCTTGTCAAGGACCTGGAGGATACCGTAAAGCCCCAGGGGGCGATCCGGAACCTCAACCGCCACCACGTCGGTCTTGCTGACCGTAAAACCCTTTTCCTTCAAGGTGGTCTTGGCCAGATCGGTCTTATCCACGATCAGCCGCAGGATGCCGAAATCAGAGGTATCGGCCAGAGAGAGGGCGCGAATACTTACCCCCACCTCACCCAGGGCCCTGGTGACCTCGGCCAGCCGCCCCGATTTGTTTTCGATAAAGATGGAAATCTGCTCGACTTTCATAGGGTCCCCCTTCGCGGGCAGCTAGTGTTCCTTGCGTTTGTCGATAACCCGCTTGGCCTTGCCTTCGGAGCGGGCGATGGATTTCGGCTCGACCAGACGCACCTTGCAGGTGATGCCGAGCAGATCCTTGATCTCGTGGCGAATGCGGTTGGAGAGGGTCTGCAGCACCTTGACCTCGTCGGAAAAGGTCGCCTCGTTGACCTCAACCTGCACTTCAAGGGTGTCGAGATTTTCCTCGCGTTCGACGATCAGCTGGTAATGGGGTTCGACCCCCTCGACATTGACCAGTACGCTTTCGATCTGCGACGGGAAGACGTTGACCCCGCGGATGATCAGCATGTCGTCGCTGCGACCGCTCATGCGCTGCAGGCGGGCATGGGTGCGGCCGCAGATGCAAGGTTCGTAATTAATCCGGGTAATGTCGCGGGTGCGGTAGCGAATCATCGGGATGCCTTCCTTGGTGATGGTGGTAATCACCAGCTCCCCCAGCTCTCCCGCAGGCAGAACCTCGCCGGTATCGGGGTCGATGATCTCGGGGATGAAATGATCCTCCCAGATATGCAGACCCTTTTGCGCCTCGTAGCACTCGATACCCACCCCGGGGCCGAGGATCTCGGAGAGCCCGTAGATGTCGATGGCCTTGAGGTTGAGCTTGGCCTCGATTTCGGCGCGGATCTCCTCGGTCCAGGGCTCGGCGCCGAAAATCCCGACCCGCAGCTTCAGCTCGCGAATGTCGATCCCTTCTTCGGCGGCCGCCTCGGCCAGGTAAAGACTGTAGGACGGGGTGCAGGTCAACACGGTAGAGCCGAAGTCCTGCATGATCATGATCTGCTTCCTGGTGTTGCCCCCCGACATGGGGATAACCGAAGCACCGAGTTTTTCGGCCCCGTAATGGGCGCCGAGGCCCCCGGTGAAAAGCCCGTAACCGTAGGCGTTATGGATCACGTCGCCGCGGCTGGCGCCTGCGGCGGCAAAAGAGCGCGCCATCAGCTCGGCCCACATATCGATATCGCGGCGGGTGTAACCGACCACCGTCGGTTTGCCGGTGGTGCCGCTCGAAGCATGGATTCGCACGATCTGTTCAAGGGGCACGGCAAACAGCCCATAGGGATAATTGTCCCGCATGTCCTGCTTGAGGGTGAAGGGCAGGCGCTGCAGATCGTCCAGAGTCTTGATCATATCCGGAGTCACCCCGGCCTTCTTGAAGCTCTCCCGGTAAAAGGGGACGGTTGCATAGACCCGCTCGATGGTCTGGCGCAGCCGTTTGAGCTGCAAAGCCTCCAGGGCTTCACGGGGAAGGGTTTCAAATTCGTCATTCCAGATCATAATAGCCCCTTCTTATTTGAAAACAACCATCAAAACAAAGGCTGGAATAGCCACCAAGTCACCAAGTCACCAAGCACCTCAAACCGATGAGATTCTCTTGGTGTCTTGGTGACTTGGTGGCAAAAACCTTGTCCTTTTGTCAGGTTAGAGGGCTTTTGAATTGCCGTCCAAGCTCAAAAGCCTTGAGGTTCTCGGCCAGAAAGCGCTCGGGAACCTGGTTGCGCATCGCCTGCTGCCAGGTCTCTTCAGGGATATCGAGTTCCTTCGACAGGGCCCCGACCAGGGCGATATTCACCGTGCGCAGGTTGCCGGCCTGACGGGCCAGTTCCATGCCGTTGACGATCTTCGCCCCCGGCACCGCCGCGCACAGCCGCTCGGGGATATCGCCGAGATACTCGGCCTGGCCCATGGCCACCGGGGCGGGGATGATCTTGAGGTCGTTGGCAATGATCTTACCGCCCTTTTTGAGCCAGGGCAGATAACGGTAGGTTTCGAGCAGCTCGAAGCCGAACAGGATGTCCGCCTCGCCTTCGGGGATAATCGGCGAGTAGACCTTGGGCCCGAAACGGACGTGAGAGGTCACGCTGCCGCCGCGCTGCGACATGCCGTGGATTTCACTCTTTTTGACGTCGTGGCCTGCCAGCATCAGGGCCTCGGAAAGAACTTCGCTTGCCAGCAGGGTGCCCTGCCCGCCGACACCGGCCAGAAAGATATTGGTCACTTGGTTAGCCATTATTTACTACTCCGAAACGCATCGAATTTGCACACCTGACGGCAGACCTCGCAGCCGACGCACAGCATCTGGTTGACAACCGCCTTGCCCTTCTCTCCGGCCTCGGCATTCCACTCAATGGCAGGACAGCCGATCTTGAGGCAGGCCTTACAGGCAACGCACTTATCGGCCTCAACCACCAATGGCGCTTTGCGCTCGGCACCGCCGCGGCGCTCGAGCATGCAGGTCCTTCTGGCGATCACCACCGAAGGCTCGGGCGTTGCCATGGCCTTTTTCAGGGCGTTCCTGGTAAGCTCGAGATCGTAAGGATCGATCACCTGGATGTCTTTGACGCCTAAAGCGCGGCAGATCGTCTCGATATCGACCGCGTTGGTCACATCGCCGCCCAGGGTGAAGCCTGTTGCGGGGTTGTCCTGGCGTCCGGTCATCCCTGTGGCGCGGTTATCGAGAATCACCACCGTGGCCGGCGACTGGTTGTAGACCAGGTCCATGAGGCTGTTGATGCCGGTATGCAGAAAGGTCGAATCGCCCATCACCCCGACCACCTTCTGGCGCTCCTCGGGGCCGAGAACCTTGCAGAGACCGGTGGCGTTGCTGATCCCCGCCCCCATGCAGACGCAGGAGTCAAGAGCGCTCAGCGGCGGCAATGCGGCCAGGGTGTAGCAGCCGATATCACCTGTGACATAGGCGCCAAGCTGCTTGAGCTGAAAGAAGACCCCGCGGTGCGAACAGCCGGGGCACATGTTGGGCGGACGGTTGGGCAGTTCGGCCTCAACTTCATAAGCTGCAGGATCAGGTTCTCCGCTCAGGGCCGCCTTGACCCGCCCGGGGGTCAGTTCACCGCAAATCGGGAAGACGTCCTTGCCGATGACCGAAATCCCCATGGCCCGGATCTGCTCTTCGATGAAGGGGTCGAGTTCTTCGAGCACGTAAAGGGTTTTGCAGCGTTCTGCAAACGAGCGGATCAGATCCTTGGGCAGGGGGTGAACCATGCCGAGCTTGAGGATATGGGCCTTGGGGAATACCTCCTTGGCATACTGGTAAGCGATACCCGAGGTGATGACCCCGACCTCTCCTTCGCCGTCTTCGATACGGTTGAAGGGCTGGTCGCAGGACCACTTTTCGAGGTCCTTGATCCTCTGCTCGACCACCGGATGACGTTGCCGGGCATGGGCGGGCAGCATGACGAACTTGGTGGGGTTGCGCTCGAGGCCGGGCTCGGGCAGCCCGCTGACCGGATCATCGAGGTTGACCACTGACTTGCCGTGGGAGATCCGGGTGTTGGAGCGCAGCAGAACCGGGGTGTCGAACTGCTCGCTGACCTCGTAGGCCAGACGGGTGAACAGGCGGGCCTCCTCGCTGTCGGCCGGCTCGAACATCGGCACCTTGGCAAACTTGGCGTAGTTGCGGCTGTCCTGCTCATCCTGCGAGGAGTGCATTTCGGGGTCATCGGCCACCACAATCACCAAGCCGCCGCGCACCCCGATGTATGACTGGGTGAAAAGCGGGTCGGCGGCCACATTGAGCCCGACATGCTTCATCGTCGCCAAGGCCCGGGCACCGCCGAAGCAGGCGCCGATGGCTACTTCAAGGGCGACCTTTTCATTGGGGGCCCAGGAGGCGTCGATCTCCTTGTACTGGACGACATTTTCGAGAATTTCGGTACTCGGCGTCCCAGGGTAGGCAGAGGCCACCTTGACCCCGGCCTCGAAGGCACCGCGGGCAATCGCTTCATTTCCGGAAAGGATCGTTTGTTTCATACAGCTCCCTTGCTATATAACCCGGGCGTTGTTGCACCGGGCATTTTGAATGTCAAAACGGGGTTCTGACTATAGTCAATCAGCCTAAAATTGTCAATTCTTTCAGCCCATTGCCGAGCCAGAGGCGAGGGAAAGGAGGGCGCCCTCGAGCAGACCGAAATCACTGACTGTCAGATGGGGCTTGCCCAGGCGATTCAGTAGCATCAGAACGATCTCCAGGCCAGGAACGATCAAATCGCCACGGCCCTTTTCCATCCCTGGCATCTGCTCCCGCAGGCCGACATCGAGAGGCACAAGGCGAACCATCAACGCCGCCAGGCACCCCGCCGACATGCGATGGTTGTTAACCCGGCGCCAATCGTACTCGGTCATTCGCAAATCAAGGGCTGCCAGGGTGGTGACAGTCCCGGCGGTGCCGACCAGCGAGCATGCCGAATCATTGACCACTGAATCGAGACCCTGGTCGCCAAGATCGCCGAGAAAGCGATCGACAATCTCGCCAATGGCCAAACGTCTTGCCCCGTCCCCGGCACAATCTTCGGCCAGGCGAACGACCCCGAGCGGGTAACTGCGAAAAAACAGCAGTTTTCCCCCGCTCCAGAGGGTGAACTCGGTCGAGCCTCCACCAATATCGAAAATAAGACAGCTCGCCGGAACCAGGCTCAGCACCGAAAGAACTCCAGCGGACGAAAGTCGGGCTTCCTCTGTGCCACTGATGATTTCAAGGTTGAGCCCAGTGCGATCAAGTATCCTCCTTGCGAACCCGGAAGCATTAGACGCCTGCCGCAGGGCCTGAGTGCCGACCATCCGATAGCTGGCAATCGAGGACTGTTTGAGCTCGGCCGCCAAATCATCCAACGCAAAAAGGGTCCGCTCCATCGCTTGAGGAGAAAGACCCTTTTCTTTGCTGAACTGGCCGCCTAAACGGGTGATCCTGCGCACATACTTGGCAGGAATCACCTGGCCATCACGAACATCACCGAGCAACAGGCGAACGGTGTTGGTGCCGACGTCGATCGAGGCAAGCACTTATTTCTTGCCGACTATAGCCTTGACGACATTGTAGGTATGGTCGCCGATTTTTTCAAAATTGTGCAACATGTCTATGAAAACCAGGCCGGGCTGCACAGCACACTCACCGGTATTGAGGCGGACAATATGGTTATTGCGGTACTCATCCTCGAGGCGGTTGACAATGTCTTCCATGTGCCGGGACTTTTCAATGATGGTGGTATCGCCCCGCTCCATAGAAGCGACAACGAAAGAAAGAAACTCCCTGGTCTTTGCCCCAATTTCGAGGATTTCATTATTGCCGATGTCAGTGTAGGCGATTTTCTGGTTTTTCTTGCGCTGCCCTAAACGCCAGAGGTTTTCGCAATGGTCCCCGACCCGCTCAAGATCATTAACCATATGCATCATCGAGGCGATGTTCTTGGATGTTTCCTGGGCGATGGACTTTTGAGACAGGGCGACAAGGAAATCGGTGATTTCCTTCTGCAGCATATCGACCAGATCTTCTTTTTTTTCAAGAACGGTAATACGCTTTTCGTCCTGGTCTTTGATGTAAAGGAGCGTCTCGTCGAGCATCTCGAGGCTCATTTGCGCCATACGTTTGGTTTCGGAACGGGCCTGCCCCAGGGCAATGGGGGGAGTATTCAAAACCCGGTTGTCGATGTATTTGAGGTGGAACTCCATCTCCTCCTCCCTGCCCCGAATGATAATAGTGGTCAGCTTGGCCAATACGCCAACCAGAGGCAGAAAGATAAGGGTGTTGACGATATTAAACAGGGTGTGCGTGTTGGCAATGTGCCGGGCAATAAACGGTTTGTCCCCGAGAGAGGCCGAATATGCCTGGGCTTGTTGCTGTGTCTGGATGACCATGTCGGCATCCCCCGGAGTGATCGAATCGATAAAACTCATGTAAAAGGGGAACAGCACCAGCATGTAGGCAACACCGAGAAAGTTAAACAGAAAGTGGGCAAAAGCGGTGCGCCGCGCGGCCAGGTTGGTACCAACCGCTGCCAGGTTCGCGGTGATGGTGGTGCCGATGTTTTCGCCAAGGATCAGGGCAACGCTTCCCTCGAAACTCAGAATGCCGCTGCTGGCCAGGGCCAGGGTAATGCCGATGGTGGCACTACTGCTTTGCACGATAACTGTCAGGATTGCACCAATAGCCACCCCGAGCAGATGGTGGTCACCGACCATGTGAAAAATCTGCCGAAACTCCTCACTTGTCTTGACCGGGTCAAAGGCGTGCTTCATGGTCGAGAGGCCAAAAAACAGAATTCCGAAGCCCAGCAATATTTCACCGACGTAACGCCATTTGATGTTGCGGGAGAAAAGTTGCAGTCCCGCACCGATACCGATGGCCGGAAGGGCGTACTTGGTGATCTTGAAAGCGATCAACTGGGCGGTCACGGTAGTGCCGATATTGGCCCCGAGGATAATGCCGATCGACTGAACCAGGGACATCAGGCCGGCGTTGACAAAACCGACGACCATAACCGTGGTGGCGCTGGACGACTGGATAATTGCCGTCACTGCAATCCCGACCAGGGTGCCGATAATCCTGTTGTTGGTCAGCGCGGCAAGGATCTTGCGCATCCTCTCGCCGGCGATCTTCTGCAGGCCCTCGGACATGATTTTCATGCCGAAAAGAAAAAGGCCCAGTCCTCCGACAAGGCCGAAAATCAGCTCCTGGTTCAGCAAAACATCAAGCATGAGAATCCCCTGGCAGGGTGCGGCCGGCTGGCCTCAACCCCTTCTTGGTTTGATTTCGATTACAATAGGCAAACGCGCCGACTATAACCGATGGGTCACTTTTTTTCAATGGAAAAGGGCAGGATAAAATCGGCCCCTGAGGCAGGCGGTGTTCCAGGCATAAACACCCGTAATTGAACATCTTTTTTAGTGGGCAGGTCAACCAGGAAATAGACCAGCCCGGCAATTTTTGCCCCGGGAAGAATGGCCTGTTCGGGCAGGGCCCGGGTCAACAGGTCCTGGGGGTAGTTTTCGGCAAAATATGGCAGAGCGCTATTGAAGGTGTTGAAAAAGGCATAGCGTTCGCGGTCCTCCAGGTAGTAATACCCTACGTAGGGATAGGGTATCAGGTAGAGCGAATCGCGGCTGATGAGGTCCTGCACCTGCCCTGGGGGCACCGCCCGGTACTGAAACCCCTGCTCGTCGACCAGCACAAAAGAGGCAGACGACAGGTTCAATTCATCCTCGGTGCCATTGGCCACGGTAACGTGGAATGATGTGAGGTTATTGTTCAGGCGATAGGTGGCGACTTCGAGATCCTCCACCCTGGCGCTAAGGCTGACTCCGGCTTTTTCTTCGGTCAGTGAGTTGTCGGCCACATTAAGCAGGGCCGTCGCCGTCGGCCTGGGCACCACCTTGACCCCGCAACCTACCAGAACCAGAGCCAGAACCATCAAAAAACCAAGTCGCTTGCCCATCTGCCACTCCCCTCCGCTGGTTGTATACCGAACCCCGAGCTATTCTGCCAAATTGGCTTTTAAAAACTCTGTGTCGCCGTGTCTCTGTGACAAAGGCTTTAAGCCCTTGCAAGGAGAACCGGATCGAATACAAATTTCCAACCGGACACTGCTGAATATCACCCCTGCTTGGCAAGGGCCCAGATCAACATTTCCTTGTATTCGTCATTGTTTTCCCGGATTCGCCGGCTGAACAGGCGGATGATGTTGCGCATCAGTTTGATCCCCAACCGGGGGTTGGCCTCGCATAGCTTGTCAAAGTCGCTCTTTTTGATGCTGAGCAGCTGAGCTTTTTCCATCACCCGGGCGGTGGCCGAGCGCGGTGCGCCATCGAGAATCGCCATTTCGCCAAACACATCCTCCGGGCCGAGAATGACCAGGGTCTTCTCATCCCCCTCGGCGATCATCTTGGAGATCTTGATCGTTCCCTGTCCGATCAGGTAAAGGGATTCTCCGGGCATGTTCTCGATAAAGACCGTAGTCCCCTCTTCCATATTTTTTTCATGAAACAGACGGGCCAGCAAGCTCAGTTCGTCATTGCTCATATCTTTGAACAGAGAGCTGCCCCTGAATTCGTCCAGTGCGATGTTCTTCATTGAAGTTACCACCTGAGAATGGTTTTATCGATCGGAGCCGCATCGATTTTCAAAAGGTTATCATAAACGGCAACCTCTACACGGCACTTCTGCTCGTGAGTCAAGCCGTTGGCAGTCCGGTCGACAAAGCCGACCAGAAAAGAATCGATGCCCAGCCGATGATTGTTTCGCAAGTATTCATCCACCGCCTGTGCGCGCTGCATGGCCAGTGAGATATTTGCCTGATCGCTGGCTCCGTCAGGGCTTGAGAAACCCTCGATACGCACCAGCTTCTCCTTCATCTCGGCCCGGTTCAGCCGACGGGCGATGCTGTCGAGTTTCTTGCGCTCCACGCTGTCCAGGCGAACAGCCCCGGGCGCGAACTGGACACTGCCGATCAGCAGGCGGCTGCGGACAAAGCTTTCAACTTCGCCGGCTTCGCCGCTTCGAGACAGGCCGGCCATGCTTAAGGCCCCTGCCAGCACCAGGACGATCAGAACACGGATCACTGCAGCTCCTCCTTGGGTTCCAGGATCAGGAGTTCCAGACGGCGGTTGGTTGCCCTGCCCTCTTCACTGTCGTTCGTTACTATCGGCTGGCTCTCCCCGAACCCCTTGACAAACACCCGGTTGGGATCGATACCTGCGTGCAGCACCAGGTGAGTGGCCGCAGAGGTGGCCCGTTTAAGGGAGAGTCTCTCATTGTACCTGCTTGAGCCGACATCGTCTGTGTGGCCATCGACCCGAAGCACCAACCACTTGCCCTCCTGGCGCAACTGTTCGGCGATCTGGGAGAGGATCTCCCTGCCTTTGGGCGAGAGGCTCCATTGATCAAAGGCGAAGGTGAATTCCGGTATCCTGTATTTGCGGTAGACGACAGTGCGCAGCGTTTTCGCAGGAGCAGGCGAGGACTCTTTCTGCTGGGGCGATTCGCTTGAAATCTCTGCCGGCAACGGGATCGGCGGCGCTACGGCGGGAATCGGCGCCACAGCCAGGGCCGCTGCGCTGGCAGCTGCGGGGATCACCAGCTTCTCTGCCGCCACGACGACAACCTCAGGGGCGTCGGGCTCCACGGGTACCTCGAGCTTGGCCACTGGCGAGGTCTTCACCGCAGACTTGGGGATCAAGGGAGTCAGGGTTTTAATCTTGATCGGCCGAACCGCCTCAGGCGGCTTATCTTCAGTCGCAGGCTCTTCTTCGGGGGCGGCCTGAACCAGTTTAGGGATAGGCTTGCGGTAAGACCCGACCCCTTGCGTTCCAGACAACCCGACCAGCACCCGCCAGTCGGGGCTTGCATCAGAAAGCCCCATCCCCAGCCCAAGGTTGAAATTCAAATGGGGAGAGATGAAATACTGAAAACCGGCGGTGGCCTCAAGGGGGCCGTCCTCGCCCCCTGCCCTCTTGGTCAGCGCCTCCAGTTCGGCAATCAGGCGCAGGCGCATCGAGGGAAAAAACTCAACTCCGGCGCCGAGCAGGTACTGATTTTTCAAATCGAACCCCTCGGGATCTTCATTGTTCTGATAGCCGCTGTTGATGTGAAAGCCGTAGCGGTTCTTTTTAAAACTGGCAATCACCCGGCCCATCAGATCGGTCAGACCATCGATATCGGGGTTATCGGCCACGGCCCGACGAATCTGCGCGTCAATCGCCATCTGAAAGGCGGAAGAGCGCTTGCCGAGCACCCTGAATTTCATGCCGACGTTAGCAAAGCCTCGCCCACTGGCCGTTTCATCATCATTGAACAGCAGGTTCGGATAAGAGCCGTAGGCCTCCATCCAGGCCCCCAGTCCCATGGTCAGACTTACGGGGACTATGGCTGCGTGGTCCGTTTCAGAAAAGTTTCCCCACAGCCCCAACCCGATATTGCCGGCGTTGAGAGTTTCGGCCGTGGGCTGGGAGAGCAGGCCGGTCGCCCCGTACTGGGTCGGTAGCGCCCAGCCGTTTGCGGCAGCCACAAGGCCCCAGGTAAAAAAAACTAAGGTCAAAAACCTTCTCTGCATAACCCATCCCTGTATTCGTTCTGAGTCGCCCTGGCTACTGGGCCGTATCAGCGCTGGTAGTCCTTCATATAACCGATATAGTTGTCCGCCGATCTCTTAAGGTGGCGAACCTCCTCTGCCGTCAATTCGCGTTTGACCCGAGCCGGGGATCCCAGGGCGAGGGTTCGCGGAGGAATCACAGTGCCGGGCGTAACCACAGAACCGGCCCCCACCATAGCCTCTTCGCCGACCTGGGCTCCGTCAAGGACCAGCGATCCGATGCCGATCAGGCAGCGATCCTTGATGGTGCAGCCGTGCAGGGTCACGTTGTGGCCGATGGTCACATCATCACCGACGACTGTGGGGTGGGTATCACTTGTGACGTGAAGCACGCTGCCATCCTGAACGTTGGTGCGCTCTCCAATGCGGATATGGTTGACATCCCCGCGGATGACCACATTGAACCAGACGCTCGATTGAGCACCGATGATCACGTCTCCAATAACCTGGGCGCTCGCTTCGACAAAGGCCGATTGCGCCACCTTGGGCCAGCATTCGCGATAGGGCTTGAGCATAAAACCCTCCTTGGGCCGGGCGCACCGCGCCACGCCACGGAAAAGACTTAAACAATTACCATGCCAACAGGCCTTTTATGATGCTTGGTAATATGGGCAAAATCAAGGAAACTTTTCCCTTGCAGCGCTCGGTACGACCTGCATGATCGTTGCGGGGCTGCTAAAGGGCTGGGATAGCGTTCGATTCGCACACAAAGACAAGAAATCACAAACAAAAACCCCCGGCACTGTTGCCGGGGGCTAAATGTTTCTATTCCGCAGCGTAAAGATCCCCACTGCGTCAGATTTTATGGTCAAACGCCTTTCGGGTGCCCGTCTTTTGACAAATATGGGGAGGGATACCGCGGCATGAAGGGCACAGCCCCCCCGGCAACTACCCGTCCACCCGTTCCCTGAGTTCTTTACCAACCTTGAAGAAGGGCAACTTCTTGGGTTTGACGTGAATAACCTCGCCAGTCTTGGGGTTGCGCCCCATATAGGCTTTATAATCCTTGACGACGAAACTGCCAAACCCTCTGATCTCGATGCGGCCGCCCTTGATCAGCTCACCGGCCATCGACTCGAAGACGATGTTGACAATTTCTTCGGATTTCTTGTAGGTCAGGTCTTGCGCTTCGGCCAAAGCCTCTACCAGTTCCGACTTGTTCATAGTTCCTCCTGGAGGGTCTATGCCGCGACGGAGTCCTCAACGGGAGAAAGTTCAGGATGCCCCAGGGCTTTTTTCAGCAACGGAATGCCCTCCTTAGGCCAGCCCATTGCCACGTAGGCCTGGCCGATGCGCAGCACCCAACGCGGATTCTGGGGGTCCTGGCGCAGGGCCCCCTTAAAGGCTTCGAGGGCTTTCTCAGGACTCTTGCCGTGCCTGAGCCAGAATTCGGCCAGAGCAAGCGCGGGCCCCCCGCTGCAGCCACCGCCGGGCAACTGGCACAGCAAGGCCTCGGCCTGATCTACACGCCCGTCACCCTCGAGCAGCTCCGCCACCATGGTAACCAGCTGGACATCGCCCGAACCAACCTCTAACGCCTTGAGGCCGTGGGCCAGGGCCGCCTCGCGGTTGCCGGCACGCATAGCCACCTGGGCCAGGCCACCATGCCCGAAGCCCGGGGCGCGGCCCGATTCGATCAAGTGCTCGAGCAGTTCTGCCGCCACGCGATCATGCCCCCCCTGGAGCTCGAGGCTGACCAGTGTCTCTGCAGCCAAAAGATGATCGGGGTCGAGCTCCAGGGCCTTGCGCAGGTCCTTGCGCCCAAGGTCGGGCTTGCCTGTGCGCGCCAGCAGCGAACCGCGCTCGAAGAAAAAGGTTTCGTCCTGCTGGGCCTGCGGCACCGCTGAAAAAGCCTCAAGCGCAGCGGCATCCTCACTATCATGTGCCAACAGGATGGCCCGTCGAAAATCCCCGTCAAGCCCCGCGTAGCGATCGACAAGCTCTGGTGGAAAGCTTGCCAGCATCAATTCAAAGCGGGTTTCGGGGTCCAATCCCCCGTCATCCCCCTGAGAAACCCCCTCTTTGAGGGGGCCAGCACTGCAGCTGCCGCAGCTTTTGGCCACCGCAGCAGCATCAACCGCAGAGGGCACAGGAACCGCACCTGGCTCCTGCCGCAGCGTGGCAATCTTCAGCTGCATGGCCTCGCTTCGCGCCTGGTCGCCGGCCAGCGCAAAGTGCTCTGCAGCGCGACCGATGTCTCCGGCCCTCAGGCAGGCTTCACCTTCGGTGACATTCAACTCGGCCAGGCCATCTCCTGCAGCGATGAGCAACGAGGTTAACTCCGCAGCCTGCTCGGCTTCGAGCTGCGAAGCCTCAAGCCCCTCGCCGCAGGCAAGGGCGTCTGCCCAGCGCTTCTGCTCGAGGGCTTTGCGAATGCTGTTCAAAGGATCTTTGGCGCCAAAGAGTTTCGTAAACAGACTCATGGGGATCTCCGGACAAGTAAAAGGGGCCTTTCGGCCCCCGCTGTTTTAATATTAATTTTTACGATAGCGCACTGCCGATGTTTCAAAACCATGCAGATGTAAACTTAATGAGGTCATACCTGAGACGTTAGGCCAATTCAACCGGTGTTGATTAGTTGCGCTTCGCTTTTCCTCCTCACACCTTACTCCTCACTCATCACGGTTTCAAGATTTTTAGATGGTGGTAAACGGTGAAAGGGTCCAGATGACCTTGGCATCATCGTCGCCGATATTGTCCCAGCGGTGGGGCAGGTGAGACTTGAAGGAGAGGCTGTCGCCCGAATTCAGAATATAGACCTCGTCACCGATGCTCACCCTGATTCTGCCATCGAGCACGTAAATCAGTTCGTCGCCGGGGTGATACATATTCTTATCCCCACTGGTGCCGCCTTTTTGCACATCGCAGAAAAACGACATGAACTGCGGGTCGCGCAACCCCGAGGTAAAGGACTCGGTGTGCATGTTGCGCTCATCGTCATAAACCGTCTTGTCACGCTTGCCCGGAGACGAGAAGACAACCTCGTGAGTGGTGCTGACTTCTTCGACGAAATAATTGATGCTCTTACCAAACACCGCGGCAATCTTCATAAGAATCTGCACCGAAGGGATGGTGAGCCCCCGCTCGATACGCGAAATCATGTTCGACGACACCTTGGAGCGTTCGGCGAGCTCCTGAATGGTCATATCGTTTTTCAGGCGGATCGCCTTGAGTTTTTTTCCGACGATTGGTCATTGAAAACGTCAATCCGTTATCCGGAATACAAAAAGCCCTACTGGGCCACGTAAGGCGCCGGGGAGACCACCCAAAGCACGAGGGTCTGCCCGTCATAAAGGTTTTTCCAGCGATGAGGCATGGTGGCCTTGAAGGTGATCGAGTCCCCTTCGGCAAGAACAAAGCGGGAGCCCTCAATCACGAACTCCATCTCGCCTTTAAGGACCAGGGCGAATTCCTCGCCGATGTGAACCATCCCGCCCTCGCCGCTGCAGCAATCCTTCTCGAGGGTATCGTAGAAGACCGAAAACCCCGGATCCCGCAACCCCTGCGTCAGGCTGGTGATCTGGTGCTTGTCTTCAAAAAAGAAAATCGGCTCGCCCTGCCCCCGCTTGGTATGAATAATGGTCGAGCCCTTCTCCGCCTCTTCGACAAAGAAGTTGATACTCATGCCGAAGGCGTCAGCCAGCTTCATGAGAATTTCCACCGAAGGGACCGTGAGCCCGCGCTCAATACGAGAAATCATATTCGAGGAAACTTTAGAACGACTGGCCAAATCCTGAATGGTCATATCGTTCTTCAGCCGTGTGGCCTTAAGTTTCTTGCCAATGAGTTTCTTAACCATAACTGCTCTGACACCTCCCCTGGAATAAAATGTTGTTCTATCACCAAAGAAAGGCGCTGTCAATAAGATATGAGATAGGATACACAAGAATGGTAGACCTTCTAATCCCCAATTGTCAACCTGAGAGCCATCAAAGGTTGACAATTGGGAGTAAATCCCTATAATCGGCCTTTCTAAGCATGAACCGAACACTTCAGGACAACCAATACCGCAGGGAGATCAGCACCATGAACAACTTTGCTTTTGAACTGGCCGAACGCGTCCTGGCCGGCGAGGTCCCCAACCAGGACCAGGCCATGCGCATCCTTCAGGCCAGCGGGGCCGAACTGTCGGCCATTTTCGCCGGCGCCCACTATATTCGCGAGGCGGCCTTCGGCAACCGAATTGAACTCTGTTCGATCATCAACGCCAAATCGGGTCGCTGCGCTGAAAACTGTTCATTCTGCGCTCAATCAGGACATCATGGGGCCAACACTCCGGTCTACCCGCTCAAATCACAACAGGAGATCATCTCCGGTGCCCTGCGGGCCCAGGAAGAAGGCTCCCACTGCTATGGGATTGTCACCAGCGGCACCCGGGTCAAACCAGGCAGCGAACTCGACTCCATCCTCGAGTCGATCCGGCAGATCCGCCAGCAGACCCGCATTGAGCCATCGGCATCGCTGGGCATCCTCGATGAGGCCACCGCCAGGTTACTCGCCGAGGCCGGTTGCGCCACCTACCACCACAATCTTGAGACCGCCCGCTCCTTCTTTCCGCAGGTCTGCACCACCCACGACTACGAAGAAGATGTCGAGACGGTACGGGTCGCCAAGCGCGCCGGCATGAAGGTCTGCTGCGGGGGCATCTTCGGCCTGGGCGAATCGCTCGAGCAGCGGGCCGAGATGGCCTTTACCATCGCCGAACTCGAGATCGACTCGGTCCCGTTGAACTTTTTGAACCCGATCCCCGGCACCCCCCTTGAAAACCAGAACGACCTGAGCCCCATGGACTGCCTGCGCATCATCGCCCTGTTTCGCTACCTGCTGCCGAAGCGGCGCATCAGCGTCTGCGGAGGGCGCGAATATAACCTGCGGGATTTTCAGTCGTGGCTGTTCATGGCCGG
>CALZIZ010000072.1 GCA_945787465.1 uncultured Desulfuromonadales bacterium
GATGGAGGTCACCACCAAATCGGTCCAGGTCCACGGCGGCTACGGCTACACCCGTGAGTACCCGGTCGAACGCATGATGCGCGACGCCAAGATCACCGAAATCTACGAGGGCACCAGCGAGGTGCAGCGCGTCGTCATCGGCACGGCGATCACCAGGGACTAAGAAGCCAGGAGCCGGAAGGGGTTCAATAACCTTATACCGGAGGTCACTATTCAACCACATTTGCAAAGCAAAACCGTCGGGTCCCGGCCCGACAGCCGGGTTACTTTTCTTTGAGCGCAAAGAAAAGTAACCAAAAGAAACTTTGGCTGCGCCGCATGGGGTGCGCGATGGCCGCAGGGGTGGAGAACCTTCGCTGCAGTTTAGAAGCAGCACTGCTTCGTAGTGCCCGCTTGCGAGTCGGCAGTGGTGCGCAACCAGTCTGCGCGGCTGTTGCGAACACCGGCGCTGCTAGAATGATAAACCACATCAGCCCATTTGCTTTCTGAATGCCTCGCGCAAGAGGAGTCGCCACGAAGCATCGCCGGTGTCATCAGCAACTTTGGCGGTCAGAGGCACAATGCAGGCGACAGAAATGCCCCCCGCAGGGGAAGCCGCTTTTTGCCTACTTTTTGGCGGCTTGCAAAAAGTCGGTCGGCTGTCGGGGCGAGTCCCGACGGTTCTATAAGCTTTTGCCTCAAGGCTGAACAATTCCTGCTGAATTCTGCCACCTTAACATTTGGCACCAACCAGGAGAGAACTTCATGTCCAAAAACACCAAGCGAATCACCCTTCAGGAGGCGGCCGGTCTGATCAAGGACGGCAGCAGCCTGAGCTTCTCAGGATTCACAATCTGGCGCCGGCCCATGGCCCTGGTCTATGAACTGATCCGCCAGAAGCGCCGCAACCTGCACCTGATCGAAGTCAACGGCGGCCCCCAGACGGAATTTCTGGTCGGCGCCGGCTGCGTCGACATCTGGGAGTCGTGCTGGGTCGGCCATGAACTCTACGGCAAGTACGGCGCCAACCTGTCGCGTAAGGTCGGCAACAAGGAGATCATCGTCGAGGACTACAGCCACGCCGAGATGATGTTCCGCATGGCCGCCTCGGCCGCCGGCATGCCCTTCGCCGTCAGCCAGTCCTCCTTCGGCACCGATATTCACAACCCCGAGTACGACATGCTCGGCCGGGCCGGAATGCGCGACGGAAGCAACCCGCATATCGCCAAGGCCAAGTACCAGTTCATCGACGATCCCTTCCATGGCACCGGCCAGACCGCCCTGCTGCCGGCGCCGAAGATCGACGTCTCCGTGCTCAGCGTGCAGCAGGTCGGCGAAGGCGGGACGGTGCGGGTCGAAGGGCAGTACTACTCTGACCCCGAGGTGGCCCGGGCCGCCAAGACCACCATCGTCATCGCCGAAGAGATTGTCCCGGAGGAATATCTGCGCCGCAACGCCGATATCAACACCATCCCCTCCTTCGAGGTCGACTACATCGTCGAGTGCCCCTGGAACGCTCACCCCACGGGGATGTTCGGCCGCTACGACGTCGACGGCGATTTTCTGCGCGACTTCTACAAGCGTACCCGCACCCAGGAGGGCTTCGATGCCTGGGCCGAGGAGTGGGTCTTCGGCCTCGACCACAACGCCTACCTGGAAAAAATCGGATTGCCGCGCACCATGAACCTGAAGGCCAACACGGCACTCAAGTACAGCACCAGTGTCAAGAGGGGGCAGTGACCATGAATAATACCGCGACAGAACTCAAAGAATACGCCAAGGCTGAAGATTACGGACTGGCCGACCTGCTGACCTGTGCCGCCTCCCGGGAGGTTCAGGACAACGAGGTGGTCTTTGCCGGAACCGGACTGCCGATGGTCGCCATCATGCTGGCCCAGAAGACCCACGCGCCGAACCTCAAGCTGATCTTCGAGGCCGGCACCCTCGACGGCCAGCCCCCGGAGCTGCCGACCTCGGTCGGCGACGCCCGCTGCGAAGTCGGCGCCTCGAGGGCCTCGGGGCTCTATGACGCCTTCGCCATCGCCCAGCGCGGCTACGTCGACCTCGGTTTTCTCGGCGGGGCGGAGGTCGATCAGTACGGCAACGTCAACACCACCACCATCGGCGACTACCTCGATCCCGAGCTGCGCCTGACCGGCAGTGGCGGCAACCCTGACATCAACTCCTTCGCTTCGCGCACCGTCTTCATCATGGTGCACGAAAAGCGGCGCTTTACCGAACAGGTCAGCTATATCACAAGCCCCGGCTGGCGTGTGAAGAAGTGGCCTTCGGGCGAGTTCGTCCACCGCAAGGAGTATTTCGGCGGAGCCTACCGCGGCGGCCCGGCCGCGGTGATTAGTACCGCCGGGGTATTCCGCTTCGACGAGGAGACCGGCCTGATGTACCTCGACACCTGCCATCCGGGGCAGACCCCGGAAGGCATCAGGGATCTCTGTCAGTTCGATCTCGATATCTCCCGGGTCAGCGGCGAGACCGAACCGCCGACCTACGAAGAGCTGCACCTGATTCACGAGGTCCTCGACCCGGAGCAGATTTTTATTCCCAAAGTTAAGGGCGGTGATTCGTGATTGGTCATTGGTGATTGGCAAAAAGCCGCAGGTGACGGCTCGGGTTTGCAGCAGTGCAGGAGGGATCGCTGCTGCGAGCCCGGCTTCATAGCTTGAAAAAGTATTCAAACCGTATCAGGGGAGGACATGATGTCCGAATGCTCGACTGCAACAGTAAATCCACCGGCCCTCGATGAGGGTGTTCAGCTTCTCTACAACCTGAGCAAGGAGGATCTGGTCAAGATCATCGTCGATGACGCCAAAAACTGGCTCGCTCACGACGGCCTCTGGTTTCAGGCCATCGAGAAGGCCCATGGCATGGACGCGGCTATCGAGGCCGATATCGAAGCCTGGCGAAGGTTTACCGTGATCGAGGCCAAAAGGATCATGGCCCGGATCGGGATCGAACCGGGGGGTGGTATTGCGGCCCTGGTCGAGTGTCTCAAACACCGTCTCTACGCCCGCCTCAATCTTCAGGAGGCAATCGAGGTCACCGAGCAGAGGGCGGTGTTCCGCATGGTCGACTGCCGGGTTCAGTCGGCGCGCAAGCGCAACGGGCTCCCTGATTTTCCCTGCAAACCGGTGGGGATGGTCGAATATTCCGAATTTGCCCGCACCATCGACCCGCGCATCGAGACCCGCTGCGTCGCCTGTCCGCCCGATGCACACCCCGACGAGTTCTGGTGTGCCTGGGAGTTCTTTCTTACCGAGGAATGATGGCAGCAAAAGCAGTAACAACACACTCCGGCCTTCCACGGCCTGACAGGGCAGGCGCCTCCGATTAGGGGGCGCCTGTTTCGTTGTCAGGGGTGCCAACATTTTTTCCTGGCCTGCAGCAGAGCGCTCCTTACTGATCTTCATTTGTAGACAAATTATCAAACTGTAAGCAGAGGTATCCCCTCCCTCCCGTCCCACCTCACCCCCTAGGCCTGAGGCCTCCCAAGGGTGTATTTGTAACGTTGTGTCATTTAAGTGCCTGTTCTTTAAGGATAATCATGCCAATTTAATTTATAGAACATTGTTTGGCATTGCCTTTGCTCTTGTATGTGTCACGACTGGGTTAATGCACATCCCCAGGAAGCATCGCCAATCGAGGTGATGGAATTCGATTCGAATGGGAGATCTGGCTATGGAAGCAACAAGAGAAATTTACTGGAACGTCGGACATGGAGCCATGTGGCCGATGTACCTGTTCACCGTCGTCGCCCTCGCCATCTGTGCTTACGGTTTTTACCGCCGCCTGAGTCTCTACCGGCTGGGAAAACCCTTGAATCGTACCGATAGTCTCAGCGACAGGCTCAAGGTCGGTCTGAAAGAGATGCTCTCCCAGAGCAGGGTGCTGCAGAAGGGGGCTGGAGTGGCCCACGGCCTCTTCTTCTGGGGGTTCCTCCTGCTTCTGGTCGGCACCGGCCTGATTTTCGTCCAGGCCGATTTGACCGATCCGATCTTCGGCTACCGCTTCCTCACCGGCGGCTTCTACAAGCTCTTTTCCCTCTCCCTTGATGTGGCCGGGCTGATCGCCCTGCTGATGATGGCGGGCCTTTTCGTACGCCGCTACCTGATCCGTCCCGAGGGGCTGACGACCAGCCGGGATGACGCCATCATGCACGGCCTGCTCTTCACCATCCTGGTCAGCGGGTTCCTCATCGAGGGCGCCCGCATGGCCGCCACCGAACTGCAAACAAACCCGGGCCTCGCAATCTTTTCCCCGGTCGGCCTGCTGGTCGCCAAAGCCTTTACCGGTCTCGATCAGAGCACCCTGGAAGGCTGGCACCAGGGCCTCTGGTGGGGACACCTCTTTCTGGTCCTCGGTTTTATTGCCAGCATCCCCTTTACCCGTTTCCGCCACATCTTCACCACCCCCGCCAACTATATCTTCGCCGATCGCGGTCCCAAGGGGGCCCTCGTAACCCTCGACCTCGAAGACGAATCGGCCGAGAGCTTCGGCGCCGCAGAGATCAGCGACCTGACCTGGAAGGACATCTATGACAGCGATGCCTGCACCAAGTGCAAACGCTGCCAGGATCGCTGCCCGGCCCACAACACCGAAAAGCCGCTCTCCCCGATGGAAGCGATCAGCCGCATCGGCGAAACCGCCCTGGCCTCATCCCCAACCGGTCTGGTCGAGGCCGTGGGGCAGGACGCCATCTGGTCCTGCACCACCTGCAGGGCCTGTCAGGAGATCTGTCCGGCCGCGGTCGAGCACGTCGGCAAGATCGTCGACATCCGCCGCAATCTGGTCCTGATGGAAGGGGAGTTTCCCGGCGAAGAGGTGATGGCCGCCGCCGACAACACCGAGGTCAACGGCAACCCCCTCGGTCTGGCATTCGCCTCCCGCGGGGACTGGGCCGAGGAGACCGGCGCGGTGACCCTGTCCGAGGGCGCCGAGGTCGACATCCTCTATTTTGTCGGCTGCTACGCCTCCTTCGACCGGCGCAACATCGAGGTGGCCAAAAGCTTTCTCAAGGTGTGTGAGGCCGCCGGTGTGCGGGTCGGCATCCTCGGCCAGGAGGAGAAGTGCTGCGGAGAGCCGCTGCGCAAGATAGGAAACGAATACCTCTATCAGAGCCTGGCGGCAGAGAATATCGAAACCATCAAGGGGTATGGGGTGAAGAAAGTGGTGACGTCCTGCCCCCACTGCTTCAACACCCTCTCCAAAGATTACCGGGATCTCGGTTTCGATGTCGACACCGAGCACTACACCGTATTTCTGCAGCGCCTGGTCGAGGAGGGACGTTTGAAGGTCGATGCCGAGGAGTTCGGCTGCACCTATCACGACTCCTGTTACCTGGGGCGCTACAACGACATTTACGCCGCGCCGAGATCGCTGGTCGAGGCGGCAGGCGGCACCATCTCGGAGATGGGCAGCAGCGGGGTGGAAAGCTTCTGCTGCGGCGCCGGCGGCGGCCGCATCCTGGCCGAAGAGAAGCTGGGCAGCCGCATCAGCGAAAAGCGCGCGCAGATGGCAGCCGATACCGGCTCTGATGTACTCGTTTCCAACTGCCCCTTCTGCCTGACCATGTTTGAGGATGGAATCAAGGGGGCCGACCTGGAAGGGAAGCTGACGACCAAGGATATCGCCGAGGTTCTGGCGGAACGGATCGGCGGTTAAACACAAGCCTTAAAACCAGCCTCGCGCCCGCTCGTTTCACTCGCTCGAGCACACAGAGGTCACAGAGGAAAAGCATAAAAATACAAAAGGGGTAAGGGGTGTTGTGAATTTCTCCATGTTCTCTGTGAGCTCTAGTGAACGCAGTGAACGGGTGAGAGGCTGCCTTTAAAGAAGTTTCAAACAGATAACTGGAGGATAACGATGAAGATTCTCGTATGTATGAAGCAGGTTCCCGACATGGAAACCAAGTTCAAGATCGATGCCGAGGGCATCTGGTTCGATGAAAACGATCTTGCCTGGCGCATCAATGAGTACGACGAATACGCCATAGAGCAGGCGGTTCAGCTCAAGGAGCAGGTAGGTGATGCGGACGTGACGGTGCTCTCCATCGGCCCCGACCGGGTCAAAGAGGCGATGAAGAAGGCCCTGGCCATGGGCTGCGACCGCGCCGTTCAGATCAAGGACGAGGTCGCCTGCGGCAAGGATCCCTTTGAGATCGCCTCCCTCATCGCCGCTTTCGCCAAAGACAAAGGGTTCGACCTGGTCTTTACCGGCATGCAGTCCCAGGACCGCGGCTCGGCCCAGGTCGGGGTCATGCTCGCAGAGATGCTCGGCGTTCCGTCGGTCACCACCATCGTCGATTTTGCCTTTGACGCCGGCTCCATCACCGTCAAGCGGGAACTCGAGGGAGGGATGAAGGCGGTGGTAAAGACGGCTGCACCGGCGCTCTTCACCTGTCAGCTCGGGCTGAACACGCCCCGCTACCCGACTCTGCCGAACATCATGAAAGCGAAAAGGAAGGAAATGCTCACCGTCGCGCTCGACGAGTTGAACAAGGCCGAGCAGCAGCTGGCCACCGAAAAGATGTACTTCCCGGAGAAAAAAGGCGGGGGGCTGGTGCTCGAGGGAGAAGTGTCGGATCTGGCAGGACAGCTGATGGCCCTTCTTAAAGAGAAGACGAGTGTCCTTTGAGAAATCGGTGAGGGGTGAAGTGAGAGGAGTGAGGCGCAAAAGCTTTTCTCCTGACTCCTCACCCCTCACACCTTACGCTTTAGATAAAGGAGTCAAAAAATGAAAGCTCTGCTTGTTGCTGAATACAGGGAAGGAAAACTGCTCGATTCGACCTACGAACTGGTCGCTTTTGCCGAGGCTCTCGGAGCCGAGACGGCGATGTTTGCCGTCGGCAGCGAGGGTGATCTGCCGAGTTACGACGGCGCGCTCTACCTCGCCGATGCCGGAAAATATGGGGAATACAATCCCGAGGTGCACAAACGGCTGCTGTGCCAGGCGGTTGAAGCGGAGCAGCCGGACTGCATCGTTTTTGTCCACTCTTCCTACGGTTGGGACCTGGCTCCTCGAGCTGCGGTGGCTCTGGGGGCGGCCCAGGTTTCAGAGGTGGTTGAGCTAGATGACGGCGCCTTTGTCCTGTCGTCCTGCAATGCCAAGCTTCGCCGCAAGGTCAAGCCGCTCACCAACCGGTCTGTAGTAACGGTTCAACCGGGGGCCTTCAACCCAGCCGAGGTCCGGGACGGTTCTCCGCAGATTAAGAAAGTCGAGGCGGAGCAGACGAGCCCGGTTGAGTTTGCCGGCTACGAGGCGGCTGAAGAGGCCGGTGTCGATCTGTCCAAGAGCGAGATCATCGTCAGCGCCGGCCGCGGAATCGGCAAACCGGAGAACATCGAAATGATCGCCGGTCTGGCCAAGGCCCTGGGCGGGGAGTTTGGAGCCAGCCGCCCGGTGGTCGACGCCGGCTGGGCCGGCCATGACCGCCAGGTCGGCAGCACCGGTCAGACCGTGGCCCCCAAACTCTACATGGCCTGCGGCATCTCCGGAGCCATCCAGCACCTGATGGGGATGAAAAAGGCCGAGTTCGTGGTCGCGGTCAACAGCGACCGGGACGCCCCCATCGGGGAGGTGGCCGACGTTCTGGTGGTCGCCGACCTCAAGGAGTTCGTGCCGGCCTTCACCAAATGCCTGCAGGGTTGACCCTGCCGCAGAGACACAGAGGCACAGAGAGAAGCGGAAGCCCCCCCTTGACGTCGCCGGGGGACGCAACCCCCGGGTCTTGAACTTGATCGTGAAGAAACAACTCATACAAGAATAAGGAGCCAACAAACGATGCAGAACGTTTACGTAGTCGACGCCCTCCGCACCCCCTTCGGCAGCTTCGGGGGATCTCTCGCCGATGTCCCGGCCCCGAAGCTGGCCGCCCCGGTCATGAGCAGGCTCCTTGAAGCCGCCGGGCTCGGCGGGAACAAGGTCGACCAGGTCATCGCCGGGCAGGTCATTTCCGGCGGTAGCGGCCAGGCCCCGGCCCGTCAGGCCATGCGCTATGCCGGCATTCCCGATTCGGCTGCGGCCCTGACCATCAACAAGGTCTGCGGCAGCGGCCTCAAGGCGATCATGCTGGCCGCCGACTCCATCCGCCTCGGCGATTCGGATGTGGTGATCGCCGGCGGTATGGAGAATATGTCCCTCGCCCCCTACAGCCTGCCGGCCGGCCGCTTCGGAATGCGTATGGGGCCGGGCAAAGCCGTCGACCTGATGGTTCACGACGGTCTCACCGATCCCTACAGCGGCCGGCACATGGGCGAGGTGGCCGAGGTCAGGGTGAAGGCCCATGAGCTTTCCCGCGAGGCCCAGGACGAGTACGCCATCGAATCGTACAAAAGGGCCCAGGGGGCGATGGAGAAGAACCTTTTCGCTGATGAGACGGTCCCGGTGGTGAAAACGAGCCGCAAGGGCGATATCAAGGTGGACAAAGACGAAGAGCCCCACCAGGTCCAGTTCGACAAGCTCACCAAACTGCGTCCCGTCTTCGACAAGGAAGGCACCCTCACCGCAGGCAACGCCTCGACCATCAACGACGGTGCCGCCTTTGCCCTGCTAGCAGGTGAAGAAGCGGTAAAGCGGCACGGGCTCAAGCCCAAGGCCCGCCTGGTCGCCTACGCGACCCACAGCCTGCACCCCGACTGGTTCCCCGACGCTCCCGTCGGCGCCATCGAAAAGGCCTGCCGAAAAGCCGGAATCACCCCGCAGGACATCGGCCGCTTCGAGATCAACGAGGCCTTCGCTGCGGTCACCATGATCGCCATCAAGGAGCTCGGCCTCGACCGCAACAGGGTCAACGTCAACGGCGGCGCCTGCGCCATCGGTCACCCGGTCGGAGCCAGCGGCGCCCGCCTGGTTGCCACTCTCATTCAGGAGATGCAGCGTAGCGGCGAACGCTACGGCCTCGCCACCCTCTGCATCGGCGGCGGCGAAGCGGTCGCGGCCATCTTCGAGAAGGTTTAACTGGAAGAGGGTTCGTGTTTTTCTAAAATCGTTCTAACTGTTCGGAGGTTTGCCCTCTTGCAGAGTATTTCGATCCAGGCAAGACCCAAGTCGTCCTGAACCGATATTCTTCCTGAGCCCGACGATGGGCTCAGGAAGAACTATTGCTCCAAGCACGCTGTTCTCGTTGATTCGGGATAAACTCTACAGTCCGCCAGAGGGATTAACTAACGCCTGGGGGCCCTTGACATTCCAGTAGAACGGTGTATTATTTGAGGATATATAACACCCATTCATTTAGAGGTTAATTCTGCACAGCAAGAGATTGAATCGAGGCCACCTTGGAGCTTGAGGAAGTAATTACGCAAACCGAATTCGATCCTGTTCTCGAAGAATCAGGCGGAGAGGGCTGGACGGCTTTCCTGGATCGGGAGCTGAAGATCATTTCAACCAATTCAGCCTGCCAGCCCCTCTTTGGCTGGGATCCGGAGGAAATTGGCGGGAAAAGGCTGGGGGACCTGGTTAACCTGGCCCCTTTGACCTCTTTGGTTGTGGCCGGGTTCTGCTTCAAGTCGGAGCCCGTCACGGCGCACGGCAAAAAGCTGGTCTGCAGCTATGTCCCGATCCTGGAGGATGGCAAATCGATCGGCGGGTTCCTGACCGTTACGGAGAAGGTCGGGCAAGAAGATAACGAGGACAGCTCTTCGGAGCTTCAGACCAATCTGGCCCAGGCGCTGGGGCCCCTGATGGACATCGTCCAGGACGGCCTCATTGTCGTCGATCGCCAGGGGGTCATCACTCTGGCCAATCAACATTTTGCCGATGCCATGGGCGCCCGGGCTCAGGACATGATCGGCAAGCACATCTTCAGCGCTTACACCGATTCAAAGGCCTCGCGGCTTCCGACCGTTATGGAAACCGGTCAGGCGGAAATCGGTTGGCCGCACCTGATCAACGGCAGGGATGTTGTCGCCTGTCGCTACCCCTTGTTCAAAAACGGCGATATCGTCGGGGCCCTCGGTCGTATCCTGTTTAGGGATGTCCGTGAGGTGACCCTGCTCGCCAATCAGCTCCAATCCCTGATGGGGGAGGAGTCCAAGAAACCACCAGCGATTTCCAAGCACTGCGACTTCCATTACGACGTCAACAGCATCATCGGCAACAGCAAGTCGATGCGCGAACTCAAGTCGAACCTGATGCGAGTTGCCAAGCGTGGCTCCAGCGTGCTCCTCATCGGTGAGAGCGGTACCGGCAAGGAACTGCTGGCCCATTCGCTTCACGCTGCCAGTCCGCGCCGCTACGGTCCCTTCATCAAGGTTAACTGCGCCGCCATTCCGGAGCACCTTCTCGAATCCGAGCTCTTCGGCTATGCCGACGGCGCCTTTACCGGCGCTAAAAGAGGGGGGCAGGTCGGCAAGTTCGAACTGGCTGATAGGGGCACCCTTTTTCTCGATGAAATCAGTGATATGTCCATCACCATGCAGGCCAAGCTGTTGCGGGTGCTGCAGGAGAAGGAGGTCACTCCCCTGGGGAGCGATTCGACCCGGAAATTCGACGTGAGGGTGGTGGCCGCGACCAACATCAATATGGAACGACTGGTTGAGGAAGGCAAGTTCAGGCGCGACCTTTACTACCGTCTGAACATTGTCGCCGTCAGGGTGCCGGCGCTTCGCCAGCGGGTCGAGGATATCTTTGCCCTCGTCGAGCACTTCATCGATACCTTCAATGTGGAGTTCGGACTCAAGGTCACGGGGTTGACTCAGGAAGCCTGGGATGTGCTCAAGGCGTACGACTTCCCCGGCAATATCCGCGAATTGCGTAACATGATCGAAAGTGCCTTCAACGTGGTGAACGGGCCCCTCATTCGCAAGTCCGACCTGCCGGACCACCTTCTTCAGGCGTCGGTTCGTATTCCGCTCCAACCGGTCGACCTCCTCGCCGCCGCCGGTATCGACGACCAAAGCCACACCCTGCCCGGCATTCTCGATGCGGTTGAAAAGTATCTGATCGAAGACGCCATCGAGCGGACCGGGGGGAACAGGAACGAGGCCGCGACCCTCCTGGGTATCTCCCGCCCTGGCATTTACAAGAAGTTGCAGAAACACCAGATTCAGTAAGCCCCCCTGCCGTGCCGCACTTTCCTTCTGAGGGCCTCCCGTTAACGGAGGCCCGTTTTTTTTCTCCTGCCTTCCGTCTTCCGTTTTTCGTTTTCCGTTTTCCGTCTGTTTACCTTTGCAGAATCTGTCTACCGCTGTGACCTTCGTGGGTGGTGAAAGCTAACCTGCTGGGATGACGTGGTTTTTTTTGTGTCGCCATGGTCAGCAAGGAGAGCAGTGGTTGCTTTGTTCCGTGTGTAGAAGAGTGTTAGGAAGTGCTTATCTTGTGGTGTGGTCTGCAAGTTGCCGAAGGTACGTTTGTTTTTGGGTCTTTTTGAAGTAGAACGTTGTTTGGCATCCTGCTTGCTCTTATGTAGGTGGTAAATGTAGACAATGGCTGCTTTCCGGGGAGCCTGCATCGCCCAAGGCGATGTGCTTCCGGCAGGGCGGCAGACGATTCCGGGTATTGGCGCTAGCCGGCGCCATAACCGCAACCAAGTAGAGGGAGGGATCAATGAAGGTACAGAATTCGGTCGCGCAGGCCCTGGAGGGTATCCAGGACGGGGCGACGATCATGGTAGGCGGCTTCGGTCTGGTCGGTATCCCCGAGAATCTTATCGCGGGGTTGCGCGAAAAAGGGGTCAAGGACCTGACCGTAATCTCCAACAACTGCGGGGTGGACGACTTCGGCCTCGGTATTTTGCTGCAGAACCGCCAGATCAAAAAGATGATCTCCTCCTACGTGGGGGAAAACAAGGAGTTTGAGCGGCAGTTCCTCTCCGGCGAATTGGAGGTGGAGCTGGTTCCCCAGGGAACCCTGGCCGAAAGGGTGCGGGCCGGCGGAGCGGGCATCCCGGCCTTTTACACCCCCGCAGGCGTCGGCACGCCGGTGGCCGAGGGAAAGGAGGTGCGCACCTTTAACGGCAAGTCCTACCTGCTGGAGACGGCGCTCACCACCGATTTCTCCCTGGTCAAAGCCTGGCAGGGGGACCGCTCGGGTAATCTCATCTATAACAAGACGGCCTGCAATTTCAACCCCATGATGGCCGCTGCAGGCCAGGTCACCATCGCCGAGGTGGAGGAGGTCGTCGAGGTCGGAACCTTCGATGCGGACCGCGTCCACACTCCGGGGGTCTACGTGCAGCGGATTCTTCAGGGGACCAGCTTTGAGAAGCGCATCGAACGCCGGACCGTACGGGCGGCCTGAAACGAGGAGAAGAAAATGGCACTGAACAGGGAAGAGATCGCCCAGCGGGCGGCGCAGGAAATAGAGGACGGGTTTTACGTCAACCTCGGGATCGGTATCCCGACTATGGTGGCCAATTACATCGGCGACAAAAAGGTCTTTCTGCAGTCGGAAAACGGCCTGCTCGGCATCGGACCCTATCCGGTCGAGGCCGAGGTCGACCCCGACCTGATCAACGCCGGCAAGGAGACCGTCACCATGGTCCCAGGGGCCAGCCTTTTCAGCAGCGCCGAGTCCTTCGCCATGATCCGCGGCGGCCACATCGACATCGCCATCCTCGGGGCGATGGAGGTCTCCGAAAGGGGGAATCTGGCGAACTGGATGATCCCAGGCAAGATGATCAAAGGGATGGGAGGAGCCATGGACCTGGTGCACGGCGCCAAGAAGGTGGTGGTCATTATGGATCACTGCAACAAGAAGGGGGAGTCGAAGGTGCTCAGGGAATGCTCTCTGCCTCTGACCGGCCAGGGGGTGGTCAACCGCATCATCACCGACCTGGCAGTGATGGATGTCACTCCTGAGGGGCTTGTGCTCCGGGAGCTCGCTCCGGGGGTGACCGTGGAGGACGTCGAGAGGGCCACCGAGGGAACCCTGCTGGTGGAAGAGTACCGCAGGGAAATGGCGGTCTGAAAAAGGAGGATTTTGCATGCTGGATCAATGTCTCAAGGGGGTGCGCGTCCTCGATCTCAGCCAGTACATCCCCGGGCCCTTCGCCACCCAGATTCTTAGCGACCTGGGGGCCGAGGTGGTCAAGGTCGAACCGCCCTCGGGCGACCCGATGCGCCATTTCATCCTGGAGGACGGCGACGGACTGGCCCCCTTCTACAAGCAGATCAACGCCGGCAAGACGGTGGTGCGCATCGACCTGAAGTCGGATGCAGGGAAAGAGAGGCTGGAGGCGATGCTGGAGCGGGCCGACGTGCTGCTCGAATCGTTTCGCCCCGGGGTCATGGAGCGCCTCGGCTTCGGCCGCGAGCGCCTGCAGCGGCTCAACCCCCGACTGGTCCACTGCGCCCTCTCCGGGTTCGGCCAAAGCGGTCCCTACCGGCTTCGCGCCGGCCACGACCTCACCTACCTGGCCATGACCGGGGCCCTGAGTGTCACCGGCACCGCCGAGACGCCTGTGATGCCCTTTCCCCCGGTAGCCGATCACGCCGGAGCGATGCAGGCGGCCATCGCCATTCTCGGCGCCCTGCTGCGCCGGCAGCATACGGGGAGCGGCTCCTTTTTAGACGTGAGCCTCTTCGAGTCGGCCCTCTCCTGGCAGACCATCGGACTGACCTCGGCCTGCCGCCCGCAGGCGCAGCTGCGCCGAGGGCAGGACCTGCTCACCGGAGGGGCCGCCTGCTACCAGATCTACCGCACGGGGGATGACCGGTTCGTCGCCCTGGCCGCCATCGAGGAGAAGTTCTGGCGAGCTTTCTGTGAGGCGGCAGGACGGCCCGAATGGCTCGGCCGCCAGTACGATCCGATGCCTCAGACCGATCTGGTCGACGCCCTGCAGGCTCTCTTCGCCTCGCGCAGCCGGGCAGAATGGGAGGCGCTGCTGGCGCCTGTCGACTGCTGCTTCGAGGCGGTGCTGGAATACGGCGAGGTCGCCTCCCACCCCCACATGCAGGAGCGCAAGCTGGTGCAGTCCCGGGGGGGGGACGAACCATTGACCGAGGTTCTCTTTGCTGCCTGGATCGACGGCGTACCCCCGGCGCCCCGTCCTCCCATGCGGGAGCTCAGCGCTGCGCAGGTGCAGGAGGTCTGGGGGCAAAAAGGCGGCTGCGCGGCCGACGAGCCGTACCAGGGAGGTGTCACATGTCCGACGGTCTGAGTTCAGAACAGGGCAGAAAGATGACGCCGCGGCCTCGGCTGGCCGACGCCTCTCTGGAGGTGACGAGGGGGGTGGGACTTCTGACCTTTCGGCGGGACGATGTACGCAACGCCCTGACCGGTACCGCCCTTACCGACGATATCGTCGCCGCCGTGGAGTGGGCCAACACCGCCCCGGAGGTCTCGGTGCTGATCCTGACCGGGGAGGGCAAGGCCTTCTGCTCCGGCGGCAACGTCAAGGAGATGGAGCAGCGGCAGGGGATTTTCGGCGGCAGCGTGATGGAGATCCAGGACCAGTACCGGCGCGGCATTCAGCGCATCCCCCTGGCCCTGCAGCGGGCCGAGATCCCGCTGATCGCCGCGGTCAACGGCCCCGCCATCGGCGCCGGCCTCGATCTGGCCTGCATGTGCGATCTGCGCCTCGGCTCCACCGAGGCCCTGCTGGGGGAGACCTTTCTCAACCTCGGGATCATTCCCGGTGACGGCGGCGCCTGGTTCCTGCAGCGGCTGGTCGGCTACCAGCGGGCGGCCGAGCTGACCCTGACCGGGCGCCTGGTGAAGGCCCAGGAGGCCAGGGAAATCGGCTTGCTGCTCGAGGTCGTCGAGGCCGAGGCCCTGCTGCCCCGGGCCAGGGAACTGGCTGAGCGGATCGCTTCCCAGCCGCCCCAGGCCCTGCGCCTGTCCAAGCGCCTGCTCAAGGCGGCCCAGCGCATGGCGCTCCCCGATTTTCTCGATCTCTGCGCGACCTTTCAGGGGATGGCGCATCACACCGAGGATCACCTGGAGGCGGTCAGCGCTTTGCTGCAAAAGCGCCCGGGCAACTATACCGGGCGCTGATGGTCTTAAGTTTCAAGGTCGGGTTTAACCACAAGACACAGAGGCACAGAGAATTTTGGGTCAGGGAAAGATAAAGGCCAAAGGGGCCTTGGCCGTTGGCCTTTCGACCGCTGCCGGCTTGCTGGTGGCGGGGGCGTCAGCGGTCGCTCACGACTGGTACTCCACCGTTTTCAGACCCAACAGCAACGACAAGCAGATCCTGAAGGTCGGCCGCCTCTTCACCATCGTCCTTTGCGTCATCGTGGTCCTTCTGGCCCTCAACCCGCCGGCCCTCATCGCCCAGGTAGCCGCCATGGTCTTCGCTGTCGCCGCCAACACCCTGACCCCGGGCATCGTGCTCGGAATCTGGTACTCCAAAGCAAATATATACGGGACCCTCGCCTCGATGAGTTTCGGGCTGGCCGGTACCCTGGTCTGCATCGTCGGCTGGGTCGCCAAGGTCCCCTTCTTCGGATCTTCGGGGCTGCTGCCGGCGACCTCTTCGGCACTGATTCTGTGCCCGGTGGCCTTTCTCATCAACATCGTCGTCTCCAACCTGATGGCCGAGAAGGTGAGCAAGGAGACCCGCGACAGCACCGATGCCATCATGCGCAAGCTGCATAACTTGCCCGGCGCGGTCTACGAGGAGCCTGACAAAGTCAGCGCCTTCGCCCACTGATACCCTCCTGTTGAACGGTTCA
>CALZIZ010000073.1 GCA_945787465.1 uncultured Desulfuromonadales bacterium
ATCTCTGTTCCACATGACCGATAAACAATGAACACCTTGAGACGTGGTCAGCGTTTATCCGGTCGGCAAAGTCCCCAACCTGAGTTCTGTTATCTCAGGCGTTGTCGGGGTCGGACCAGCTCAAGTGACTGAAAGCAAATAAGAAAGCACTGCCTTTTACCCTTCAAAACGGCTTATAGGCCGATTTTGGGGGCCAAAAACAGGCTTATAAATTGTCATCTGCTATGAAAAAAGAGTCAGCGATGCTGGGAAAAGGGGGGCGTTTATGCGTTTCGCCAGAGAATGCATGACCCCATAAACGTGTGGTAATCCTGGTGACAGTTCACTTAATTCAAAAGGCAGCCAATCGGCCGCCTTTTGCTCTTTCACGTTTGACTCAATTGCCCTCTGTTTAACGGCCGGTCAACTTCTCCAGCATTTCCGGATATCGATCACCCACAACCTAGACCTTCTCGGCGGCGCTGTCGATCTCGCGCAGATCGTCGGCAGTCAATTCGATGGCCACTGCGCCGAGGTTCTCGTCGGAAAAGTAGTGACACTTCCCCTATTTCGTATTCTGCTGTGTCATCGCTCGATTGAAAATGGGTTGAGAAATTGACGCCCCCACAGATAGTTTTTATCAACCGGACCAAGCTCCGCTTCTCCACAGACCCTCTCCCAATTGTCACGTATGGCTGTCTCGATCCGGTCGATAACGCCGACAGCTGCCTGCGGCGAAAGCAAGAAGTGATGGGCAGCAGCAAGGCAGGTTTTTAGCTGACTGAACCGATTTTCTCCCGTTATCAGCATGGCCTGAGTCGCTTCATTGCCGGTACGACCTTGCGGGCAAATATCATAGGCGGGAGTCAAGGCCAGCTCTTTCCCATCCCAAAAAGCTGCATGATTACGGGCGTGATCATCGGTATTGCCACACAGAACATTAAAAACCAGCCGGCCAAAGAGCTCAGCCAGGGTTTCTCTTGGTTGCGTAAAGCGGTATCGAATGATTTCCGCAAAATCTTCATAGCTGGCATAACGTGCCGTCATGTCGCTCAAACCGAACAGGGTCAGGGCGGAAACCATCGATTTGCGCGCCCATCCGGAATCGAGGGCAATGCGGTCGAATCGCTCAATCAACAAAACATCCTTACCGGCAGCTTTGACCAGCTTGACGGGAGCTGCATCCAGCCCTGCAAGGGCAGCCAATCTCATGGCAACGTATTCTGCTTTGACGACGCTATGGACATCACTGCTGGATGAAAACTTGGCAATATACTTTGTGCCCCGATCTTCTATCAGAGCCTTGGGGCGGGCACCGCCAATGGAACTGCCATGGAATAGTGCCTGATCAAGCTCGGGCGTTAGAGGAACACCTTGCTCGACCCGTTCGGCCGATTTCAGTAATTCTTCAAGGCTGGCATTCGTTGAAGTTCTGGGAATAAACTCCGTTGGTGAACGCTGGAAATCGAGCGCACCAATCCGATCGGAC
This sequence comes from uncultured Desulfuromonadales bacterium, assembly GCA_945787465.1. Lineage (GTDB taxonomy): Bacteria > Desulfobacterota > Desulfuromonadia > Desulfuromonadales > Trichloromonadaceae > CALZIZ01. The sequence goes on from CALZIZ010000073.1 coordinate 1,469, forward strand.
CCCGACTCCAGTAGATAGGTGAGCTCATCCAGGCTGCCGGTATCCGTATCCCGACCTTTCAGACCGAATTGCTTGTTGATGATAACGCGTCGCCCCCAGGCATCGGGCGCGGCATCCCGGATGCAATTCGGCATCTCCAGGTCGTTGAGCAGGGGTAAAACCCCGGCCCGCAAAGGCAATTCAGGCTCATAAATCGGAATGGCAGGATTCTTGTCGTCTATGCGATCAAGATAGCTCTTGCCATAGTTGAAATGGATGGTGCCGTTATCAGCCTCAAGCTTGCCGGCGACCACAGGTTGGGTTTCTCCGGGAAGCCAAATCCAGACAAAGGCTTCTTTATTCTGCGGTTTAGAAGTCATCATCCACGGCCTTTGTCTTGCTTCTGATCCGCTTGGGGAGTAGAGCGATTTTGCTTTGCGTCAGTTCGATGCTGGCTGCAAGCGCCCGACTGTCCTCCTCGAACAGCGGCACACCAACCAACGCGGCGACTTCGAATACCAGTCCGACGGACGGCGACATTTCGCCGGCCTCTATCTTCTGGAGTGTCGCCCTGGAAATACCGGCTCTGGCTGCAAGGTTTTGCTCGGACCACTTGCGTTTTTTGCGCCCAAGCTTGATCTGCTGACCGAGCAAAAAAGCAGCCTCTTTTGCGTATTTTGAATATGCTCTTTGTTTCGCCATAGCTCACCCAACATGATACGACCGGAATAATGGGCATTGAATATGCCAGTGGACAGTATATTGGTCACGTGTTGGATTTTCAAGAGCCAATGACTAATTGACCATAAAAATATACGCAAGGCTACTCCATGACCAGTATATTGGTCATAAATAGGCAGGGCCAGGCCTTGCAAGCCACAATTGTGGCAAAGAAAGACCTGATAATGAAGATTACTGAGCCGAATCATCTAATGTGCGTTTGGGGGACGTTCCCCAAACGCCGAAGTTTTCCCCTGCCGGCAGCCGGCGTCTCCACGGTGGTCTCCCCTCCCCCCGAACGACCACGCTCCCTGCCGCTTATGCGGCAGGGAGCGTTTTTGCGGTGAACCGACAAAATGGTTGGCTGGGGGGTATCTACCAAACTTTTCCATGAGCGACTTAGGCAGATAGGCAGGTCCCCTAAACTAGAATCATTGTGATTGGGGAATCGGGCGCGGCTACTTCTCGATCTGCGCCGAAATGACGTCGAACTTGCCATCCGTACGCACATAGATGATGCTCTCCTCTCCCGCTTTAGACGAGACTTGATGCACCGACTCTCCCTTCGAGCTGAAATAACTGCCCGGCTCCAAGGCCTTGACGTCGGTCTCACCCGGCACTTGGTACTGTGGTTGCCCCTGGATTACTACAGCACGGAAGGTTGAGCCGTGGCTACGTAGCTTTCCAGTAAATCCGGCCGGTAGCTTGACAAAAGTTCCGTTCAGCTGACCATCCTGCGTGTTGCCCCAAAGAAAGGCGACCTTTGGTCCATTGGCAGAGGCTGACTCTCCGGGCTGATCGACCCAGGTGATGTCCGATGCGTCCAGCCAGACGATGTTCGATTTGTCCACATTGACTGGCCTTTCTCCACTATCAAACGCCTCCTCTTTAGGAAGGACGAGATACGGTCCTTTCTCAATCTCTATGTACGCCAGGCTGTCAGTACCCTTGGCAGCGGTAATGTGCACTTCTCCTTTTGGCTGCGTCCAGAAAGATCCTTCCGGCATCCACATATTCTCTGCATCAGGATCATCGTTGTGAATAACGCCTTTAATAACTATTCCGCGGTAAGAGACATTGTGAATATGAGGTGGCGACTCGAAGCCGTCTGTTGGCTTAAGAAGAAATCCTGTTGGCTCAGTGCCCTTACGATCGCCCCAAAGAGTACCAGCTTTTGGAGCCAAGTCACCACGTTTGGGGTTAAGATGATCCCACTTTACTTCAGATTTCAAGACAACCTTGTTGGTTGGCTCGGCTGCCAGTTTTGGAGCGGTGCTGTCGGATGCGACCTGCAAGCAAGTGCAGGCGGGGGTCACGGCGCTTATGACGCTTATAAGTGCGAGTGATAGTAACGCTCTCATATTCCTCATCCTAATCATACTCCTCTCTATAAAAGGGTCTTCTTACATGAATTGCGAGAATACCCTTGCATGTTGATTGTCAGACAATCCGTGTCATCTCGTTGACGGTGAATTCTTCGACCGCTCCTTCTGTTGCAGCCATGAAATCCTTGAAGTGTTGCGCATCGGTATGCATTTGCAATACCTCAGAAGACTCCCAGTTTTCATAAACCAGGAAGTGCGCAGGGTTTTCATTGTCCTGGTGCAGGTCGTAATTAATGCAGCCCTCCTCAGCACGGCTCATATCGACCAGCTTTAGAAATTCTGCCTTGACCAGGTCAACTTTGTCGGCCTTGGCCTCGATGTTTGCAACGATGGTTAGTTTAGGCATGAATATCTCCTTTTGCTGGTTATGAGGGTTTGAGATTTGCGGCTGAAATATTCGCCTATTTTTCAGCGAACTCGAACTTTGAAACTAAGGATGGTTTTTGTCCGTTTGTGTTATTTCAGCCAAAATCGCCTCAATCATGCTCACGATCTCATCGCATTTAACAGGATCGAGCGCGTCGGGATGGGGTGGGGCAAACCGGCCTGAATCGTTGTCGAAATACTGGCCATGAGCCGTTGCGAACTCCTCAGAAAGCGCCGCGCGCACGAGAATGTCCGCGCCGATGCGGATGTCTTTGCCGGCCATACCGAACCCCTCTTTTACCATCTTGGTGCCGAGCAGCGAACCGGGGTTGACCGCGACGATCATCGGGCCGTCCCCCTTGTGTGTAAGCCCCAAGCTGCGCGACCACATGGTCAGCCCCAGCTTGCTCTGGGCGTAAGCCTTGAAGTCGTCCGACAGGCTGCTGCGTCCGGCCAGTGCCTGCGGGTCAACCGGGGCCTGGGCCGCGGAGGAGAGATTGACGACCCGCCCCGACGCGCCCAGCAGCGGCAGGAGCTTCCGGGTCAGCAGGTAGGGGGCGAGGGTGTTGACCGCGAAGCGCACATCCAGCCCGTCCGCCGTAACGGGGTCGGCAACCTTGAAGATTCCGGCGTTGTTGATCAGCACATCGAGCTTCCTGTGGCGCTCGGCAACCGCCTGTGCGAGGGTCTCGACCTCGGCGATTTGCGACAGGCGGCCAAGAAACCTTCGACCTGCCCGCCGCCTGCCAGCGCGGCAAGTTCATTTTTTACCTGCTCCAGCTTGGCCGGGTTGCGTCCGTGCAGCAGGACATTGTGCCACTGCGCGACCTGCGTCCGGGCGGTCTCCAGGCCGATGCCGTCGGTCGCTCCGGTGATCAGAATGGTTTTCTGCATGCCTGCCTCCTTCAGAATCCTTCCAGCACAATCTTGCCGATCGATTTGCCGGACTCCAGTTCCGCGTGCGCTGCCCTCAGGTTGGCGGCATTGATGGTCCCGAGATTTTTACCCGCGGTGGTCTGGATATAGCCCTGGTCAATCAGGTCCGCCACGCGGCTCAGCAGGCGGCCCTGCTCATCCATGTCTGCCGTCTGGAACATGGAGCGGGCGTACATGAACTCGATGTGAAGCGACAGACTCTTAGGTTTCATCTTCATCACATCCAGGGGGGTGCTGGGATCGTCAATCAGGGCAATCTTGCCAAAAGGTGCCAGCAGCTCTATGTAGGTTTCGAAATAAGAATCGGTATGAGTCAGACTGGCAACGTGCGTCACCGGTCCGATTCCCAGGGCCTCGATCTGAGGCTGCAGGGGTTTGGTATGGTCAACGACATGATCCGCTCCCTGCTTCTTCACCCAGGCTTGCGAGCTTTCACGTGATGCGGTGGCGATAATCGTCGCGCCGGTGAGAGCTTTAGCGATCTGCACAAGAATCGAGCCGACCCCACCTGCCGCACCGACAACCAAAAGCACCTCATCGGACTTTTGGGTTGAATCGGGAGATTGCTGCTTGATCGCCAAGTGCTCGAAGAGCATTTCCCAAGCGGTGATGGTCGTCAGCGGCAGCGCGGCGGCTTCCGCGTCAGCCAGGCTTTTCGGTTTGCTGCCGACAATACGTTCGTCAACCAGCTGATATTCGGCGTTGCTCCCCTGGCGGTTGAGATCGCCGGCGTAATAGACCGTGTCGCCGGGCTTGAATTGGGTCGCCGCCTCGCCGGTTGCGACCACCTCGCCCACGGCATCCCAGCCGATGACCTTGGTTTCGCCCTCGCCGGGAGCGATCCTCTGGCGGATCTTGTAGTCGACCGGGTTCACCGCGATCGCCCTGATTTTGACCAGCAGGTCGCGGCCGGTGGCAATCGGCTGGGGCAGTTCGATGTCGATCAGGGATTCAGGGTCATTGATGGGCAGTGATTTGGTATAGCCAACAGCTTTCATGATATTCCTCCAGTTGGTTGGTGACAGGGATTTCTCCAGTCGATTCGTCACTTGACAAAAGAATAGACCTTGGTTATTCAAAGATAAACAGGGAACCAATTGAAACATTATCAAAGGATTTTTGAAAATATGCTGTTAGAAGACCTTCAGGTCGTTCTCAAGGTGGCAGAATTCCGCAGCATTACCGCTGCAGCAGCTCATCTGGATATGCGCACTGCGACCGCCAGTGCGGCGCTCAAGCGGGTCGAAAGCGCGTTGGGCGTGGAGCTGTTTATCCGCACAACGCGGCAGCTTCGGCTCTCCAGTGCGGGTGAAAGGTATATTTCCCATTGTAAGCAGGCCCTGCTCATGCTGGATCAGGCCAGGCTGAAAATGAAGGATGAACTGGATATTGTCGATGGTGAACTGCGGATCGCAGTGTCATCGGACCTGGGCAGGAATCTGGTGACTCCCTGGCTTGATGAATTCATGGAAACCCACCCGAAGGTCAGCTTGAAACTGAATATCAGCGATAGCCCCATCGATTTTTATCGCGACTCGGTGGATATAGCACTGCGCTATGGTTCGCCCAATGACGCCAATCTTTATGGATTCAAGATCTGTAAGGTTCCAGGAGTGCTTTGTGCAACACAGGATTACCTCGATAAATACGGGTCCCCCGAACACCCTCACGACTTACCATCACATAACGGGCTTTTTTACCAGCTTAACGACATCGTTCACGATGTTTGGACCTTCTCGCACCAGGGAACAGAATACAAAATCAAGATGAGCGGCGACCGCGCCTCCAATGATGGGGATCTGGTCAGGCGCTGGTGTGTCGCAGGCAAAGGCTTTGCGGTGAAATCCTGCCTCGATATGTCCGCCGATTTGTTGTCAGGGAAGGTTGTTGGCGTCATGCCCGGGTTCAAACCGAGAACGACTGAACTATGGCTTATCTGCCCGAGCAGACAATTGCTTACGCCGGCCGCGCGGCTGCTCAGGGATATGCTCAAAAAGAAGACGGCGGCTATTTTAAAGCGGTTGGTTGCAAGAGGAATTTTAGACGAGGGCGCTCTTGGTTAGTGGAAACAGCGCAGGGGCACATTTCAACTATCAATTTTTTCATAGTAGTGGTCCGGTTTAGCTTTTGCAGAAACATTCTAATGCTCGAAATCCCCCCTAGCCCCCCTTTGCAAAGGGGGGATTTTAGAAGCCTCCCCCTTTTGTAAAGGGGGATTTGCCCATTTGGGTCTCTCAGCAGGCATCAAACCGGACACTGCGGCCTCTTCTGTTTAGATCTACTAAACAGTCATATCAAAAATCTCCGTATTATCAAAATACTTGAACGGTCCTATCCTTGAAGCATCAAAACAACCCACACCAAAGGAGAAGGCAAATGAACAGTTCCATTCTCGTTATCGGTGCAACCGGCAACCTCGGCAGCGAAGTCACCAGGCAACTGGCAGCCAAAGGCTTCAAGGTCCGGTCCGGGGTGCTCAACCCCGCCCGCTACCAGGCACCGGCGCCTCAGGTCGAGGCGGTGCGCTTCGATTTTGACGACCCCACCAGCTACGCCGAGGCGCTGGACGGGGTCGAGAAGCTCTTCCTGATCGCCCGGCTGCTCGACCCGGAAGCTCCCGTCGTGCTGGCCCCGGTGATCCAGGCAGCGAAGCAGGCCGGGATCAAGCAGATCGTCTTCACCAGCGCGCTGGGCGTCGACCAGAACGAGCAGGCGCCACTGCGCAAGGTCGAGCGCCAGCTTGAGACCGCCGGCATCCCTCACACCATTCTGCGCCCCAACTTCTACCTGGAGAACTTCTCCAGCGGCTTCATCGCCCCGATGATCCAGACGGCGAACGGCATCTTCGTCGCTTCCGAAGATGCCGCAACCAGCTTCATTTCGGTCGTGGACGTCGCAGCGGTCGCAGTCGCCGCCTTGACCGAACAAGGACACGCTGGCAAGGCCTACAACCTGACCGGCCCGGCAGGGCTCGATCACGCCGAAGTCGCCGCCATCATCTCTGAGGTTTCGGGCCGGCAGATTACCTATCAACCGATCCCCGAAGAGGCGATGCGCCAGGGCGCCCTCGACAACGGGCTCCCCGCGCCGAACGTCGACTACCTCGCGGTTCTCTATCAGGTCACCCGGGCCGGTTATCTCGCCGAGTCGACGGACGATGTCGAAAAGGCTCTGAACCGCGCGCCGGTCGGCTTTGACGAATTCGCCCGGCAGAACAGGGCGGCTTGGCTGGCCTGATGTGAGCCACCCAAAAATCCCCAAACGTCAAAACGGCCAGCCGAAAACATTTCGGCTGGCCGTCAGCTAAGGTCCGGTTCGCTTTCTACCAGGACTCAGGCGAGGTCGAAGCGGTCCAGGTTCATGACCTTGCTCCACGCAGCGACAAAGTCATTCACGAACCGCTCCTGGGAGTCCGCGCAGCCATAGACCTCCGCGAGGGCCCGCAGCTGGGAGTTGGAGCCGAAGATGAGGTCGACCCGGGTGCCGGTCCACTTAAGATCGCCGCTGTCGCGATCACGCCCCTCGAACACATCGCCGGTCTCCGAGGCCGGCTTCCAGGTGGTGCCCATATCGAGCAGGTTGACGAAGAAGTCATTGGTGAGCGTCTCCGGCCGCCTGGTGAAGACGCCGTGTGGGGACTGTCCAACGTTGGCATTCAAAACGCGCAGACCGCCGACGAGGACCGTCATCTCGGGAGCGGTCAGCGTCAGAAGTTGCGCACGGTCCACCAGCAGCTCTTCTGCCGATACGGAGAATTGGGTCTTGAGGTAGTTACGGAACCCGTCTGCCGCCGGCTCTAGGGGGGCGAAAGACGCCACGTCGGTCTGCTCCTTCGAGGCATCGGTGCGCCCCGGCGTGAAGGGAACGCTCACATCAAAGCCGGCCTTCTTGGCCGCCTGCTCGATGGCTGCGCAGCCGCCCAGCACAATCAAATCGGCGAGGGAAACTTTCTTTCCGCCGGACTGGGCGCTGTTGAACTCCTTCTGGATTTTTTCGAGGGCCTTCAGGACAATCTGCAGTTGGGCAGGCTGGTTCACCTGCCAGTCCTTCTGCGGGGCGAGGCGGATGCGCGCCCCGTTCGCCCCCCCGCGCTTGTCCGAGCCGCGGAAGGTGGAGGCCGACGCCCAGGCCGTTGAGACCAGTTGCGACACGGAGGGCCCCGCAGCGAGGATTTTGGCCTTGAGGGGTGCGATATCCTTTTCGTCGATCAATTTATGCGTGACCGCTGGGACCGGGTCCTGCCAGATGAGCTCTTCGGCAGGAACCTCGGGGCCGAGATAACGCGCGCGGGGGCCCATGTCGCGGTGGGTCAGCTTGAACCAGGCGCGGGCGAAGGCATCGGCGAACTCCTCGGGGTTTGCCTGGTAGCGCCGCGCGATCGGTTCGTAGATCGGGTCCATGCGCAGCGAGAGATCGGCCGTGGTCATCATCGGTCGGTGCTTCTTCGACGGATCGTGCGCGTCGACCACCATGTCCTCTTCTTCCACGTCCCTGGCCAGCCACTGGTAGGCGCCGGCCGGGCTCTTGACCTTTTCCCACTCGTATTTGAACAGCACCTTCAGATAGCCCATGTCCCACTGGGTCGGATTCGGCTTCCAGGCGCCTTCGATGCCGCTGGTGATCGCGTGACCCGCCTTGCCGCTGCCGAAGCGGCTCTTCCAGCCGAGGCCCTGCTCTTCGAGGGGGGCGGCTTCGGGCTCGGGGCCGACCAGCTCCGGATCGCCCGCTCCGTGGCATTTGCCGAAGGTGTGCCCTCCGGCGACCAGCGCCACGGTCTCTTCGTCATTCATCGCCATGCGTCCGAAGGTTTCGCGAACGTCGCGGCCCGAGGCAACCGGATCCGGCACGCCGTTCGGCCCTTCGGGATTCACGTAGATAAGACCCATCTGCACGGCGGCGAGAGGTTTCTCGAGATCCCGGTCGCCGCTGTAGCGTTTGTCGCCCAGCCACTCGTGCTCGGCGCCCCAGTAGATGTCCTCTTCGGGCTCCCAGATGTCTTCGCGCCCGCCGGCGAAGCCGAAGGTCTTGAAGCCCATCGACTCCAGGGCGCAGTTGCCGGCGAGGATCATCAGGTCGGCCCAGGAGATCTTGCGGCCGTATTTCTGCTTGATCGGCCAGAGCAGGCGGCGCGCCTTGTCGAGGTTGGCGTTGTCGGGCCAGCTGTTGATCGGCGCGAAACGCTGGTTTCCGGACCCTCCCCCGCCGCGGCCGTCGCCGGTGCGGTAGGAGCCTGCGCTGTGCCACGCCATGCGGATGAAGAGCCCCCCGTAGTGACCGTAGTCGGCCGGCCACCAATCCTGCGAGTCGGTCATCAGCTCAAAGAGATCCTTCTTCAGGGCATCAAGGTCGAGACTCTTGAACTCCTCGGCGTAATTGAACGCCTCGCCCATGGGATTGGACAGGGGGGAATGCTGGTGCAGAATATTTAAGTTCAACTGGTTCGGCCACCAGTCCCGGTTCGAGGTGCCGCCGCCAGCGACCTGCTTGCTAGTTCTTCCCGTCACCGGGCACTTGCTTGTGTCACTCATAAAGTTCTCTCCTATTGTCGAATGAACTTATTTACTGTGTGGCTATGATTATAGCCCATCAGGCCCGTTTTGACGGAGGTGTTGATGGATTTTAGTAACAATGGGAGCTCCGGCATTCGTCGTCAGCTTGGTCTTTTAATCGGGCTGTTTCTCTTTCATAAACAATCTCCTTGAATAGTGTTGGGCGGCACCGTAAATCAATTTTCGGCGTGAAGGGTGTTAGAAATAATTTACTTCTATCAGGCCTTGTTGATTTGTCAATATCAACAAATAATTGTTTTCCATAGAGAGTCAAAAAAAATAGCGGCGTGCTTATTTCTTCTGGCAGGAGGGGCAGACGCCGAAAAGCTCAACCTGGTGGGAGGTAATCTGGTAGCCCGTTGCTTTCGCCACCTCGGCCGTAAGCTGGTCGAGCAGGCTGACTTCGGGATCGATGATGCTGTTGCATCGGGTGCAGATCAGATGAGGGTGGGGATACGGTTTGTTGCCGTCGTAACGGTTGCGGCCATCGGCAAAACCGATTTCCAAGATTTCGCCAATCTCTTTCAGCAGGTTGACGGTCTTGTAGACCGTGGCCAGACTCGTGGTCGGGAAATGAGTTTTGACCTGGTTATAAACCTGTTCAACGCTCGGATGCTGGTTGGTATTGAGAAAGGCCTGCAAGATGGCAATCCGTTGAGGTGTAATTCGGAATTCCCGTTGCCGGAGTTTGCTGAGGATTTCATCCATGCGTTGTTGAGGGGTTTTCACATGACCACCGTTACCGTTAGATGAATGGTTTGGAAAATGATTATTAATAAATAATCGCAGGTTGCCGATAAATGTCAAACCTTCGTCTTCTTAAAGCGAAGTGGTTTTAAATGAAAACTTCACCTTCCAGTGCCCACTATCGTCCTACACAGGGAGCCAAAGTCTTTTCATTTAAAAAACTCTACGTTGGTATATCAAAAAAAGCATAAAGCAGGATTATGCCTAATTCGATCTATGCGGAAGCCTTTTCCAAGGGGAGGGCTAGGCCGCCCGCAGCGCCTCCACCAGATCCATCCGCGCTGCCCGCAGCGCCGGCAGCAGGCCTCCGGCCAGGCCCATGAACAGGGCGAAGGCGAGGCTTTTTCCGGCGATGCCGAGACTCAGCGAAAAGCCGAAGGCGAGCTCGGCGAAGGTCTGCCAGTTCATGGTGGAGATAGTGATCAGCTGCATGAACGAGGCGAAAAAGATCCCGACCAGGCCGCCGAGCAGGCCGAGCAGCAGAGACTCGGCGATAAAGGCCAGCAGAATGCTGCCGCGGCCGAAGCCGAGGGCCCGCAGGGTGCCGACCTCGATGATGCGGCCGGCGACGGCGGCGTACATGGTGATCATGGCGCCGATCACCGCGCCGACCGAGAAGATCAGGGTCAGGGTGGTGCCGAGGATGCGCAGAAAAGTTCCCATGGCCGCCGACTGGTCGGCGTAGAACTCGATCTCCCGCTTGGCCTCCACGGTCAGGCGCGGGTCGGTCTCGATGCGCTCCTTGTAAGTATCGAAGGCGCCGGGGTCGCGCAGGCGAAAGACCACCGAGGAATAAACCGGGCGGCGAAAGGCCTGCATCAGCTGATCGACGTCCCCCCAGATCTCGGAGCTGAATCCGGTGGCGCCGGCGTCGAAGACCCCCACCACCTGCCAGTCGCGCATACCGAAGCGCAGGCTCTCGCCGAGGGCCGCGCCGCGGAAACGCCGGGCAATGCTGCCGCCGGCGACGATTTCCGCCGCCGCGGTGCGCGGCATGCGCCCCTCGACCAGACGCACCTGCGGGCGCAGGCCAGGTTGATCAATACCACCGACTCGCGAGCGAACAGGGGCTGGCCGTCGCCGCCGATGGTCACCTCGGGCTGGCTGGCGAGAATCGCCGCGGCATCGCGATCGATACCGCTTTGCACCTCGGTCTCCGAGCCCTTGCGGATCAGCACCACGTTTTCCGGCGAGCCGGTGTCGACCAGGGTCTGCTGCAGGCCCTCGACCAGCATCAGGGTGGCGGCGAAGACGAAGACGACCAGGGCCATGCCGGCCACGGTCAGGGCGGTGGTCAGCCGCCGTGTCCAGAGGTTGCGCAGGCTGTAGTAAAGAGGGATCATTCAGCCTATTCTCCTTAAACCCTCGGCGATGTTGATGGTGGCCCCGCGCCAGGTGGGGAAGATCCCCGCCACCACACCGACCACGGCGGCCGCACCGAGGTCGAGC
>CALZIZ010000074.1 GCA_945787465.1 uncultured Desulfuromonadales bacterium
GCGACAGGATGGTGAGTAAAACGAGCAATCTTTTCATACCGTTTCTCCTCGTTAGGGGTGCGGTTTCACGTGAAACGAAAAACCTCGGCAACGGCAGGCGCTTGAGTAACAGTATAAAGTCACCCCGAAACGGGTCAAGGAGCAAGCCCGGGGCCGGGCGTTCTGCTGTTCAGACCATCTTCACCCCATTGTACGCCTTTTTGCCGAATCCAGCTCAAGGGCAGGGCCAGGTGTGGCTTGCATAGCCGGTAGCCCCTGGTAGAGTCGGAGCAGAACCAGGTTTTCGAAGGGGGAAAAGTGAACGGGACAAAAGACCGAAACTTGGATCAGACCCAAACCGGGCCGCGGCTGGTCGTCGCGCGGATCTTAGCCATCGCCAACCTGACCCAGACGGTCAAGGCCTTTACCTTGGAACTGGACCAGGGGCCCTACCGTTTTTTGCCGGGGCAATGGGTTGATTTGTACCTCGATGTCGGCGGCCGGATTGAGATCGGTGGCTATTCGATTACCTCTTCGCCCTTGCAGCGGGGAACCATCGAGTTGACTGTGCGGCGGGCCCGCAGCCATCCCGCGGCCCTTTACCTGCATGAAAGGGCTCGCATCGGTGAACTGGTCGTTGTTTCAGAGGGGCAGGGGGACTTTTTCTATCATCCCCAAATGGGGCAATCCCTGGTCCTGATCGCCGGCGGCATCGGCATAAACCCGCTGATGAGCATGCTGCGCACCATCGATCAGGACCTTGCTGAAGCGCATGTTGCGCTTTTTTACAGCATTCGCACTGCCGATGAATTTCTTTTCGGAAAAGAGCTCCTGGCGATGGCCAGGAAGCGTCAGGGGATGCGTATGCACGTGACGGCGACCAGGCCCTCTGCGGGTTCGTGGTCAGGGCCTGCGGGCCGAATTGACGCCACTGTCTTGCGGAGGGCACAGCTTGACCCGGCGGCACAATATTTCTTGTGCGGGCCTCGGGCCATGGTGGACGATTTATGCGTCGCTCTCAAAGAGATGGGTATTGACCAAGAGCGTATCCATAGCGAATCCTGGGCAGGTTAACCCCCTCATCCCCGTAAGGCCCTTATCGGCCGCTGTCTGCCTCAAGGCCCGAAACAGCTAGATTTCTGATGGGGCCATTCGTGTCTTTCGGCTCCGAGATCAAACCTCCAAACTCTCCAAGGTGTAAAGCCGACTGTAAATAGAAACTGTCTTAAGTTTTTACGTTTTTGTGTTGGTTTTTTTTGAGGAGGTGCTCATGAGAGGGAAAAAAGCAGGTTTGGCATGTGCAATCATTCTTCTATTTGGATTGATGGGATTGACAGCCTGTAATAGCGGCGGGGGCTCACCATCAACGCTTGAGGCCGATGTGACCGGCACCACATCGCCAGGTGCAGACGATGCGACAGATGGCGTGGCCAGTTCCCCAACGGAGGCCGATCCGAATCAGGATGGCACCGACACCACCGGTGATTCCGACGTTGCGGACAGTGATGGCGATGGGATCACCGATGGCCAGGACAACTGTCCGAACCTGGCGAATCCTTCACAGGTCGATGCCGACGGCAACGGTGTCGGAGATCTTTGCGAAGTTGATACCGACGGCGATGGGATCGTCGATGTTGATGACAACTGCCCGAGTGCGGAAAATCCGTCGCAGGCAGATGGTGACGGCAACGGTGTCGGAGACGCCTGTGAGGTTGATACCGACGGTGATGGGATCGTCGATGTTGAGGACAACTGCCCCAATGCGGACAATCCGTCGCAGGCAGATGGCGATGGCAACGGGGTCGGAGATGCCTGCGAGGTGGATACCGACGGTGATGGCGTCATCGATTTTGCCGATAATTGCCCTGCAGAGATCAACCAGGACCAGGCCGATAGCGACGGCGACGGCCTGGGGGATGTTTGTGACAACTGCCCCGTCGACAGCAATCTCGACCAGGCCGACCGGGATCAGGACACCACCGGCGATATCTGCGATTTAAGCCCGCTGGCTGACAGCTTCAATTGGCTTGGCAACACGCCCATGAATATGCCTGCTTCGGCAATTCTCGACAACGATCCTGACGGGACAGTTGTTGATGGCGGCGATGCCTTCAGCTCCCAGGGCGGTACGGTTGTTTTTGATGGCGATGGGAATTTCACCTACACCCCTGCCGACGGTTTCCTCGGCCAGGATTCTTTTACATACACTGCGGTCAACGGCAGCCATGTGGAGTCGGCGATGGTGACCGTTCAGATCGATACCCTGGCCTGGTACGTCGACAACCGTGCCCCTGAAGATCTGAGCGGCAGTTTTGAAAGACCCTTTGATAGCCTGGCCGATGCCGAGGCGGCATCGCAACCCGGGGAGACAATTTTCGTTTTTGCCGGCAGCGGCACCAAAGCCGCTCTGGACAGCGGCATCAGCCTCAAGCCGGACCAAAAGCTTCTCGGGGAGGGGATCGCCTTCGCCTTTAACGGGATCGAGGTCGTTCCCGCAGGCAGCAAGCCGGTTCTGCGCAGTACTGTAGTTCTGGATGATTCCCCGGTGGTCAGCTTGGCAGACGGCAATGAGGTGGCTGGCCTGAGCTTCGAGGACGTGGTCAACGAGGCCATCCTGGGGCAAGACGTCAACGGGTTCGACATCCATGACAACACCTTCCTTGACCCGAACGGAGAGGCCATCCGTCTGATCAACGTGAGCGGATCGGGAGTTGTGACGCGGAACAGTATCTCTGGCGGCAACCAGGGAGGGATTGGCATCGTCCTTGACGGCGAAACGACAGTCGCCACCATCTTGGCGACCGATAACCTGATTAAAGATGTCGGAACGACCGGCATCAGCGCAACCCTCATGGGCAATTCTGCTCTGAGCCTGACGGTAAAAGGCAATATCGTTTCGGGCAGTGTTCTGGAGGGCATCTATCTGGGGACCTCAGGCTCCGCCACCCTGACGGGCGATGTTAATGAAAACACCCTGGTGTTAAACGGCGGGTTGGCCGATTTGCACGCCACCAACAACGATGATGCCGCCATTTGCCTGGAACTCAACAACAACACCAGCGACGATCCTGTTCTGAACCCGGCCGGGTGCCTGGTCGATAACAAAAGCAGCGGGGTCGATAGCTTCTCCCTCTTTGAAAGTGGTAACGACCTTCCTGCGGTTAGAAGTGGTGAAATTACCGATGTAGCCCAGGGTGCCTGCGCTCTGCCCTGATCCACTGCCCCTGACCAAAACTTTTCAGGCCGGCTCCCTTGGGAGTCGGCCTGTTTTTTGCTGTCAACTCTATTTTCGACTGTATGTCAAAATGAGTGACTTTGGCTTGATAAAAAAAATACCAAAATAGTAAGCTGGATAATTGGATATTTTAGGTTTTTCTGGTCGAGACTATTAAGCCCAAACTAAAAGCCCTGAAAGAGGTGTACGATGTCCCCTAAGCATTTTGTGAAAACCCTGCTGGCCGCCCTGGTTGTTCTGTTGAGTCTGTCCCTGGCTTCCGGCGTTTTCGCCGCCCAGAAGGTGCCCACACCGACCTCCCTTGATGGCGGCGAAATCGTCACCCTGGAGCAGGTAAAGGCCCTGGTCGATGGCAAAAAAACAGCCTTTTTCGATATGCGCTCGGCGATCAACTACGGTAAAGGGCATATTCCCGGCGCCAAGGCCCTGCCTTACCGGGAAAAAAGCGCCAAGGCCACCGACTTCGACGCTTCTGCCGATCATGTGGACCTCAAACAGCTGCCGGCCGACAAGGACGCAGTCATTGTTTTTTACAGCCACGGTCCCACCGGTTGGAAATCATACAAGGCCGCAGTGCTGGCGGTCAAACAGGGCTACAGCCGGGTCAAGTGGTTTCGCAACGGGCTAGGCAGTTGGGTTGCGGCAGGCCATCCCATCGAACATTGACTCTCGCTCTGAGGACCTGAATCTGGGTAAGGCACTCTATGTACCGCATATTGACCAACCCGACCGTCAAGAACAAACTGTTGTTCCTGGGCCTGACCTTGTTGCTGCTTGTATCGCTGCTGGTGCTATCGGGCTGGCACGGTTTCAAACTGGTGCAGCAAAAGGCGCGCATCGCCTCCACCGTTGAAATCGAGGCGGCCTACCTGCAGGCCATTATGCGCGGGCTGGCCGAGGTTGCCCTGACCGAGGGAACCCCAGCTCCCCGCAAGCTGACCCGAGAGGCCGTTGAAGACTTCGACGCAACCTTGCAAAAGCTGACCGCTGTCGTGCGAAGCGAAGAGATACTTCACCGGTTGGTCAGCAATATCCAGCCGCGCTGGGCGCCCCTGAAAGTGCAGGTGAGGGCATTTTTGGCTCTTGAGGAGGTGTCGCCCTACGATGTCTCCTCGATGATCGAGTACGGCAGGCTTTCTATCGAAGGGGACAAGCTGTTACAGGATCTTAGTGAAATCGTCGAACTCGAACATGACTATGCCAACTCGACGGTTACCGATACCCTGAGGGTTATCGGATTGTTTGCCATCGTGATCCTGCTGATTACCGGTCTGCTCCTGCTCAATGTCTACCGCAGCGTGGCCCAGCCGATCGCCAGGATGGCGCAACTGGCCCAACAGGCCGCCGAAGGGGACCTGACCCAGAACTTTAACCTTGATCGACAGGATGAAATCGGCATCCTTGCCGAGTCTTTCGGATCGATGACCGAGAGCCTCAAAACAGTTATCTCCAGGGTCAAAACTCTTTCTGCCGGTATGAAGGAAGCTTCGCAAGTCGTCAGCGAATCGTCCAGCGAGGTACTCAACGCCGCGGCGTTTCAGAAAAAAGCGGTCGAAGGGACCGCAAAGACCATCCATGCCATGGACGGATTCATTCTCTCGATGAGCCAGGGCGCGGGTCATCTCTTCGATTCGGCGGGTATCTCCTCTTCGACCATTGAAGAGATGACCTTCTCCATCAGGGATGTGGCCAGCCAGGCGGTCGACTTTCAACAGATGCAGGATGATGCCGCCTCTTCGGTGGCCGAGATGATCACCTCTGTCGAGGCGGTGGACGGCAGCATTCAGATGCTCTCGCAGGTCTCGGAGCAGACCGTCCACTCGCTGGGCGAGGTGGAGACGTCCATTCACCAGGTGGAGCAAAAGGCCCTGGAGTCGGTTGCTCTGGCCGAACAGGTCTCAAAAGAGGCCTCCGTGCAAGGGATGCCGGCGATTCAGGCCGCGGTGGCCGGGATCGAGGACATCAAACGCAGCGTCGGTTCCCTCGCCGAAGTGGTTTATGGCCTGGGCAAGCGTTCGGAGCAGATCGGCCGCCTGCTTTCGGTGATCGACGAGGTGGCCGACCAGACCCAGCTGCTGTCGCTCAACGCCGCGATCATTGCCGCCCAGTCCGGCGAGCAGGGGCGGGCCTTTTCGGTGGTGGCAGAAGAGATCAAAGCCTTTGCCCAGAAGACCTCCGTCTCCACCAAAGAAGTCGCCGAGTTGATCGCCGCCATTCAGGGCGAAACAAGGTCGAGCGTAACCATGGTCGAAGAAGGCATGTCGGCGGTGGAAAAAGGCCTGCACCTGGTCCAGGGGGCCAGTACCGCTTTCGAGAGCATTCAGTCCAACTCCCTGCTGTCTACGGATATGTCCAAAGCCATTCAGCAGACGACCACCATGCAGGCCAAGTCGATCTACCAGGTCACCAAGGCGATCAAGGAGATGGCAGGTTTCATCGATCAGATCACCAGGGCCACCAAGGACCAGACCGCCGGCAACCGGGTGATTCTAGAATCGGTGGATAAGACCCGCTACATTTCCCAGCAGGTTGTCTCCGCCATGGAAGAGCAGGCCGAGGGGGGCAAGCTGATCAGCCAGGTTTCCAGCGAAGTTGCTGACCAGGCCGAGCAGATCAAAAAGGATATCGAAAACCACAAACTGCGCAGCGGCGAGGTGGTCGAAGCCATCGGCGGCATTAACCAGAGAAATCAGGATCTTGTCGCCTCGGCCTCCACCGTGACCCGTTCCCTCAAGTCGCTGAACCAGGCGGTTAAGGGCCTGGAAGAAGAACTGAGCAGGTTTCAGGTCTGATATTCACAAAGATCCCTCCACATCACAAGGGCCGCCCCGGTGTAATAACCGGGGCGGCCCTTGTCTTTTCATCCATCACCCTACAATTGCAATTACACCCAGGCCGCCCGTGGCGAATACACGCATGGAGAGAATTCACTGCAGGCTGGGGCGGCTTTAGCCGCGAAGGGTTTGTCCATTCATCAGGAATTGAGTGTATGAAGAAGCCGTGAAGTTATGAGGGGCGACTTATCCGGGTATGGCTTCGACCGAAGAAACTATGCCTTGGGCGGCAGAGTGATAAAAGAAAAGGCCGCCCCATAGGGCGGCCTTCGCGTTCAAACCTCCCCCGCAAGGGGGGAGGTTTCGGTTAGGGGTGAAGATTACGGACGGGTCGAACCCAGCCAGTTCGTGGCGCCGGGGTAGGTCGCGGTGTAATCGGCGAAGGTCCCGTCGATGGCGCCGTCCTCGAGCCAGTCGATGGAGTCGAAGATCAGGCGTTTGACATAGTACCGGTTATGGGCGAAGCCGCCTTTCTCGTCGCTGATGAGCTTGGAGTTCTGGTAGGCGCGCAGGTCGTTTTCAACGGCGCTGCCGTTGTCGATAGCTGCGCCGGCATAGTTGGGGACGGTGTTGGCTAGCAGGTCGAGAAGGAGCTGCCCGGCCTCCTGGTACTCCTCCGACTCTTCCTCGAGAACTGCCGCGGCATCGTCGGCCATCTGCTGGGTGACGACGGTGGGGACCGCAGCGGTCCCGTTCCAGATGCTGGCGGTCTGGCCGACCTGGCCCTGGGAGACGAAGAGGGCATGCTCGCCGTCATGGCAGCTGACGCAGCCCTCGGCCACGATGCCGGTGATCACGCCGTTTTCGTCCTTATCAACCACGGCAAATTCGTGGTTTGCGGTATCGCCGCTCATGTGGCAGCTGGCGCAGGGACCCGCGCCCTCGAGGTCGATGCTGTCGTGGGCGAAGTAGGACTTGTTGGCGTAGCTCAGGCCGGGGAACTCGCCGCCGACATGGGTGAGCTCGCTGTAGAGGGTGGCCGCGGCAGGCGCATGGTGGCCGGCGAAACGGCTGCTGGTCGATACGGTCTCGTTGTTGCCACGGCCCGAATGGCAGACAAAGCAGGTGTTAGAGCTGCCGGCATCGGGGAAGACCACGGCCTCGCCGCCGTAGGTGTAAGAAGCGGTGACCGGACCCTCGACGCGCAGGGCGCCGGTTTCGGCATTGCTGTGGCAGCCCCAGCAGTAGAGCAGTTCGTTCTGGGTGGAGGGGGTGACGGTGTCGGTGCCTGCGTCGTAGCTCCAACCTTCGAGGTGGGAGAAGTCGTTGTTGGCCGCGTCGTAGTTTTCGGGGTCGGCGACGTAACTCACGAAGCCGGTCGCGGTGTGGCACATCTGGCAGGACTGGCGACTCTGGGCATCCCAGTCATAGTGGGTGAAGCCGCCGTTGGAACTGGCATCGGAGGCCTTGGCAAACATCGCCGCATCGGTCTGCTCGTCGCAACGGCCACGGGATTCGGACTCGGAGCCGGTGCAATCGACCGCCGCCACATCGGCGAGCACCTCGTTGAGCAGGCCGCCGGCATGGCCCGACTTGGCCCACATGGTGTGGACGGTTTGTTTTTCCGGATCGTCGGCATAGCGGGTGTTGGCGTGCAGCTCATGGCCGTGGCAGTCGAAGCAGGGGGTGGCGCTGTTCTTGCGGATGACGTAGCCCTCGATATAGGTGTTCTGGGTCAGTGCGCCGTTGCGGTCGAGCTCCTGGGGGCCGGTTGCCGAGTCGTCGTAATGGGTGGTCGGCAGGGTCCTGTACCAGGCGGTGTCGTGGTAGAACTCGGCGGTGCCGCTGGCGGCTGAGCCCGAGCCGAAGATAGTGCCGTCGTTGAGCTGGTAGTTGTGGCAGCTGGTGCACAGGTCGAACTGGTCAGAGACGCCATTCTGGTTGGGGTCCCAGGACGGGTCGACGGTGACCATCTGCTTGGTCAGCGCGTTGTGGCAGGCCCCGCAGGCCGGGCCATGGAGGACGGGGTTGCCCTCGGCGTCCTCGTTGGCCAAAGCCTCGAACTGGCCGGGCCCGACGGGGTCGCCATAGGCGACGATGGACGCGGTGAGCTCGCTCTTGGTGCCGACCACCGATTTGAAGGCGATGGAACCTTCTGCGGTGTGGCAGCGCTGGCAATAGCGGGTGTCATGGCCATCGGCGAGCATCTCGAGGTTCTCGGGATTTTCGGCGTTGTGCTTGGAGGCCAGAACCAGCGCGGTCTGGCTGTGGCACTCGGCGCAGCGCTCGGCGTTTGGCGCGGGGAAGGCAATCGGGCCTTCGCCGTGATGGTACTGGCCGCCGCCGTGGCAGGCTTCGCAGTCATGGCTGATGCGGGAGCCTATACCGGCCTCGGTGTCCGGGTTTTGACCGGCAATTCCGCTGATCTGGGTATGGACGTTGAGGGTGTGACAAACGGTGCAATTGCCAGTTGAGGTCGCCTCCTGAATGCTCACGGTCGGGGTCGTCGATGCTGAATCAGATCCCCGGTTGCTGCCGCAGCCCCCGAGCGAAAGGCTCAGCGTGGCGGCAATTGCCAGCAGAATTAGGGTTGGGTTTTTCATTGTTGCCTCCTTGGTGGTTGGTTAACCGGTTTAGGGCTTGTTAGTGGCATTTGCGGCAGGTCCGTCCGTCGCTGGCGCGATCGAGGCGGTTCTTGAAGTCATCCCAGTCCCTGGGGTGGGGGTTGATGCCCAGGCCGCTTTTGGCGCTGTGGCATTTCAGGCAAATATCCCCCTCGGGGTGGCAGGCCTGGCAGGTGACCAGGTTCTTGCGCGCTTCTCTGGCATGGCTGCTCGACCATTGGTGCGTGGGCAGCACCGAGTCCGGGTGGCAGGTCTGGCACTGGCTGTCGTCAAACCCTGCGTGGTTGCCATCCAGGGTGCCATCGGTAAAACCGCGGCGGTGGGAGAGGAGCGCCAGGTCGGCCGGGGCGAAGTCGTTGTGGCAGTCGCTGCAGAACTTCGGTTCGTGGCAGCTCGAGCACAGCTGCGGGTCGGTGCGCGCGGCAATCGGGTGGCTGACCTGAAAGTCGCTGCGGTGCACGTTGAGCATGGCGTTGCCGAAATCGCCCTGCTCGTCGGCAAAACCCGACTTGTGGCACTCCAGGCAGTCAACCTGCTGGTGGCAGGCATAGCAGTCGTAGCTGTTGCCCTTGGCAAAGGGCCGGTGATTCAGCGACCAGGTCGGCCCGTGGGTCTTGAGGCCGGGCAGGCTTACCTGGTCGACAAAGGCCTGGTCGTGGCATTCGAGGCAGGTTCCGGTATCGGGGACGATGCTTTGGGCCGCGGCCAGGTGGCAGGCGGTGCAATCGCTATCTTCGAGGTAACTGTTGTGCGTGGCGTGGTCAAACTCGACCGCCAGAGCCGGAGCAACCCCCAGGGTCGCGATGGCTAGCACGGTGAATAAAAAGCGCATCATATCGTGACTCCTTTGTTAAAAGAGGATGTTCAGGCGCAGGCGGCCGCGATAGTACTCGTCCCACAGGTCGCTTTCGACCCGCTCGAGCTTGGCCTGCACATTGACCTTTTTGGTGCAGTAGCAGGTTCCATCGACCCAGAGCCGCGAGCTGGTCGTCTCGTCGTCATCCTCGAGGCGCCGCTCGAGAACATCGAGGTGGACGCCGACGCCAGCCTGCAGCATCGGGGTGAAGAGGTAGGCGACCCTGGCCTTGGCCCCCTTAAGGTCCTGGCCGTCGCCGTCGGCGCGCAGGATGCCGGTCAGGTAACCCGACAGGCGTTTGGTGCGGATCTTCTCGAGGCCCGTTTCGATGACGTCGGCGTCGTCGAAGTCCTGGTACATCTCGCGGCTGTAGCGGGCGAAGGCGCGCAGGCCGCGGTCGATGTTGCAGGTGAGTTCGGCGGAGAGCTCCTGGTACTCATCGACGGCGAAGACCGAGTAGATCGAGGTCGAGGAGAAGACCGGCAGCGAGTAGAGGTACTCGGTGCGCACAGACCATTTGGGGTTTTTGTAATATTTGGCCCCGGCAAGAAAGTAGCTCACGCCATCCGAGAGGTAGTCGTACTGGGTTTCACTGTAGAGGTTGAGCTGGTTGGCAAAGCGGTAGTCGACGTCGAGGCCGAACATCTCGTTGGCCAGATCGCCGCCGTCCCAGCGCTGCAGGTACGACAGACCCAGGTCGACGGTGCCCAGAACGTTGCCGTAGAGCTCGGTGCCGACGATCAGGTCCTTGGCGTTGTAGCCTTCGTAGTAGCTCACATCACCGCCGCCGAAGAGCTTGACCCCCACCGGGCCCAGGCCCTGGTAGTCAAGGTTCAAACCGTCCATCAGCGATGCGCCGGCCGCGGTGGAGATGAACTGCCGGCCCAGCTTGAAATCGAGGTCTTTTAACAGGCCCTTCTTTTCAAGATAGGCGTAGTAGAGCCTGCTGTCGGCATCGACCTCGTCGCTGAGGTCGTCGGCCAGGCGGCCGTAGCCGCGAAAGTCGAGGCCCTCGACGCCAAGGTCCCTGACGTTGAGCAACAGGTACTGGTAGAGCGGTGTCGCGGTGTCTTCGTCGGCGTCGTCGAACCACTCGAACACCGTGCTTGCGCGGCCTGATACCGAAGCCGCCCAGGCACTGCAGGTGACGGCGACGGCCAGCAGGGCCGCAATCATGCAGATGAACATCTGCCGCCAAATTTTCATGGTGCCTCCTTGATGTGTGGCAGGTAAGGATGTGAATCTTGCCGGACTCTCCAGGTAGGGGCCGGCGACTTTCCAGGTGTTGCCGACTCAGGTGGTCGACTACACGGGGTGTTTTTGTATTTAATCCCCAGGGTCGGGGTCGAGGGGGAGATTAGATTTCCGACCCGAAGTTTGATATTCGCAAACCTTATTCCATTCAGAATGAAATATATGGAAGAAAGTGCATCATCTGGAAAATCAGCTAATTAAGCTTATGTATTGAGTGATATTAGAAACTTATGAGCCGATATATTGGCGAAGAAAGGGTGCAAGTCAAAAATATGTCAGCAGGGGCAGATAGGAAAAAGGCGACAATCCGTTTGTCGGCCAGTGGCCCAAAGCCCTTGCAGGCCGCTTCGCTGCGCGGGTAAGGCCTCTACCGTGGTCAGGGATGAAGACGCTGACTCTAAGCTCGTCCGAGCCCCGGCGATGGCTTGCGAAGAACAGGTCATGGCCCGGCCTTTGCAAAATAGCCCTTGGTCGCCCCTCGAACCGAAAGGGGGATGGCTGCATGTTGTCATCAAATAATTTGGGGTGAGGTTGCGATGGTGGATTTGCAGAAAAAGGTCATTGTGGCGGACGATCACGTCACTTCGGCCATGTTTCAGACCATAGTGCTGCGGCGCATCGGTTACGAGGTGCTGCCGGCCATGGACGGCTTCGAGGTGCTTCAACAGATGGCTGCCAATACGCCTGATCTGGTGCTGATATCGAGTCAATTAAATGACCCCGGAGGGTTGGAAACCCTCAAGGCGATTCGGGGCAAGGAGGAGTTCAGCGACGTACCGGTGGTGATGGTCGCGGAAAAATTTTCTGATGAGGCCAGGCGCAGCTATAACAAGGCTGGTTGTTCCGGATTTCTGACCAAACCGATCACCCTGAAAAAGCTCAATATCATTTTGCAGCAGATGGTGCACTACGAGCGGCAGAGCCGGCAGAAGCTGCGCATCCCCTTCAACAAGTGGGTCGAGGTGCAGTTTGAAGGGGCCTGGAAGAAGTTTTTCGCCTTGTCCCTCTCAGAAGGCGGCATTTACCTGCGCGCAAGTCACCCCCTGCCGGTAAAATCCGAACTAGCAATCCGCCTGGAGTTGATCTGCGGCACCGTGCTTGAGCTGACGGGGACTGTTTTGTATCATCAGGACGTATACCAGGCCGATCCCCAGAAAGATCCAGGCATGGCCGTGGGTTTTCTCGAGGTCGGTCCCGCCGATCTCGAGGCGCTCAACCGGCACATTGCCACCATCCTCATCGGCGACCTGGTTGAAGATCAGGACGAGAAGGTGCTCGCGATCGATGGCTGAGACAAGAACTCGAGAGCAGCGTTTCCATACAAACAAAAAAAGGGAGCCGGTCAGGCTCCCTTTTTCAATTCGGGTCGGTTGTGGGTCGAAGCGGTCCCCTCGGAAGGTGTCGGACTTGACGGAGCGTAGCGAGAAATTGGGTGTTCGAGACCAGATTTTCGGGAATTTGAGAGCGAATAGCAGGCCTGATTTGTGGAATAGTTGTCGAGAATATGGGCCGATCAGTCGATTTCGCAGTAGGTTCTTGTTCAGCCCGACACCCTCCTAAGGGGCCTGCAGCGGAGGTTCGTTGAGGGCGGCGATCTGTTCGCGAAGCTCGAGGATGTGTTCACCCCAGTAGCGAGGGGTGTTGAACCACGAAAAGTGCCGCGGAAAGGTGGGGTCGGCCCAGCGCCTGGCCAGCCAAGCCGTAAAGTGCAGAATGCGCAGCGAGCGCAGCGCCTCGATCAGCCGCAGCTGCCGGGGCTGAAAGTCGTAAAACTCCCCGTAACCTTCGAGGATTTCGGCCAGCTGGGCCATCTGCCGCGGGCGGTCGCCCGAGAGCATCATCCAGATGTCCTGCACCGCAGGGGCCATCCGGGCATCGTCCAGGTCGACCAGGTGCGGCGCGTTGTCCCTCCAGAGGATGTTGCCGGCATGGCAGTCGCCGTGAACCCTGATAAAGGGAGTGTCTTCACCCGCAAAAAGCTCCTCGATGGCCTGCAGCAGATCCTTGGCAAGCGCATCGTAGTTGGCCTTGTATTCCGGCGGTATGAACTGCTCGCCGATCAAATCCACGCTATTGCGGCCAAAGCCCTGGCAATCGAGATGGGGCCGGTGCTCAAAAGGGCGGGTGGCGCCGATGCTGTGGATGCGCCCGAGCAGGCGGCCCATGATCAACAGGTTGTCCAGGTCATCGAACTCAGGGGCATGGCCGCCCTTGCGCGGGTAGAGCGCAAAGCGAAAATCGCCGAA
>CALZIZ010000075.1 GCA_945787465.1 uncultured Desulfuromonadales bacterium
GTTCATCATCTCCAAGGATGGATTCATCCTGACCAACGCCCACGTGGTGGATGATGCCGACGAGATCAGCGTTCGCCTCGCTGACGAGCGCAGCTTCAAAGCCAGTGTCAAGGGGCGGGACACCAAGCTGGACGTGGCTCTGCTGAAAATCGAAATCGATGGTGAAGACCTGCCAGTGGCCCGCCTTGGCAACAGCGAGGAGCTGCGGGTCGGCGAGTGGGTGATGGCCATCGGCAACCCCTTCGGTCTTGAAGAAACGGTGACCGTGGGGATCGTATCGGCCAAGGGCAGGGTTATCGGCGCCGGCCCCTACGATAACTTCATCCAGACCGATGCCTCGATCAATCCCGGCAATTCCGGGGGGCCGCTGTTCAACCTCCGGGGCGAGGTGGTCGGCATCAATACCGCCATCATCGCCAGTGGTCAGGGCATCGGCTTTGCCCTGCCCATCAACGCGGCTCAGCAGATTGTCCCCCAGCTCAAGGAGACCGGGCATGTAACGCGCGGCTGGCTCGGAGTCGCGGTGCAGCAGATCAACAGGGAACTCGCTGAGTCCTTTGGCCTGGATAAGCCCAAAGGGGCCCTGGTGGCCGAAGTGGTCAAGGATTCTCCGGCGTCGAAGGCCGGAATTGAACGCGGCGATATCATTCTGGCATTTGACGGCAAGGACGTCAGCGAGATGAGCGACCTGCCAAGGCTTGTTGCCGCGACCCCGGTGGGGAAAAAGGTCAAGGTCGAGATCTTTCGCGACGGCAAAGAGCTCGATGTGAAGGTCACTGTCGCAAAGCTTGCCGAAGAGGCGGGCGCTGTATCGGCAGCTGCTGACCAGGGCGAGTCCCTGGGGCTCAGCGTTTCCGAACTGACGCCCGAGGTCGCTAAAAACTACGGCCTCGAGGCCGGCAAGGGAGTGGTTATTTCCGCTTTGGATCCCGGCGGCCCGGCTGCCAGGTCCAACCTCAGGGTCGGCGATCTCATCCTTGAAATCAACGGTCAGGAGCTCGCCGGCGTGGCCGATTTCCGCAAGGTCATGAAAAAGGTCGAAAAGGGGCGGGTGCTGCGCCTGCTGGTGCAACGCGGGCAGAACCTGTTTTATACCACGCTGAAGGTGCAATAAAACTCTGAGGTCAAATAGACAAAGGCCAGGGCCCCGCAGCAGCTTGCTGCGGGGCCCTGGCCTTTTTTGATGCGGGGTTCTGCGGCCGGGCTTATTTGCTGGGATTGAGGCTGACCTCTTTGACCACCATGTCCACCACCGGCAGGGTCGGCACCTCGGTCAGGCCGTAAACGGCCTCAAGGTCGATGTCTTTGGGGACGTTGGCGAGCAGTTTCTCAGCGATTTTCTGGTCGGCCTGGCGATAGCGCAGCTTGGCTTCAACCATGATTTTGTTGGTCTCGGGTTTGCAGCTCAGCCCGTAATAGACATCCTTGTAGCCCTTGGGGGGGATGGTGTCGTGGCGGGAAAAGGCAGTGATCACCCAGGGATCGACGGCAAAATGGAAATCATCGCCCATACCGTCGGAATTAAACAGCCGGGCGTTTTCGGGCAGGTGCCCATCGGCATCGATGGCGCCGCTGCTCATCAGGATATTGCCCTGGTCATCCTTGGCAGAGATCTCCAGCCACATCTGCCGGATGTTGGTCAGGGAGGTCGGCAGGTTGTGCCCGGCCCGAATGTTCTGGACCCTGACCTTGATCTCGGCCAGCTCGCCGTCCTTGTACACCGGCGAAATCTCCATGTCGGCAGCTGCCTGCAGGCGCTTGACCGCCATCTCGTACTTGTTCATGATGTTGGCGGCCAGTTCCTCGTCGCCGGCCTTTTTCGCCGAACCGGCGGCCAGGTAGTAGAGCAGGTAGTTGGCGCCGTTGAAGTAGTGACGGTACTCGCCGCGCTGGGGCTTGCGGAACTCATCGGCGGTTTTCATGAAGGTGTCGATGTCGACCATGTGGCAGTCCTGGCAGAGGATGGTCCTCTGGGCGTAAGGGCCGTGCTTCCACTCCAGATAGGTCGCTTCGAGGGGAAAGTGAGACTCGTAGTGGTAAACCTGGTGGCAGCCGGCGCACAGGTCGGCCTGCAGATGCAGCGACGACTCTTCGCACTCGTGGAAACCCATCCCGCACTCCTCCGAGGGGGTGAAGGGGCCGCGCTTGACAAGTTGCGCCCCTTCGGCGGTATCCACCCCGGGGCGGATGATGAAAGAGCCGTTTTCCGGTTCGTGGGAAGGGGTCTGCCAGTGGGTGGTGCCGACGATGGAGTGGCAGACATCACAAGAAACCCCGGCCATTGCCATATCGCTTAAGCCCTTGAGGCCCGGCCCCTTGATCTCGCCGGTGACCACGCCGGCGGGGGTGTGGCAGCCTTCGCACTGACGGGAGATCTCGTGGCCGGCTTTTTTCACCGCCAGGTTCAACTCGCCCTGGTAGACCGGGTCTTTAAAGGCCAGCGCATGAACCGAGCCGGTCCACTCCTCATACTGTTTTGAGTGGCATTCGCCGCAGACCTCCGGAGGGGTGAACTCGGCGCCCGATTTCTGATAGCTGATCAGCGACGGGTAGAGGGGGTAGAGGTCGTGGTCGACGTCGAAAACCGGGGGCGGTTCGGCAAATGCCAAACCCAGAGTCAGCAGTGGCAGAGCGCAGACCAGGAGCAGAAATGGATACTTCTTCATGGATACCTCCTTCAGAAAGAAAAAACTCCCCCTCCCTAAAACAACGGCAGTCAGCTGGTAAATTTACCATTAAACGCAATAGTGTCAATATGAGGGATGGAAAATGGTTGCAGGCAGGGGTAACATTTAAAAAAGGGTGGAGCAGAATCCATGCGATCAGTGTATTTTTCACATCTTGTCAACGGACCTTTTGGGGATCCGGCGCTTTATGTGCGCATTGCCCATCGCGGGCAGGCTCTGCTCTTTGATTGCGGCGACCTCGGCGCACTCACCACGAGGGAACTGCTCAAGGTGCGGGCGCTCTTCGTCTCCCACGCCCACATCGACCACCTGTTCGGGTTCGATACCTTGTTGCGCACCTTTCTTTACCAGGACCTGCATCTGGAGATTTTCGGCCCGCCGGGGATTGCCGCCCGCATCGCAGGCAGGCTCTACGGCTACACCTGGAACCTGGTCGAGGGCTTTCCCTTTGTGTTGACCGTGAGGGAGTGGGGCGATGGCGCCGGAAAGGTGGTGAGGTTTCGGGCGGCTAACGCTTTTCGTCCCGAGCCCCAGGGCGATCGTGTCTGCCACGGCGGCCTGCTGCTGGAGCGCGATGACCTGCAGGTGCGCGGGGTTCCGCTGGAGCATGGCAATATCACCTCCATGGCCTACGCCCTTGAGGAGACCCTGCACGTGGCGATCCACAAGGATGCCCTCGAAAGGTGCCGTTATCAGCCGGGGCCCTGGCTGGCCCGTTTCAAGGATCACTTGCGCCGCGGAGCCGCTGAGGATCTGGTAATTTGCGTGCCGCGCCAGGACGCCCCTGATCTCACCCTGAGCCTTGGCGAGTTGCGCAGGCAGATCGCCCACACCGAGCGGGGGATGAAGATCTGTTACGTCACCGATGCGGCGCCAGGGAAAGAGAATTGCGAACGCATTGTGGCGCTGGCCGCAGACTCACATCTGCTGGTCATCGAAGCCCCTTTTGCCCATGCCGAACTCTGCCGCGCCCAGCAGCGCAACCATCTCACCGCGCGCCTTGCCGGCGAACTGGCCAGGCGCGCCGGGGCGGCGCGTCTGCTGGTTTTTCATCACAGCCCCCGTTACCAGGATCGCCCGGACCTGCTGCGCCTGGAGGCCGAGGCGGCCTTCAGTGGGCAAGAGGCCCTGGCATCTTTGTAGGATGGGCAGAGCGCAGCGATGCCCATGCGGGTGATGTTGCACCTGGTTCAAGGAGGGGGAGGGGGATGCATTTAGTACAGCGGCTGTGATTGGTGTTTTTCGTTGCGTCCTGGCGAGAGGGTTTTTTTCCTACAGGAGCCGGGTGCCCAGGGTGGCGATGACCGCCGAGGTGAGGCCGATCAGCAGGGTCCACAGCCCGTTGCGGATCAGGGCGTACTTGCGGGTCAGTCGATGTGGTAGGCATCGTAGAGCTTGTCCCGGTCGGCGATGGTCTGCTTGAAGCTGGCGATGAACTCCTCTTCGCCGATCTCTGCAAATGATCGGAAATAGAAAAGATTGGTGCGCCCTTTGGCGTGCAGCGGGGGGATGATGGCGAAAATGGAAAAAATGATCGCCAGAATGCCGGTGGCGAGCAGCAGCAGAATTGTGACCAGGGAGAGGGTTTGGAACTGGGCCAGGGTGATGGTGATGACCAGCGAGGCCGCGGTCATGATCATCGAGGCCTTGGTGTCGGCCATCTGGTTGAGGGTCATGTGCTTCGAGAGGTTGGCCCGCAGGGCGTTGCTGGCCAGAAGGCGCGGGATGAGCGGTTCCTCTGTGGGTGGCAGTTTGTCCATGGCCTGATCTCCTGATGGCGGATTCAGGTGCCAGTATACTCAGGGCGGGGCGTTCTGAAAAGGGGCAAGGAAGATAGTCTTGAGATGGCTAAGCAAAAATTTCGTCCTACAAGGCGTAGTGGTTTTTCAGGGGTGAAGGCATACATAGTATGTCGAAGTCCTGAAAAAACACTGCAACGCAGTAGGGCGGACTTTTTGCGACGCCATCAAAGAAAAAGCCGATGCGGAGGGAGGCATCCCCGGCATCGGCCGTTTCTGTCTTCTAGTTTTCCAAGGGAGTAAGGAAATGAAGAAGTTCATCGAAACCCGCCTGCCACAACAGGCCCCGACTTGGTTGTAAGTATACCTCGGAATTTAAATGTTTGAAGGTTGATGTCCGCATTTTTTTGCCGGCGGACTCTCCTTTTTCACCTGTGTAAAAGCACAGTGTATTTCATGAAATGCTGTGATATCTTTGCTCTATGCGAATCACCCTAAAACACCAGATCATCCTCGCCCCGGCCCTGGTCCTGCTTCTGATGACCTTGCTGCTGGGGTTTTTGCAATATACCTATTGGGATCTCTCGGTCAAGCGCCAGGAGAAACAGAACCTGGGGCGCCTGTTTATTGCCTTGGCCGAAGTTGACCACGCGACTCAGCGCATATATCGCCTGGCCATTCATTTGAGCGAGGAGAACCTGATTCAGGTGGCTCAACTCGAGACCCTGGCCGCGCTCCATGCGAGCCTGGCCAATGCGGTCGAGCGGATTCTGGAGTTGGCCCCGCTGCCGCAAAGCTCCAGGGCCCTGCTGCAGCAGGGGGTGACCGATCTGAACCCGGCACGCGGCTTCGATGCCGAGCGTTTCTTATCGGCCATCTCCATGCTGCGACCCCAGTTGTTGACAATTTCCGAGTTCTCCCAGAAACAGCGGGAGCGCCTGCGCGATGTGCACAACCGGGATATTGACGAACTGGTGGTGCGGACCGCCTTTGTTTCCATCATTGTTCTGGGCGCGGCGATCCTGGTGGGCATTCTCTTGTCCCTGACCTTCGGTCGCAACCTGCTGCGGCGTATTCAGCGCCTCTCCGACAGCGCCGGACGTATCGTCCGCGGTGACCTTTCGCCGCCGCCGGCTCCGACCAGGGTGCGTGATGAGCTCGATGATCTGGCTGTGTCGATCAACCGCATGACCGATCGACTGATCCGGGTTGTGGGGACAGAAAAGCTCCTCGAGGGGGCTGAAGAGGAGCGGCGGCGCATTGCCATGGACATCCATGACCAGACCCTTTCAGACCTCTCCTCGGTGCTGCGCGGGGTGCAGAATCTGCGCGCCGAGACTCACAACGAAGCCGCGGGCCGTATCGAGGAGGATCTTAAACGGGCCATGGCCAATCTGCGCGAGGTGATGGATAACCTGCATCCGCAGACCCTCGATATCCTCGGCCTCGGTGCGGCTCTGGAGTCTCACATGGAGCGCCACCTCAGCCGCGGCGACCTGCCGGAATATCACCTGTACCTTTCCCCCGAAATCGAAAGCGCTGGCTTGCCGCGTCTGGCCAAGTTAAGCCTTTATCGCATCGCCGTCGAGGCGGTACATAACGTGATCAAGCATTCCAGGGCGCAACGCTATGAGGTCAACCTGGGGGTGCGAGCGAACCTGGTGCTGCTCTCGGTCGAGGATAACGGCATCGGCTTTGACCCCGCCAGCCTCGGTTCGCAAGGCGGACGTGGCATTAACAATATCCGGGAGCGTGCCCGTGCCATCGGTGCCAGGGTCTGCTGGGGCGCATCGCGTTTTACCACCGGGACCCGTTTTGAATTCACTTTGCCGATACCTGGAAAAAACGAGGAGGACTAGCTCTGTATGGAACCGATAACCATACTCATTGCCGAGGATAACCCCAAGGATTTTGAGTTTCTTGAGCAGTTGATCTCCGATTGGGGGCGTCCCCTGAATCTCGAGCGGGCCCATAATGGCCAGGTGGCCCTGGATATTGCGCTTGGTCAGGATGAACCCCTGGTGGTCAGCGACATCCAGATGCCAGAGCTCAACGGCATCGAGTTTGCCCGTAGCCTCTGGCAAAAAAGGCCCACCGCCCGAATCGTCTTCTGGAGTCAGTACAAGGACGAAATGTATGTCCGCGCCCTCTCGCGTATTGTTCCGCCGGAAACCGTCTACGGCTATGTGCTCAAGTCGAGCGACCGGGAGCGGATTTCCTCCGCTATCCAGACGGTATTGTTCGAGGACCAGTGCTGGATCGATCCCGAGGTGCGCAAGGTTCAGGGGCGGGCCGGTCACAGCCAGACGGCGCTCTCCGATATCGAGTATGAGGCCCTGGTCGACATCTCCCTCGGTTTGACCGACAACCTCATCGCCCAGCGCCGTTACCTTTCCCGTCGCGGAGTGCAGAGCCGGCTCAATTCTCTTTACACCAAGCTCGGCGTCGATCAGGACCAGTTTCATGGCGAGAAATTCGGCGATGCATTCAATCTGCGTAACCGGGCAGTGGCCGTGGCCTTTCGAAGGGGGCTGCTTAACGCCTTTGAACTGGTGCATGAGGAGGAGGAGTTTCAGGTCTGGCTCAAGCGATTCAAGTCAGGTCGTGGGTGAAGGATCATTTTTTTGAAAAAGGGTGTTGACTTCGGCAAAGCCTTTCGCTATAAATACGCCTCCGTCGCACGGAAAGTTCAGTTACAGCTGAGCGGGAATAACTCAGTGGTAGAGTGCAACCTTGCCAAGGTTGAAGTCGCGGGTTCGAATCCCGTTTCCCGCTCCAGTTTAAAAGCCCCGCAAACCGAAATGGTTTGCGGGGCTTTTTGTTGTTTGTCTGCCGGGATCGCGAAGGGGAGTTCTTAAAACCGTATGGTAGGTCTGTACCACCTTGGCAGATCAGAAGTTGCATCAGCAGGGCTGGCAGGGCGTGTTAGCGAAGCGTAACGCACCATTTTATTGCTCGGGGCGTTACGGTCGGTGGATAACCCGCCCTGCATGCTACCTCATTGGTCATTCCCGAGAAGGCGCGTATCCAGGTTTTCCTCGGGTATAAAGGTCTTGTGAGTTCAGGCCCGGGCCCGGGCCTTTGCCTGCTCTATGTTTTCGCGCACCTTCATGGTCCGTTGCCGGTCCTCGTAGGAGTTGCGCGCAATGGTAAAGACGCGCTGCTGGTTAAAAATTGTCAGGGCACGGTAATAGGTAATCAGTTCTTTTTCCCGCTCGGACACGTCCATGATCGATTCCTCTCTCCTGGCGTCATTGTAGACCATGCTTTTCTCCCCGCATTGAGTGATTGCTAGATCTTTAAGGGGTTTACATCAATTATGCCAATGTGGGAAAGTCCTTTGATTCCAAGGCCCTAGTCCTTGCTTGTCGGTGGATTCGGAGGGCGGCGGAGAAGAAGTCCGGGCAAAACCGTCGCTGCCAGGCAACAGGTTTGCCCCGCCAGAGCCGAAAACCACCGAAACTGCGTCTTATTTAGCTGTCTCCTTTTGGCGGCAGGCAAAAAAAATGCGCCCCCGGGGGGGGGCGCAAATTGGAGGAAGAAACTGAAGACTTTCATAAAGGAGTAAAGCATTTATGGGCAGCGGAACCCATAAAATAGAACGTGGTTCTTTCTACCTTGGATGAAGGTTTCGGTCAAGAAGAATTTATTCAAAGTAAATATTTTTATCAGCCCTGAAACAAGACGGGGTTAGAGGGAGACCATGACCTGCGGTGGAGTCTCTTTGCGGGGCTCGACCTCAGGATTGTTCAGCATCAGGCGCTCCGCTTCGATCTGACCTTTTCCCATGTCCAGCAGGTAGTCCTTGACTGTTTCGCCTCGCAAGGTGGCCAATTCGAAAAGTTCCTCCCTGGGGACCGGCGGAGGCTGTTGTTTTGCCTGGGCGCCTTTGGTTTCGGTCTGAGCCGGGGTCTTGTTCTTGGCTGCAGCCTGCAGCGCCCGGGTATCAGCTGCGGTTGCGAAGCCGGTCAGTACCAGCCGCACCCCCGGCCTTTCCCGCAGCATCTCGGCCGCCCTGGTTAAACGCTCCTTGCTTGGGGCATCGAGTTCCGAACTGCCCGGGGCAAAGCCCACCGGCTCGAAACGCAGGGCTGTGGCAAGGTTGACAAGTTTGCCGGCGGCTTTGAACGGCAGGCCCAGAGGTGAACAGACGGCCAGCACCGAATTGGTCAGAGCCTTGGTCGTTGCCTGCCGGATGAGCGCACCGGTTCCGAACCGGGGGTCGTCGATGCTTCCGGCCAGGGGGATCTTCAGCTTGATGTTGTCCTTGCGGTCACGCAGCAGGGAGAGGGCGGTGTTCAGCGGCAGGCCCAGGGTTTTGGTCAGTTCATCATTTTGCTCAACTTTTAACGCCTGAAGTACCAGCTTGTTGGCCACCACCGCAACCTCCCCGGTGAACGACCCGGCTTTTGCACTCAGGTCAATCCGGGTGTCCAGGACTCCGCTTTTGATTCCATAGCCGGCTGCCGGCACGGTGTATGAACTCAGTGGCGGCAGGTTCAAAGATTTCAACCCGGCTTTGAGATCAAATGTGGGCTTGGCCGCAAAAATCCGGGCGTCCCCGCCGATATCGATGGTGGCGTATTTGTTGATGCGGCCCTTGAGGTCGATTGCAGAGGCCAGGTCGGGTTGAGAGCTGTCGATTGCGCCGATCTGAAGCGCCAGGTCAGTTGCTGTCAGGGTGCTGGCGGGCTTAACGCTGGCGTCCCTGAAATGGACTGTGCTGCCGCCATTGACGGCGATCAGGCCGATGCGCACCTGCATGGGAGGGGCTGGTTCCTGAGACGATTCTTTCTCGTCCTTGGCGGGCTGGTTTTCCCCGGCGGAAGGGGCAAGCCACTGATCCAGTTCCAAGGCTCCCTGCGGAGTTCTTGCCAGCGAGGTATCCAGACCGTTGAGGTTTATCGAGTCAATCGAAAGCTTGTTCTGGTTCTCCAGGCCAAGTTGTGCCAGGGCGAGTTCCTTAAACGAAAAAATGTGTGATGCTGCCCTTTGGGGGGCCTCTTCCTTTGCCGGGTGTTGGAATATAAGTGCCTCGGCGAGGCGCACATCCCCGGCGGCTATTCGCTTCATACCCTGGATGTGGAGGTCCTGAACGGACAGGTGTTTCAGTCGCGCCAGGTTCAGGCCTTTGGCAGTGTCGTCGATAATCAGGTTCTTGATCGTTGATGCGGATTCGACCTGGATGTCCTGCTCCCCGGAGGCAGTGCCGGCTTCCATTTTTACAGAGCCGCTCCAGGTGAGTTCTTCCTCGCGGATGCGTAAGGCGGGATCGTTGAGAACCAGGTCTAGATTCGGGGCTTTGAGGGCGCCCTTGAGCGAGAGGGCTGGGGGCTGATCGGGTGCTGTCTGTTGGAATTTGACTTCGCCGTCCCAATTCAGGGTCCCGTGAGCGAGCTGCACATCAGGGGTTTGGGCAACCAGGTTCTCCAATCCCAGGGTGCCATTGACTTCGAGGGCAAGCTCGCCGGCTTGCCCGGAGACTGTGTCGGCGTTCATCTTTACAGAGCCGCTCCAGGTGAGTTCACCCTCGCGAATGTGTAAGGCGGGTTCGTTAAGCATCAGATCAAGGTTCGGGGCTTTGAGGACGCCCTTGACCGAGAGGGCTGGGGGCTGATCGGTGGCTGTTTGTTGGAGTTTGACGTCGCCGTCCCAATGCAGGGCTCCGTGAGCGAGATGCGCCTCAGGGGTCTTGGCGCGCAGGTTCTCCAGATCCAGGGTGCCAATGACCTCAAGGTCAAGCTCGCCGGTTTGCGGATTGAGTTGGAATTGAATGGTGCTTCGGGTGGCCAGCGTACCGGAAGGGGTTTTTACCTTCTGCGCTTCGAGCAGGGGAGCCACCCAGTCGAGTGGGAATTGATTGATTGCCAAATCGATGGCTGCGGCCGGCTCCGGGCTGAAGGGTCGCGCCGACCCCTTTGCCGTGAAATGTCCTCCGTTGAACAGCATCTCAAGATCAATCTGGCTGTTCTTTTCAGGCATCCAGGTCGCCATGGGGTCGAACTGGCCCTTGACGATAGTCAGGTCTGCCTGGATTTGCGGGTCGCGGTAGCGGACCTTGACGTCCTGCAAGGCAATGGCACCGATGCCGAATTCCCAGGGTTCAGTGGGTTCAGGTGTTGGCTCCTTAGGGACGGGCGGCGCTGATGATTCAATAGCCAGGCCGCCGATGGTCAGGCGGCCATCGGCGCTCTTTTGCACATCGAGGGTGATTCCCTCCAGGGTGAGTCCGCGGACCCAGATGCGCTTTTTCCAGATGGGCCACCAGTCGATCTGAATGGCAGCCAGGTTTAAGCCCATGCGCGCATCCTCGCCTGCCTGGGCCTGCAGAAGGTGAACTTTCAGCTCTCCGGTAAAGAGGTTCAGGTCGATGTCTTCGACGTTGACCGCACTCATGCCCTGGCTTTCGAGGGCTTTTTTTAGTCCCAGTCGAATGGCGTGCGGCAACAGGGTCAGGGCCAGGGCAATCAAAACGGCAATCCCTGACAGAATCCAGGTGGTTTTTCGGCGACGCTTCGGCAAGGTGTGTTTTTGTTCAGTCATGATGGCTCTGGTCCTAATCTGTGTGGGGTTGGTAGGTAGGAATCATTATTTTAGCAGAGCGGCCGCCTTGTTGCTGTGGAATTTTTTAGGTTTTTGTGGCGTAATAGCTCTTTTTGCCTGCACCTCTTGGGGGCATAATGTGAGTAAGTCACGCAGGGAAGGGTAAGGCTCAGTGCCTGGAATGGAAAAAGTGGGAAAGCGCACTAAGGGGGGGGATGAATATGCCGGTAGGATTTCTTGATTCGGGACGAGGCCCTGCAGTCGTGTTGCTGCATTGCTCGCTGGGCAGCAAGGGCCAGTGGCGGCTGTTGAGCCGGGTGCTGAGGGAGAGGTTCAGGGTGATCGCCATAGACCTTTCTGGCTATGGCGAAACCCCTTTTCCTCAAGATCCTGAACGTTTTGCCCTGGAGCAGGAGGCTGCCCTCGTTGACCAGGTGGTCGGTCGGCTGCTGGGCCCCTCTGAAGCCTTCCATCTGATGGGGCACTCCTATGGAGGGGCCACGGCCCTGCGCTATGTTTCGACCAGGCCGCGGCGCGTGGTCTCGCTGGCTCTGTTCGAACCGGTCTCATTTCATCTGCTTTCGCACCAGGACCCGGCTCACCGCCAGGTGACGGAGCTGGCCGAGGCTCTGGGCGGCGATATGGCCGCAGGCCTGCAAAGCCAGGCGGCGCAGCGGTTCGTCGATTACTGGGGCGGCGCCGGCGCCTATGCGGCTTCAGCCGAAAGAACCCGAGAGGCTTTTGATCGGGGGGTCGAAAAGGTGATGCTCGATTTCCAGGCCCTGCTCGAAGAGCCCCTGGATCTGGAGGGCTGCCGCAAGATGACCGTTCCCACCTGCTTGATGGCCGGGATCCAGAGTCGTCGGCCTGCGTTGCAGGTCGTGGAGTTGCTCGCGGGTATTTTGCCATGCAGTGCGCTTCACTGGGTTACCGGTGGGCACATGTCGCCGTTGACCAATCCTGAGCAGGTCAATGCTGTTATCAGGGATCATCTTGAAATGTACAGGGATCAAAAAAACTTAGAGATCACCCCTGGTCGAATTCATATCTAATGTTCACGAAATAAAAAAGCCCTGCTGTTTCAGCAGGGCTTTTTCTTCAGGCGTGGCGTGGTGTGTCTTGGTTCTGGTTTTTCTTCCTATTTCGATTCAGGTAGAACAGGCCAAGGATTCCGGCAGAGAAAAGCACGGCCGTGGCCGGTTCGGGGACGGGTGCGGTGGAGCCGCCGCTGTGTTCACGGTACCAACGTTCTCCTTCAAACAACATTGATCTGCTGAGGATATATTCCTGAGCCCATGACCCTCCTTTTTGGCTTTCATACCAGTCCCAGGGGGTGGCGGTGTTACTTGGGGCGGCCCCGAAGGCGAAGCGATCAGCGGATAAAAGCTTGTAGTTGACGTCTATCGTCAGGGGGGCGCTGTTATAGGTGGCATAATTTGAGCCGTTGGCTGTAGCCGTCAACCATGTCCCGGATCCGTCAGCGTTATGGGCAAAGCTGAATGTCCAACCTTGGGGTTCAACCGCCTTAAACGAAGCGGTTTTGAAATAGCTTGTGTCGAAAATATCAGATTCGAAAAACAGTTCCAGAGTGTTGACCCTGACTTCTCTGGTGACGTTAGGTGATGGGGACACAAATTCATTCAGGATTTCAAAGGTATATTGTGCTGTTCCTTCGAGGGTTGTTTCATCCCAGGATTGGCCCAGGCTGGGATTGACCCATCCGAGTGAAGAAAACGGGGTAGCGTCAGCTGCCCCTGAAAACATGAGCGTCGCAAATGCCGCAATCAGGCTTAGTTTAAATGCCTTCTTCATTTTATTTCCCCCCCGTGCAGTGTCACTTTAAGCAGTGTTTGTCTTCGGGACGCTGGAGCGTCCAGGTTTTTGCGTCTTGCTTAGGCATTCTCCTTGCAAATAATCAGCCAAACCCTCAAGTTGTTGTAATTACATTGATGTTTGCGCCTTTGAGGTTCTTTGTTCGTGAGATGTAAAGAAGAGCGACATTCTTTCCAATTGGAGCCCGTGGCTCTCAAGGGCTCTGCAGGCTGGATATCCGGGGGCTTTGGTGGTTCGGCAGGGCTGGTTGCGGTTTGTTTTTCGGGGGGAGGGCGAGAAAATGTAAAAAATATTTACACCTCTTGTTTCCAGTTTTTCGGTCATAACTAAATGTTGACCTGAAAGCGTATTTGCTTAAGATGTCTTAGATTGTTTTTTATTTATTTGATGAGATTTTTATTTCAGGAGGATGTTTGCCATGGCGCGACTTGATGCCAGGGTGAAGACCGAGTTGCCCGCAAGTGTTATTTATGGGCTTCGCGCCCAGAGCTTTGAGGAGTCCGTCACCCTCAAGGAGATCAGTTTGGGAGGCGCCCTGGTCCATGGCCTGCAGGAAAACCGTTGCGATGGCGGCTCGTTGCGAATAAGAACCGAGTTGCCCCGACATGGAGAGGTCGAACTGCAGGGTCAGGTCGTCCGCGAAAAAGCTGGCCTGGCGGCCATGCGGTTTTTCGCTGCGGATGAACCTTCGGTTTCAGCCCTTTGGGGGCATATCAAAGAAAAGCTCAAGCCGGCAGGGCTGTGCCCCTATTGCGCCCAGTTGCTTGAGGGTGCCAACGGTCTTTGTCGTCATTGCCGGCTGTGCCTTGATTTCGAGGATCGCTTCTACCTTGAACGCCACCTGAGAAACACCTTTGCCGCTAGGATCGGCAGCCTGATCTCCGGTCTCGATTCCTCCCAGTTGCAGAACCTTGTCGGTTTGATTGAACAGGAGGTTGCCAGGGCCCAGTTGCCTGACCCGCAGGTCGAGCCTGTCGGGCAGTCGCCAGCCATGCTCAGGGTGCAATCACTGGTCGCCAGGTTTGCGCCGACCGATGCCAACGTGCTGATTCTCGGGGAGAAAGGCACCGAAAAAGAATGGGTCGCCCGTTCCCTTCACCACAAGAGCGAGCGACGTCTCAAGCCTTTTGTCCCGATCAAGGTCAACAGCATCCCCGTGGCCCTTATGGACCCGGAACTGTTCGGCTTCAGCCAGGGTGCCTTCAGGCAAGCGAACAGGGCGCAGAAGGGGCTTCTCGAAGCTGCGGACGGAGGCTCGGTCTTTATCGATGATATCGGCTGCTTGCCTCCGAGCCTGCAGGCGAAGCTGCTCCGTTTCTTGAAAGATGGCGTCATTGAGCGGCTCGGGGCCAGGGGCGGCAAGAGGGTCGACGTACGCA
Source organism: uncultured Desulfuromonadales bacterium (assembly GCA_945787465.1). Lineage (GTDB taxonomy): Bacteria > Desulfobacterota > Desulfuromonadia > Desulfuromonadales > Trichloromonadaceae > CALZIZ01. The sequence continues at coordinate 14,182 of CALZIZ010000075.1, forward strand.
TCCTGGCTGGGGCGGGAGAGGAGTTCGTGCCCAGCGAAGAGAAGGGCCGCTTTGTCGAGGACTTTCTGGCGCAAATGGCCCCGGAGGCGTTGCGTCTGCCCGCGCTCAGAGACAGGGGAGAGGACTGCGTCCTGCTGGCAGGGCACTTTCTCAAAGAGTTTGGCCGGGAGAAGAATAAGGCCCCCGAGGGGTTTTCCGATGATGCGCTCGAGATGATCCGCAACGATTCATGGCCGGGTAATGTCAGCCAGCTCGAGTGTAGCGTCAAGCAGGGGGTGGCTGCAGCCAGGGGGAGGTTTGTAAAAAAAACCGACATGGCCTCCCAGGAGGCGGGAAATCAAGCCGATAAGCAGTCCCTCAAGGCAGCGGTCTCCATCTCCGAAAAAGAGGCGGTGGCAAGGGCGCTGGAAGAGAACCGATATAATATTTCCCGCGCGGCCAAGGCCCTTAAAATCAGCAGGCCGAGCCTTTATTCTCTGATGAAAAAGTACCATATCCAAAAGCCCGAGGCTTGATGTCGGCGAGACATTTCAACGACAAGTAGGCCTTATAAACCAAAAAGCCCTGCCAATCCGGCAGGGCTTTTTGGTTATGGAGAAACAGAACAGAATAACGGCTCAGTCTCGCGTATGGCATTTGGCGCAGGGGAAGGTGTCGACATCCTGATCGTTGTAGTTGCAGTCGTGGCAGGATTTCTGCGGGTCGGACCAGACCGGTTTAGTGAAATTCGGAGTCGCGAGGGCTTGGGCCTGTTTGGGATTTCCATAAATTCCATTGGTGTCCATGGCTCTCTCCTTTTGTTGGTAATAATTAATATGAATGATCCCCATACTAGCCGAGGTCTGAAGCATTTGCAAGTCGTAGTGTTATAGAGGGGCTGTAACTTGTTAAATTTAGGCTTTTTTGCTGGGAGGATTCTTTTATGGGGTCCATCACTATGAGGTGAAAAAGCCGCTGCTGAACCGAAGCATGAACGAGCCTTGCACGGCAGGGTAGGTCAGCTGAAAAGGAAATTGGTTAAAAATTAAGATGTGACCCTTCACTCATAACGCATCGGTGAAACTTCGAAGACCATATTCCTGCTTGACAATGGGCCAAATAGAACTATTAGTTTGGATGAAATAACCCTCGGGACTAAACAATTCTTGGAGAACTGTGACCCCCACTTATGTAAACAAGGAGATTAGAGAATGCGTAAGTCATTTACTTTACTCCCATTGGTTGCCTTCTGGGTTGTTTGGCTGGGTCTCGCACCAGTAGCCGTCATGGCCCATGACGATGAAGGCAGTCAGCATGACAGGTTCGTGATCGAGGATGCCATCAGCGTCCCAGAGGCTGTAAAGGCCATCAGGACGACACTCGAAGAGCAGGGTTTTGCCATTGCCGCCATCATCGACCATGCGGCTGGTGCAGCCAGTGTTGGCCTTGAATTGCGTCCCACCGTACTCATCATATTCAGTGATCCCAGAACCGAGACCCGTCTGATCCGTAGAAGTCAGACGGCCGCCATCGATCTGCCGCAGAAATTTCTGGTCTGGGAGGATGAGATGGGCCAGATCCGCCTGGCCTACAACTTCCCCGGGTATCTTGCCGAGCGCCATGACATCGATGTGCGCGATCCCCTGCTGGGGCGTATGGATAAGGTGCTGGGGCAGTTCGGCCCGCTGGAAAACGGTCTGGTCACCATCGAAAGCTTGCAAAGCGTCGAGGGCTCTGTTGCCAGCATTCGGGACG
>CALZIZ010000076.1 GCA_945787465.1 uncultured Desulfuromonadales bacterium
GCATCCTAACATACGGGTTGAAAGAATTTAACCCTTTTCAGAACCGGGATGGCCACGAGCTGAAACTCCCCAATCCTGAAGCTCAGGTCATAGCATGATGACCAGGAAGTGCTCGAACACATGGGGTTCAAGGATCCGACGGACGAGCGGGAAAAAGCCCGTCGCCGGACGGAAAGCGAGGCCCGGCTTATGGGTCTTCTCGATTACAAAGAGGAAGCGTGGCTCAAAGATAAGATGTTGAAATGGGAACAAAAAGAGCGCCAAAAGCAGAAAGCCGAAAGCTGGCGAAAACGTCTGGCGAAATGGGAATCCGAGTTGCCCGTTACCACCGACGCGTCAGAACCGGTTAGGGTGACCGCCGCAGGGATGGCCTATTTGAGCCAATCGGATGGAAATACGGATACGTTGATGGTTTAGCGCCCCTTCGGCAAAATTCTATTTCGGAGGTTCCTTTATATTCAATGTGCAGCGGAAACCCAATGTAAAACCACCATAGGTATTCGGTGAACGTTCCGTTCGATTGTAAACATTACTTCCATTGGGCGACTCTAAAATGCTGCCACCTCGTTGAATTTTTTTCTCACCCTTTTCGGGACCCTTTGGGTTATTCTCAGGTGATTTCTTGTAATAATCGGGGTCGTACCAGTCATTCACCCATTCACCGGCATTTCCGGCCATGTGGTACAGCCCCAATGGATTAGGAGGATAGTGTTTACCGGGGAGGGGGAATTCCTCTCTCTCGGAGCGATAATTTCGTCCTCGTTCAATTTTTCCGTTGTCGGTGGGGAACATGATGTTCTGCCCCCGGCTGCGGGCCGCATACTCCCACTGCGCTTCCGTCGGCAGGTCGTAAGGTAGGCCCGATTCTTTCCCCAGCCATTCACAGTAAGCTTTGGCAGTGTACCAGTCCGGAACGCCGGCCGGATGGTTGGGTAGGCGGGTTGGGTCACCTGCACGATCGATACGATATTTCTCCCGGCCTGTCGCCTCGTAAAAAATATCCATTTCCTCCCAGGTCACCTCGTATTTCTGCAGGTAATAGCTGTCGAGCGTGACCTTGTGGGGTCCGAGCCGGCATCACCCATCATGAAGCTGCCGCCCTCCACGAAAACCATGTTAGCGCGGGCCTTCTCCAGCAGGGGCTTGACCGCCGCTTTCGGTTCCTCGGAATTGGCGGGTTGGCATCCTGAAAGAAAAATCAGGGTTAAAATGAGTACGAAAAAACGAGATATCTGTTTCATGGCCTTCCTCGCATACAAAGATTTAGCAAAAATCAGTGGCGCATCCTAACATACGGGTTGAGAGAATTTAAGCCTTTTCAAAACCGGGACGGCCACGAGCCGTGCATGCGTTCGTCCGCAACGATTTGGCTGAATGTCCCCTCCTTAAGGACGTCCCCTCCTTACGATCATTATGACCATCTCGACTATCAGAGCATTCGTGCACTTAAAGAAAAAACCTAGCGATTTTACGTGCCCTTGGGGGTCGGCGGACATCTAAAGCGATGGGGCGTACCCGAACACCAGATCGTGGAGCTCGACTGGTGGGATCCAAGAACCAATGACTCGCTTACCTTCGTCGCCACCCCGGCACGGCACTTCTCCGGCCGTGGTCTGACCGACGGCAACCAGACCCTCTGGGCCTCCTGGGTGATTCAGGGCGCCCGGCATCGGGTCTTTTTCAGCGGAGACTCCGGTTATTTCGAGGGCTTCAAGGCGATCGGTGAAAAGTACGGTCCCTTCAATATCACCATGCTCGAATCAGGCGCTTACAACGAAGCTTGGGCGGATATCCACATGATGCCGGAGCAGACAGTTCAGGCCCATCTTGATCTTAAAGGTGAGGTGCTGCTTCCAATCCACTGGGGCAAGTTCAATTTGGCACTGCATCCATGGACGGAACCGATTGAAAGACTGATGAAGCAAGCAAACAACCAAACGGCCCAAGTGGTTACCCCCCACATTGGCGAGTCATTTTCACTTACGCCAAATTTTCCACAGGCTAAGTGGTGAGATTTTACTAAAAAAGCTAAAGCAATTTAAGGAGGCCAAGGAGGCTGTCCGAGAATACGTGCCGTAGCGAGAAGCTGGCTGTTCGAGGACAGATTTTCGCAAGTTTGAGAGCGAATAGCCCCGCTATTTGTCGAAAACGTACGGAAATATGGACCGATCAAACGGTTTCGCAGTAGGCTCTTGTATTGTCGGACAGCCTCCTAGATCTACCCATGGGGCCGAGCCTGCAAGATTGCAATTTGACTGAAGCCTGTTAAGGATCCCCCTCCCCTTGCCGCAGAGCGCCGGGTTCGGGAGCAGGGGGTCGGAGGTCCAAATCCTCTCGCCTCGACCATTTTTCTCCTTACGTTTCAACGGCTTCTCATCCCGAATGCGATGGACACCAAGCCAAAACAGAACACCTACGGTCCTGCTATAGTCCGTAGGCGTTTTTTCATTGTGCTATCTGACTCTTTTTCACGAGGGGCAGAAAATACAACTTTTGCCGTGAAGATCAGTATGCTGCCCCCGGAGCTCCCCGGCGTGAAGGGAGCCGTCAAGAACTCACCACCTGGGCCACTACTCGGTATCAAGTGATTGATCCGGCCAGCAGCGCCTGCACGCCCGATAGCCGGCTGCTTGTGCGTCTCTTGAAGAATTGAAGAACACCACATTCTCTTTCTTCGGCAGACGGGACGGGCATCCCGCCAGACAATAGATGTCCGTCGTCTTGACGCCATAAAGGAAGGTACTCCGCGCGGACCTGTCGCGGTTCTTCACCGCCTGCCAGCGGGATTCGTCACTTTCGAAAACAGGATGCCCTGTCATTTCCCAATCCCCAATACCTTCACTTTCAATGCGTCGTCACAACGGCCTTTTTTCCAGCAACCTTCCGGCGCACAAAGCCCAACATCCGCCCGTCAATCGCCGCCAGCCCCAGGCAAATCAGGCCCATGCCGGCAAAATCCTTCAGCGCCAGCTGCTCACCAAGGAAGAGCGCGCCGAGGATGATGGCGCTAACCGGAATCAGGAAGGTGACCAGTAGCAGGTTGGTCGCACCGGCGGTCGCCAGGATACGGAAGTAGATGATGTAGGCGAGCGCGGTCGAAACCAGCGCCAAGCCGATCACGGCAAGCCAGACCGGCAGGTCGGGCATGGCCAGAGTCCAGGGCTTGTCGACCACCAGCGCCAGCGGCGCCAGCAGGATGGTCGAGGCAGTCACCTGGCCGGTTGCGGTCACCATCGGCGCCACCCCCATCCGTCCGAAGCGCCGGCCGAAAACCCCGGCGAAGGCGTAGGAGAGTGCAGCACCGAGCACGGCGAACTGGGCCAGGGTATTGGTGCCGAGACTGTGCAGGCTGTCGAGACCGATGATGACCGCGACGCCGGCGAATCCGACCAGGATGCCGCCGAGGCGGCCACCGCTGAACTTTTCATCTTTAGTCAGAAAATGCGCGACGATGACCGTGAAGAGCGGCGTGGTGGCGTTGAAGATCGAGGCCAGCCCGCTGGCGATGTGAGTCTGCCCCCAGACAATCAGGCAAAAGGGAATCACGTTGTTGAGCAACCCCATGCCGAAAAAGGCCCGCCAGATACGTCCCTCGCGCGGCATGCGCAGTCCCATGGCCCGCATGATCAGATTGAGGGCGACCGCCGCCAGGCCGACCCGCAGCACCACCAGGGTGAAGGGCGGCAAGGCCTTGACAGCGACCCCGACGAAGAAGAAAGACCCGCCCCAAAGGACGGAGAGAATCAGCAACAGCGTCCATTCGAAGGCCCCCATGGTGGTGTTCACGTTTTTCATCTTCAGCACTCCTCGTCAATGTTTGATCAAACAATAACGGCGCGTCTGGAGCCTTGCCACCCGATTCTTGCTGCAAGGAGAAAAAAGATTTTCTTGGTTCCGCCGCAAGAATCGGGTGTTTCCAACCCGAACACTCTCCTAAGCTGATGATAAGGAGAGTGACCATGGAAATTTTTCTAGCAAAAAATGAACTCATCACCTTCGAGGGCGACGCCCGGAACCTGACCCTGACCTGCCTGAACGGAACGGTGTGGTTAACCCAGCGGAATGATCCAACGGATCATATCATCCAAACCGGTGCGAGTGTCAGGGTCAATCGCAAGGGAAGGGTCGTTGTGATTGCTCTTAACGCTTCGAACCTGACGCTGGCAGCTCCAAGAGCATTTCCACGAATCTCTGGTGTCGACAGGAAGCACTCCTGTAGAATAGACAGAACGCCCTGCTGCGAAAATCGGAAATGGAGGAGCAGCCTTGGATAATCCTGACTACAGACGCATCGAACAGGCCATTCACTTCCTGGAGGAACACGCAGTCAAGCAGCCCTTGCTGGAGGAGGTTGCCGACCACATCGGCCTGAGTCCCTATCACTTCCAGCGGCTGTTCAAGGCCTGGGCGGGGGTCAGTCCCAAGCGGTTTCTGCAGTACCTGACGGTCGAGAATGCCAAGCGACTGCTGCGCGAGTCAAACTCGGTGCTCGATGCCGCCCTCGATGTCGGACTGAGCGGGCCGGGGCGGCTGCACGACCTTTTTGTCAGCGTCGAGGCGATGACGCCGGGCGTATACAAGGGCTACGGGCGTGAGTTGGAACTGCGGTTCGGCTTTCACCCGACCCCCTTCGGCGAATGCCTGATCGCCGTCACGCCTCACGGCATCTGCAGTCTCGCCTTCGTCGATTTGGAGGACCGAACCCAGGCACTTGAACAGCTGTTCGACACCTGGCAGGAAGCGACCCTGGTCGAGAACCCGCGGGCCAGCGAAACGATTGTAGAGCAGATCTTCGCCCCGGCCGGTGCCCGCGGGCAGGCGTCCCTCAAGGTGCTGCTCAAGGGGACCAATTTCCAGATCAAGGTCTGGGAGGCGCTGCTGCGGATCCCGGAAGGAACCGTCGCCTCCTACGGCGCCCTGGCAGACGCGGTCGGCCACCATGGCGCGCACCGGGCGGTCGGCACCGCCGTGGGCCACAACCCCATCGCTTACCTGATTCCCTGTCACCGGGTGCTGCGAAACAACGGCGGCATCGGCGGTTATCGCTGGGGGACTACCCGCAAGCGGGCGATCCTCGCCAGGGAAGCGGCGCTCTGGGCGGAGATCGGACGCGACTCAGGCTCCTCGGCGTCGAGCCAGGTTCAGGCATGATGACCGGGCAGGAGAGTACCATCTTCGAAACCGATTTCCCCTACGGGGAAGATTTCGACTGGACGGCCATCCTGGCCTTCATGACCCCGCGCCTGATTTCCGGGGTGGAATCGGTTGGCGAGAACCGTTACCGGCGCAGCTTCCGTCTCGATACCTGCAGGGGCTGGTTCACGGTGACCAACCAGCCAAAAGACAACACCCTTCGCTTACGCATCGTTGCTGAAAACGGTGCCTGTCCGCAGGAGCAGATCGAAGGGCGCGTTCGGGCCATGTTTGACCTGGATACCGATCTGACAACCATCAGGCGCAAACTGGCCAGGGACCCTTTACTGCGGCCCGCCATCCTGGCCCATACAGGGCTGCGCCTGCCAGGGGCCTGGGACCCGTTCGAGTTCACCGTTCGGGCGATCCTCGGCCAGCAGATTTCGGTCAAGGCGGCCACGACCCTCGCCGGACGCCTCGCCACCCGGTGCGGGCCGGAATGCGGCCCCGGCTATCCCGAAGATCTGCGGCACTTCTTCCCCACCGCAGCAGAAGTCCAGGACGCAGACCTCTGTGCTATCGGCATCACCAGCAAACGGCAGGCAACCATTCTGGGCCTGGCCGCGAGCGTTGCCGAACAAAAGGTTTTCCTCGCCTGCGACCAGAAACTGGACGATTTCGTCCGCGCACTGACCGCCCTGCCTGGCATCGGCCCGTGGACCGCCCACTATGTCGCCATGCGCGCCCTGAAAATGCCCGACGCCTTTCCCGACAGCGACCTGGGGGTGCGCAAGGCGCTGATCGACAACGGCCGGCTGCCGACGCCAACCCAGGTCATTCGCAGGGCTGAATCCTGGCGCCCCTGGAGAGCCTACGCGACCCTGTATCTCTGGAAGCTGGCGGAGATGGGGGAGTAACCTCACAGAGAAATCCCGATATTTGAAGCGATCGACCATTTTCCTGATGCTGGACTTTCTGCTACATTGCCCCCCCCTCTTCTCCTGTAGCGTCTCTCTTATCCTAAATTGCTTCGGTCAACGTACGGTCGTAAGAGCATTGATCGCTTTCCTGTGATCATCGAGCTTATCGTGGGAATAGCCAGACATTTCTTTTCCTTCGCAGGATTTTTCGGAGAGACTGTCTTGCCTATACAAATCTGATACTATTTTTTTGTAGCGAGGACACCGTCCCAGAAATGAAACTTACTTGAAACTCCTTCCCAAATAGCATCTTTCTGCTTCTAAAAACCTTATTATTTCATGCCAGTGCGCCGTCTTCGGGAGCAGGGGGGCGGAGGTTTAAATCCTCTCGCCCCGACCATTCTCCTCTCCTTAGATTTCAAAAGTTTAGCCCCACCCCCTGATCAGGGAGTGGGGCTTTTCATTTGGCTTCTCCGGTCCTTCAACCTCTTACCCTGAGACTGGTGCCAGGCGTTCAGTTTGCTGCCTGAAAGCCTGACTCTGCTACCCAGGGGGGGGATTAATAGAAGGTCCCCCTTTCTACACTCAAACCTGCGAAATACTCTTCCTGCAACGTTGCATAATTGCAAAACTTTATTCTACATTCGGCAAGCCCCCTATATTACACAACAAAACCTCCCTCCCAATCGAATCCTGAAGAGCTGAAACCGTTTTTTTTCCACCCTGAACCCTTCTGGCGCCCCTTATTTTTGCATTACTGCAAATCCCCGATGGTCCGCCTGGAACGTATATGGCTGCCCGGCATGGCTGTAAGGGCCTGATTTTTTTAAAATATTTATTTGAATTGGAAAATTCTAAACTATTGGTATACCCATTGCTCTTATAGGGAGGCAAATAGTAAGCATCGGCTCCCGGAACAAGGATACGAGGCCTTCGATGATGTCAGGTGAAAATGTCTGTCCCTTTCTTCGTAAAAATGAAGATCTCTGCGATGTCGGATGCGGGTATATCTCGCCCCACGATGTCAAGATGATGGTGACCTACTGTAACTCCCGCTACCTGTCATGTGCCCAATATCAACGACTGGCTTCGCGACTTCCTGAACGTGCTGAAACCTTGCAGGTGATACGGCATCCCGGGATCCAGAACAACGAACAAGAGAGGGGGGGCGCAATTATGGAAAAGAAGACAGACAAGCAAAAACCGGAAGTCGCGCCGCTCAAGGTGAAATGGCCCCTTCCTTACCAGGTGCGTTACATGTCGATTTACCACAGTGATACATCAATCCAAGCAAAGGAGAGAACTGCCATGAGCAAGCAAGCATCCCAAAGTAGTGGCTGGATCGTTGTCCTCGCCGGCCTATGTATCAACCTGGCTCTGGGTATCCTTTACACCTGGAGTATCTTCAAAGGCGCTATTGCCGAATCGATTGCCGCCGGAGGCCCTTTCACCTGGGACAAGGCGTCGATCAATGACCCTTACGCGGTATGCTGTCTGGTCTTTGCCGCCAGCATGATCCTGGCCGGTAAGTGTCAGGACAAATTCGGTCCCCGCGTGACCATCATGATCGGCGGGTTGCTTGTCGGTGCCGGCTTCCTGACGATTTCTCAAAGCACCAGTTACTGGGCATGGGTCGCAGGTTTCGGTGCGCTGGCCGGTATGGGAATCGGTTTTGCCTACTCGGCAGCGACTCCCCCTGCACTGAAGTGGTTTCCGACCAAGACCGGGCTCATCGCCGGGATCGTGGTCTCCGGTTTCGGTCTCGCTTCACTGTACATAGCCCCTCTGGCCACCTATATGCTCGGCATCTACGGCCTGCAGAAGTCAATGATGTTCTTCGGAATCGCCTTCACCATCGTCGTGTGCGGTCTCGGCATGATGGTCAGAAATCCTCCCGCAGGCTTTACCGCTCCTGCTCCCGCCCAGAAGGCTGGCGCTCCCAAGGCTTCTGCGGTGGTTGATCTGTCTCCTTCCCAGCTCTTCACCCAGGGCAAATTCTACACCCTCTGGCTCTGTTACTTCATCGGCGCCGGTGCCGGCCTGATGGTTATCGGCAGCGCCAAAGGCCTGGCCAAAGCGAGCATGGGTGAAATGGCTTTCCTGGTGGTGGCCATCATGTCGATCGGTAACGCTGCCGGCCGCCTCATCGCCGGTGTGGTCTCCGACAAGATCGGTCGTGCCAACACCCTGACCATCATGCTCCTCTTCCAGGCCGCCCTGATGTTCGCCGCAATCCCCGGCCTGCTCGGCGAAAATGCCAACCCCATCGTCGTCGTCCTGCTGGTCACCTTCATGGTCTTCAACTACGGCACCAACCTGGCCCTGTTCCCCTCCTTCACCAAGGACCTCCCTCCTTCACCAAGGACCTCTGGGGCATGAAGAACTTCGGCATGAACTACGGCATCCTCTTCAGCGCCTGGGGCGTCGGGGCCTTCGTTCTGGTCCGCGTCTCCGAGATGATCAAGGTTCAAACCGGCAGCTTCGCCACCCCCTTCGTCGCCGCCGGCGTCCTGCTCCTGATCGGTGCCGTATTCGCCTTCTCCCTGCGGCCCCAAAAGGTTGCCGTCGAAGCCGAAGCTCCTGCCGCAGCCTACGACGAAGAAGATCTGGCCGTTCAGAAAGCCGACTAAACGTTACTCTAGAATCCAACATGCCTTAATCGTTCGGGTCCCGCTTTGCGGGACCCATTTTTTTGTCCGTGAAAAGCTGCTGGGGGATCTTTCATTGAGTGCCGGGTTTGCGCTTTGCTGCCTAAGCCTGAGAAGTCGCTGACGAACCAGTGAGAGGGGGGAGGCTCCGATTGAGCGGCAGTGCATGTCGGCGGCCAGTGGCCGCCCTACGGATTAGTACTACGTAGATCAGGCAATGACCGATATCATAGAGAGCCGGACGAAAGACCTTTTTGGTGGCGTAGCCATTGAGCGCCTACAGGACTCCCGAAACCGTAAAACCTGTGATAGTCCCCCGGCATAGCAGGGGGGGGGGAACCGGAAAGCCTCCCCCTTTTTAAAGGGGGATTGAGGGGGATTTGATCGAACTTGGACACCCGGAAAAAACCAAACCGGACAACATTTGAACTTATGTTCAGAAAAGATAAGCTTGAAATGGCAAGGAGAGAGTGTTCTCTCTTTCTAAGTGTGCCTCGAAAGGAGAAGATTCATGTTGTGCAACTATTCTGCTCTTGACGAACCCAAACTGAAAGAAATCAATAAACTGGAAAAGTCTCTCGGCGTAAAACTCCTGGCCATGAGCTGTTGCGATCCGCAGATCGCGAAGCTTGACGAGTCAAATATCGATAAGATAAAAGCCCTTGAAGAAAAAATCGGTGTCCGCCTGGTCGCCATCCAATAAAAGAAAGTGGACAGATTTATTTTCCGGCTCCTGGGTTTCTACACCCTCAGCGACGAACTCAAGCTTGAGGGCCCTGGCCCTGGCCGCCCGCAAAGCCTCTGCATGGGACCGTGCTTGCGATATAAAGCCACAAAGCAAAAAGGCTCCTGTAGCTTGGGCCTACTACCTGGATCCGTGAGTTCGGGGCGGGAAAAGAGTGTAAGTGCTTGGCCTGAATAAGTGTCTCAAAAAATCTGAGGCGCACCCGTAGGTTCGTCGGTGATTTTTTGAACGCTTAGGCAGGCCATTGACTTGCGCTATTGCCCGGTCAGAGCTCACGGATTCAGGTACTAATGAGAAATGGCACTGACCGGGCAGCTGTTTTCGGCATCGAGGGCAGCTTCCTGGTGTTGTTCCGGCACAGGATCCAATATGACCTGCGATTTGCCGTCCTCAAGTTCAAACACGTCAGGGCAAATGCTCTCGCAGGCACCGCAACCGATGCAAGCGTCCTGATCAACTGTGAATTTCATAATTCCTCCTTTAATCTGTCCTGAATTACCCTTTGGCAACGGATATAGCTTAACAGGTATTGCGGTTCAGGCATCTCTTGCCGGGCTCACAACCTTGGCACACCGGCATCCTCCAGGATCTGCAAAATTCGCTTTTCGTACCCCGCCGTCAGAGCCGAGGAGGGGATGAAAAAGAAGGCGTTTTGGTCATGGTACAAGAGAAAACCGGGCGCGAGCTTACGGTAGCCGACAAAATTGTTCCAGGGCTGGCTGTAACCTGTTTTACCGCTAAGCACCGAGAGTTCCTCAGCAGAGACCGCCACCGTCAACTCCTCTCCGAAAAATGGGTGGTGGCTGGCATTGCGAAGCGACTTGAGCACCAGGAAATGCTTCGATAACACGCCGAAGAAACCGGTCGCCAGAAGCAACACCGCGACGGTCCTGGATTCATAGAAACCGCCAAAGCCGAAACAGCCGATGATGATGCAGGTTGCGCCCCAGAGGTAGCGCATTTTCAAAGAGTGGTCCGAGGCATAGTGGGCTTCGAAAAACAGCCGCCAGAGGTCTTTGGTGAGTTGGTATTTAACAATGATGGATTCAGGCATAGGCGTTTGGGCTATCTTTATTGAAGGGGTCATGAAAACGGTGAACAACAATGTTTTTACAACAATACCGGTATTTTGTCTTGAAATTTCTGGCCAGAGACCGACAGGCGTCAGCTTTTCACCTTGCATAAGCCGCCCGCAGCCAACAGCCGAAGATCGTTGCCCCGGGCCAATACGCCATTGCTGATCAGTGTTTCATAGAGTACCAAAGGGTCTGAATTAGGTTGTCCGGACCAGCATGCAAAATTCAATCTTGGCTTAAATGTCCAGTACTCCTTTCGCCATCGATCATCTGAAAAATTCTTGCCTCCCTACCCGCAGCGTGGTAGAAACAGCAGTTGAATTCAGCACCTGAATCCGTGAGCTTTGCCCGGGTAACAGCGCAAGACATTGTCCTGCAAAAGCGGTTAAAATTCACCGACGAACCTTTGGGTGCGATTCGAAAGGGGGCGTGAAGAGTCCCCAATTTTCTGCCATTGGCCAATTTCACACCTAAAAAGCGGCTTCAGCCGCTTTTATGCTTTCGGGGCCCAACATGCTGACCTTTATCATCATACCCATCCTCTGTTACCTGATTGGCGCCATACCGACCGGCGTGCTGCTGACCAAACTGGCCGGACTCGAAGATATCCGCTCAACAGGCAGCGGCAATATCGGCGCCACCAACGTTTACCGCGTTGGCGGGCGACGACTGGGGATTCTGACCCTGCTCGGCGATGCCCTCAAGGGGCTGCTGCCCATGCTCCTGTTTGCTGCGGCCACCGACTACAGCGACCTGCGCCTCGGCTGGATTGCCCTGGCCCTGTTTCTCGGCCACTGCTACCCCGTCTATCTGGGCTTTAAAGGCGGCAAGGGCGTAGCCACCGCCCTGGGCATCTACCTGGTGCTTTCGCCCCTGGCGGTGCTGATCGCTTTTGCAACCTTCGCCACGCTGCTGTGGAAGTGGCGCTACGTCTCCCTGGGCTCTGTCACCGCAGCTGCCGTGATCCCCTTTCTGGTTCTGGCTTTCGAACGCTCCCTGCCTCTTTTCATCGCCACCCTGGCAATCAGCGGCATGGTCATCTTCCGCCACCGCGCCAACATCGAGCGGCTCAGAAGCGGCACCGAAAGCAAGTTCAAAGCCTGAGGGTACATTCGATAAAGCTGTTTGTGCGTTTTGAATGTATCCCGGCTTGACAGCATTCCCCTGGCTCACCTATTATGAACGTCTATTTATATTTCAAGCCGTCTTCCTCTGCCCGAACTCTATGACCCTTCGCCGAACAATTATTTTCTGCGCCCTGGTACTGCCCCTGCTTCTACTCGGGGGCCTGGGCCTGCGTTTCGGGCTGTTTCTCCTCACTCCTGCCTCCCCCGCCCAACCGGTCAGCCTGAGCATTCCCTCCGGATCCTCCATGGCCAAGGTGGCAGAACTCTTGCAAGAACAAAGCATTATATCGGATGAGCTGCAGTTTCGGCTGCTGGCGCGCATCCAGAGCAAGGCGACCAGAATCCAGGCAGGGGATTACGACTTTGCGCATGCCGCCAGGCCAGAGGAGGTCCTTGACCGCCTGGTGTCAGGCGATGTCAGACGCATCCGGCTGACCATCCCCGAGGGCCTGACCCTGAAGGAAATCGCCGAAAAGATTGCCGAAACCGGCCTGGTAAAGCAGGAGCAGATCATCAACCTGGGGGCGAACAGCACCTTCATTGCAAAGCTTGGCCTTGGCGTACCAAGCCTCGAGGGCTACCTCTACCCCGAAACCTACACCCTGGTCGGTGGCTTGACAGCCGAACAGATTCTTTCGGCCATGGTTCGGCAGTTTAACAAATTTTTGACCCCCGAGCTGATCGCGGCGGCCCGCAAGCAGAATCTTTCACTCCATCAGCTGGTGACCCTGGCCTCGATTATCCAGAAAGAAACCGGGGCCCTCGAGGAGATGCCGCAGATCTCATCGGTTTTCCACAACAGGTTAAAGCGGGGGATGCCCCTGCAGTCGGACCCCACGGTGATCTACGGGATAAAGGACTTCGATGGGAACCTGACCCGCAAACACCTGCGGCAGGCAACCCCCTACAATACCTACAAGATCCCCGGACTGCCCCCGGGGCCCATTGCCAGCCCGGGCGGCGAGGCCCTGCAGGCTGCGGCCCACCCGGCAAAGACCCGGTATCTTTATTTTGTTGCTCGCGGTGACGGCACCCATGCCTTCTCCGCAACGCTTCAGGAACACAACCGAGCCGTGCGGCGCTACCAGCTTAAAAGGTAGGTCCCGGCCCTGACCTGAATGGTGGAGTCATGATCCGCAGGATACTGATCGCAGAAGACAACGACAGTGTCGCCGCCGCCCTGGAGCCGCTGCTGCAGCGCAAGGGGCTGAGGACCGAACGGGCCCGTGACGGGGTAGAGGCCATGAGCCGGATTGCCGCTGCGCCGCCCGATGTTTTACTGCTTGACCTGAAAATGCCCAAGCTCCACGGCATCGAACTGCTGAAAAAGCTTCGCCAGAGCCCCCGCACCAAGACCCTGCCGGTGGTGGTCATGACCGGAGTCTACCGCGAAGAGCGTCACGCCAAGGCAGCCCAGGCCCTGGGCATCACCGCCTACCTCGAAAAACCCTTTAAAATTTCTGAGCTGCTTGAGGCCATCGGCCGTGCCCTGCCCGACCGAACCGGCCTGATGAGCGCCCCCCAAACCCTCGATCAGCATCTGCTCAAGGCGTTCAAGTCGCGCTTTTCTGGGCAGCTGATCTTCAAAACCGACACCGGCGACAAGACCCTGGCCCTGCTCAACGGCACCCCGACCAGCCTGCGCCCCGGTTTTGCCCACCTCGACTTCGGCGACTATCTTAGGCGCAAGAGCCTCGTCAGCGACGAGGAATATAGTTATTACGCTGCCGAGGGCGATTTTCGCCCCGAAACACTCGTCAAAATGGGCTGCCTCGAGTACCCCGACCTGCTGCAGGAAAAACTCGAGTACCTGACCGGCGAATTGATCATGGCCTTTCGCCTCGGCCCCCTGACCGCCGTGGCACAACCCTGCCAGGTCCCCGCGGCCTGCCAGGGCCTGGCGCTGAACCTTCCGCAACTGCTCTACAAGGGCTTTGTCAAAACCCAGGGCAATGCCATCGGCAAGCATCTGCTCGAAGAAAATCTCAACCACTACGCCGGCCTCACCAAAAACTACTACAACTACATCAATTTCTTCCAGCTCAGCGAAGAGGAGACACTGATATTGCGGCGCATGGATGGCTCGAGCACCCTGCTCGAATGCCTGCAATGGAAAACCGACCGCCTGCCCCTGGTGCAGACCCTTCACGCATTAGAAATGCTGCGGTTTTCGACGGCACCCTTCGCCCAGGCCGCAGAACCGGGTTTTCCCCTGCGCACCCTGTTCAACAGCCTGGCAGAAGACACCGTTCAACTCAACGAAGAGCCGCTGGAGAGTTTTGCCGACCTGATCAGCGAGGCCAGCCAGCAGACCAGTATCCCCCTCGCCGCCGTAAAAGCGCCGCCCGTAGAGCCCGAACCTGACTCAGAAGGCGAGACGATCCGCCAGACCCTGCGCAGCCTCAAGGGCAAGAACTACTACCAGATCTTCGGGCTGGACCCGGGCAAGTTCTCTTTCGACCTGCTCAAGAAGCACTATTTCGAATTCACCCGCCAATATGGCCCCGACACCATGATGCGACTCTCCGGTGTCGAGGCGAGCATGGTGCAGGACATCCTCTCGACGGTCACCACGGCCTACAACACCCTTTCAGACGTAGTCAAAAAAGAGCGCTACGACGAACTGCTCGGCGCCGACAAGGTCGGGCTCGGCCAGGCGGGCGACGACCGCTTTCAGGCCCAGGTGCAGGCCCAGTCGGGCAAGGTTTTTCTCGAGATGGGCGAGTGGGAAAATGCCGAAAAAGCCCTGCAGGACGCCTGCAACATCGAGACGGGCAACGGCGATTACCTGGCGCACCTGGCCTGGGCGATCTACCGCAACCCCAAAAACGCCCACAGCCAGGCGGTGCTCGAAAAAGCCCGGCAGATGCTCAACAGCGCTTTGACCCTGGAGCGCACCGCAGACGGCTTCGCCTTCAAGGGCTGGATGCTCCTCGAAGCAGGCAAGGAGACCCTCGCCGAGGGAGAGTTCAACAAGGCCCTCAAGCTCGACGCCCGGTCAATGATGGCCCGCAAAGGCCTGCGCCAGATCATCGAGCAGCGCGAACAGCAGAAAAAGGGCCTGTTCCGGCGGATGTTCGGATAAGGCACAGAGGTTCCAGGTTTCAGGCAACAGGACCAAGGACAAAGCCCCAGCACGGTGCACTTCCCTTGACATGCTGCGATTTGGAGGTATGAATTAAATAGAGTCCACCCGACAAAGCTGAACCTTTCGTGAGGAAGGGGCGGAAAACCGCGGGTCTTCAGGGACGAAGATGGCCGAGTTGCCGAAGGATAATTTCCTTGTGGCAAACTTGGCCTTTTTTTGTTTAACCAGGTTCCAGGTTCCAGGACCAAGGACCAAGGACCGGCCTACAGAAAGGAGCATTAGCCATGAAACAGCTCTTGGTTGCAGTTGGTATTTCGTTCCTGATTGCCTCATGCAGCACAACACAATCGCGTTTCACCTGGCAACAGGAGGATCCCCCCGGCACCGAAGACCTGCTGGCCGCCCGCCTGGGGCCGGTGAATCTGCAACGGGATATGCAGGCCTGCAGCAAATACCAGCGACAGATGCATGGGGGTGAGCATGTCGAGGAGGGTCGGTTCAGCGAATGCATGGTCCTGAAAGGTTGGTACCAGGTGGTGCAGTGAGGGGGGGGGCTTTCCCGGATCCCATAAAAAAGACAAATACCCTAAAAATCACCTTCCCTTCCCCCGTTCATGCTGAGCCTGTCGAAGCATCTGACAACCACGAGTCGCAAAGGGCCTTCGACAAGCTCAGGCCGAACGGGTGGGAGGCTACCCTGCTGGCCGCAAGGACCTTGAAAAATGTGCCCGTTGCTGCTCAAGGGAGAAAGAAACTAAAAAAATGCCCCGGCCATAAAGCCGGGGCGAAGGGGAGAGTAAGGAGGTCGGAGGGGACCGAAGGACTTGCTGCTAGGAGGCTGTCGGACTTTGGGAACCGTAGCGAGAAATTGACTGTTCGAGGCCAGATCTTCGAGAATTTGAGAGCGAATAGCAGGGCTATTTGTCGAAAATTGTCGGAGATATGGACCGATCAGACGATTTCGCAGTAGGTTCATTTCAAAGTCCGACAGCCTCCTAGTTCCCGGACTTCTCCAGGGACTCGGCCAGAAGCTCTATGGTATGGGCGGCCCGCACCGGAAGCTCGCGCTTTTCGAGGGCGCCGCGGATGTTGATCAGGCAGCCCGGACAGTCCATGGCCACAACGGCGGCGCCGGTCTGCTCGATGTCGTTGATCTTGTCCTTGTTGATCTCCTTGGAGATATTGGGGTGGCTGGTAAAGGAGTAGGAGCCACCGAAACCGCAGCAGCGATCGGCATGGGCCATCTCGACCAGCTCGCGCCCTGAGTTGCTGAGCAGCTGGCGCGGCTCCTGCCAGACCCCGGCGCCGCGGCGCAGGTGGCAGGAGTCGTGGTAGGTGACCTTCTGCTGCTCGGCCAGGCCCTTGAACTTGTCGGCATCGCCGAGCACATTGACGATAAACGCCGACACATCGATGGTTTTTTCCGAAAGCTTGGCCGCACGCTCGGCCCAGGCCGGATTGTCGTGCAGCAGCTCGACAAAATCACGCTTAAGCGACATGGTGCAGGTCGGACAGGTGGTGATCACGTAATCGGGGTCATCGACCAGCATCGCCTTGACGTTCTGCTCGGCCAGCTCCCGGGCGGTCTCCTTGTCGCCCGAATACAGGGCGGGGATCCCGCAGCAGTTCTGGTCCTGGGGATAGCTCACCTCAACCCCCAGCCGGTTGAGCACCTGCACGGCCGAAAGACCCAGCTCAGGGTAGATAAAGTCGTTGGCGCAGCCGCCGAAGAAGGCCACCTTGTAGCGAGGTTTTTCGATCTTCTGCTCGATTTTGGGCAGCAGATCGCGCAGCGGCTTTTCGGCAATGGTGGGCAGGGTGCGCCACTCGGTGAGGGACGAGAAGTAGGCCGGCAGGTGGCGGATGGTCCGCTCGCCCTTGCTGACCGGCTTCTGCAGCAGGCTGGCGGCGCGCACCAAGCTGTGAAAGAGCCGGCGGTTGCGCATGACCTTCTTGAAGACCAGCGCCTTGCCGGTGCCGATCCCCTCTTCTTCACCGACCACCTGGCGCAGGTGCAGGATAATCCCCTCAAGGTCGATCTTGCTCGGGCAGACCGAGACGCAGGCCCGGCAGCCGATGCAGGCACGCACCAGTTCGGCGGCCTTGTCCATGCCGTGGAAAAAGGCGGTGAGGATGATGCCGATGGCACCGATGTAAACATGGCCGAAGACATGGCCGCCGACGGTCTGATAGACGGGGCAGACGTTGGCGCAGGCGCCGCAGCGAATACAACGCAGCGCATCCTTGCAGGTGGGCGACTCGGCCATGGCGCTGCGGCCGCTGTCGAGCAGCACGATGTGCAGTTCTTTGTCCTGGCCGTCGCAGGGCACCGCGCCGCGAATCCAGGTCACGTAAGAGGTCAGGGCCTGGCCGGTGGCGTTTTTGGGCAGGATCTGCACCACCTTGGCCGCATCGTCGAGGGTCGGCACCAGCTTCTCAATACCCACCAGGGCGACGTGGATCTTCGGCAGGGTGCTCACCAGCCGGGCGTTGCCCTCGTTGGTCACCAGGGCCAGGCCGCCGGTTTCGGCCACCGCGATGTTGGCGCCGCTGATGCCCATGTCGGCATCGAGGTAGGCCTGGCGCAGCTGGCCGCGGGCCACCTTGACCAGGTGCTCGATCTCGGCCGCTTCCTTCTGCCCCGAAACCTTGCCGAAGAGCTCGGCGACCTCTTCCTTGAACATGTGGATCGCCGGCATCACCATGTGGCTGGGCCGCTGGCCGGCAAGCTGAATGATATATTCGCCCAGGTCGGTCTCCACCGCCTTGACCCCGGCCTTTTCGAGGGCGTTGTTAAGGTGGGTCTCTTCGCTGGCCATGCTCTTGCTCTTAACCACGGATTTGACTCCCCGCTCGCGGGCCAGTTCGGTGATATAGCCGTTGGCCTCCTCGGCGGTTCTGGCGACAAAAACCCTGGCGCCGGCCGCTTCGGCATTGGTGATGAACTCGTCGAGGTAACGCCGGCGATTCTCACGCACATCGTCTTTCATCGCGGCGATGCCGCTACGCATCGCCTCGAAATCCATGCCGGCAAAGGCGTTCTGCCGCGCCAGCAGGAAAGCGTCGCCAAACTTGTGCAGGGCATCCTGCAGCTTGGGTGTGGCAAGAGCCTTGGTGATCTGATCTTTATATTCGCGGGTACGTTGTTTGGTCATGGTTTTCCTCACGGAAAAAGGTTACAGGCTTCCGGCATTGGGTCTAAGGATTCAGAAAAAATGGTTTTCCGGATTCCTGAAACCTGACTCCTGGTGCCTGCTTTTACATTTCCAGCGGATCGTCCGAAAGCCCTTCGAGCAGCAGGATGTGCAGCTCACGGGGGCCGTGAACACCGATGGTCAAGACCCGCTCGATATCGGCGGTGCGGCTCGGACCGGTGATATAGGCCAGATAGTTGCGCGGCTGCTGCTGGTGAAACTGGCGCAGCACCCCGGCGGCCTCGAGGCCGTCGGCAACAATCTTGCGCGGATCGACCAGCACAAAATGCCGCTCGGGCAGGGTTGTGGCCAGGCGAATCGCCTCGGGGGTGCTCTCGAGCACCACAGTGCCGGTATCGGCAATGGCGAAATTCGCCCCGGTCACCCCGGCCATGGCAGCCGGCCCCCTGGCGCGAAAATCATCTTCGACCAACTCACAGCCAGCCTCTCGCAGCAAACCGCCCAACCCGATGTGCTCGGCACTTGCAAAGGACGGCAGCAATATGCAACCAGCTGCCTTGCCCTGAATATAGTCAGCCGCCACGGCTGGGCTCTCGCAACGCAAAACCTCGGCGCCCGCCTTGGTGGCCGATTCGACAAACTGTGAAATTCGGACTTTTTCAGCCATAAATCCTCCCGGCAAAAGTGGTCTTACCAATTTCCAACAAGCCCATCCTAGGGGAACACCGCCTTTTCTGTCAACCCCAAAAACGTCGTTCCCAATCACCGCAACAGAAACAGCACCCTACTCAATCCCTCCCTTCTTTTCTTTCAGTTAGCCCCCAAGGCGGAGGCGGCGCAGGATGCCATCCTCAAAACGATATTCTATTTTTCCCTTGACACATCCGGGAAGGAATGGCTAAAGTCGCAACTGGTAATACCACTCAAGGGCCAGATCAAAATATCATCTTACCGACTTTTTAGTCACCAACAGTTGAAAACCGACTTGATGACAATAGACTTGGTTTGCAGGCATGGCAAACCAGCCCCCGGCAAATCAGCCGGGTTCGTATCCGCAAAACCTAACCCAAGCAAGAAGGAGGACGTCGGATGAAAAGCTTTAGAATGCTCGTCGGCCTGATGGTCGCCATGTCCCTGATGATGGCCCCCGTAGCCTTTGCCGCCAAGCGGGAGAAGTTCGGGGTCGACAAACGCCACGAAGAGGTCAAGAAAGAACTGCGCACCATCAAACCCTCCAAGGAGAAATTCCGCTGGAAGATGGTCATGCCCTGGTCCAAGGGCCTGCTCTTCTACGATATGGCTCAGCACTTTGCCGACTCGGCAAAACTGGCCTCGGGCGGCCGCCTCGACATCAAGGTCTTTTCGGCCGGCGAACTGGTCGGCGCCATGGAAACCTTTGACGCGGTCAGCAAGGGCTCGGCCCAGGTCGGCCACGACTGGCCCGGCTACTGGAAGGGCAAGAACGAAGCCTTCGTCGCCTTCGCTTCGGTTCCCTTCGGCCTTGACGCCGAGGGCTACAACGTCTGGCTCTACGAGCGCGGCGGGCTCGAGCAGATGCAGGAGCTCTACGGCCGCTACAACCTGATGGTCTTCCCCGGCGGCCAGGGCGGCCAGGAGATGGGCCTGTTCTCCAACAAAAAAGCGACCAAGATGGCCGACTTCAAAGGGATGCGCATCCGCACCCCCGGCTGGTTCATGGATATCATGAATGAGCTTGGCGCGAGCGTCTCGCCCCTGCCCGGCGGCGAGGTCTACCTGGCGCTTGAGCGCGGGGTCATCGACGCGGCCGAGTTCAGCTCCCCGGCGATCAACTACCCCATGGGCTTTGACGAGATCACCAAGTACGTCATCGAGCCCGGCGTGCACCAGCCCGCCATCCAGTGCGGCCTGTTTTTCAACAAAGACGCCTGGGAGAGCCTGCCCGACGACCTGAAATGGATCGTCAAAATCGCCGCCCGCGAAACTCAGGCCTGGTCGCAGTACTGGATCGAGAACCTCAACGTTGCGGCGATCAACAAGTTCAAGGAAAAGATCGAATTCGTCACCATGGACAAAGAGACCCGCATCGAGTTCGCTAAAACCACCAAGAAGTACCTCGAAGGCCTCAAGGCCAAACACCCCGACGTCAAAAAAGCCCTCGACTCCCAGGAGGAGTTCAAGAAAGACTTCGCCACCTGGCGCGAGCAGCGTAGCGGCGTCGCCCCCTGGCCTATCGACGACTACATCAGCGGCAAGCACATGCAATAATCGCTCATCCCGGAACGGGGCGGGAGCCAGCAAAGGCTCCCGCCCTGCCCCCACACTCTATTGCGCTTCACCAATACTTTAAGAGAGGTTTCCAATGCTCGCTATCGAACAGAGCATTAACGGTTTGAATGAAAAGGTCGGGTATTTCACCTCCTTTCTCTCCATCCCCCTGATCCTGATCGTCGCCTACGAGGTGGTCATGCGTTATGCCTTCAATGCCCCCGACGACGCTGATTTACGGCATGCATTTCATGCTCGGATTTGCTTACACCCACAAGCACGACGGCCATGTCGCCATCGACGTGTTTGAATCCCGGCTGCCGAAGAGACCGAGAACCATCCTGCGGATCATCGTCAACCTGGTGGTCTTTACCCCCACGGTGGGGTTGCTCGCCGTCTGGTCGGTCATCTACGCAGCGACCTCCTGGCAGAACTGGGAGCGGGCCTCCACGTCCTGGGCTCCGCCCCTCTACCCCTTCAAGACGGTCATGGCCATCGGCTTTGTGCTGCTCTTTCTGCAGGGGATTTCCAAGCTGATTCACGATTTCCGCTCCCTTGACGACAGCGGACAATAAGTCCACCAGGAGATAGATCTTTATGACTCCCGAAGTCCTCACCATATTGATGTTTGTCGTCCTGATGGGCTCCATCGCCCTCGGACACCCCCTGGCCATCACCCTGGCCGGGGTAGCGACCCTCTTCGGCCTTATCGACAACGCCGGCAACGTGCCGGCGCTGCTTGACCTGTTCGTCAACAACGCCTGGGGGCTGTTTCAGAACTACACCCTGGTGGCCGTGCCGCTGTTTATCTTCATGGCCCAGATCCTCGATCGGTCGAAGGTTTCCGAGGCCCTTTTCGACGCCCTT
>CALZIZ010000077.1 GCA_945787465.1 uncultured Desulfuromonadales bacterium
TTGCCCTGCAGGTGCTGGGCGATGAAGCGGTATTCGAGGCCGTAGAATTCGAGGGATTCCCAGGAGACCCCCCCGGAGTGGAGCTCTGCCACTTCTTCGATCATTCCCTGCTCGAGGCGGGCCTTGAGGCGGGCGGTGATGCGCTTGCGCAGGGTGGCACGCTCCCAGCGCACCCCGAAGACCAGTGGCTCGAGAGTGGGCAGGGGAGGCAGGCCGGCCTGGGCCGCCGCTTCGCCTTCGGCGATTTCGATGGCCCGCACCAGGCGGTCGCGGTCGCCGAGGTCGGTGGTGTTATGCACCTGGGGGCGAAGTTGCAGCAGGCGTTCGGCCAGGCCCTGCTGGTCAAGCCCGGCCAGTTCGCTGCGCAGCGCCGGATTTTCCGGCACCTCGACCAGGCGGTATCCCTTGAGGACGGCGTCGAGGTAGAGCCCGGTGCCTCCGACCAGAATCGGCAGCCGCCTGCGGGCGCTGATCTCTTCGAAGGCCTCGAAAAACCGGTGCTGAAACTCGAAGACGTTGAATTCGTAACCCGGCTCGACGATGTCGATCAGGTGGTAGGGGATCTCCCCGTATTCATCGAGGTCTTTGCCGGTGCCGATGTCCATCCCCCGGTAGACCTGGCGGGAGTCGGCGGAGAGGATCTCCCCGCCGAGCTGTCGGGCGGCCTGGACCCCCAGGTGGGTTTTGCCCGAGGCGGTCGGGCCGAGAATCACAAGCAGATTACCAGTCATCAGCGAATACCTTGAAGGTCGTTGGGTTTCGCGGGGCAGGGTGGAAAATGTCCCTGCCGGCATGGAGGTCGAAAGCCAGGTTCAATTTCGGCATGATAGGTCTTTTGCGAGTGGTTGGCAACGCCGGAGGTGGCACCGGGGGCGGCTCATCATGCCCCGGAGAGCAAATGACGGGCCAGACGCATGGCCAGGCAGATGATCGTGGTCGTCGGAGGCAATCCCCAGGGAGCGGGGAGAATAGAGCCATCGCACACGTAAAGATTGTCAATATCGGTTTTCAGGTTGGCGTCGAGGTGCTTACCGATGACAAGCGAGCCTCCCGGGTGGGCCGAAGAGATCCTGCTGGAAAAAAGTTTTCTGGCCCCGGCGTTCTGCAGAATCTGTTCTGCGACATTGACGCCGCAGGCCAGCTTTTGCCGATCCTCGCCGGAGAAGATCTTGCGGATCGGTTTTTCCAGGGAACCGCCGAGCGAATCGGCGGCCTTGACCATGATGCTTAAACTCCTGCTGTGCGAAAAGAGCCGGTCCGGCCGATACGACTGCAGCGCACCAGCCATGAACAATGATCTGGGAAGCCTCAGGTCGGCCAGCAAGACGCCTTCCTGCTCCAGGCGCGTTCCGAAGGCCATCGGCGGCTCATCGCCCAGCTTGAAATCCACCTCTCCAGAAACGACAATGACCGGATCGCAGAAAAAGCCGTCTTCCAGTTCGATCTTTAGGCTGTTCTTAAGAATTATTGGTGATTGAATACCGCCTGCGGCAAGGATGATATTTTCAGCATAGGCCTCTCGTTTTTTGCCTTTGCGCCGGTACTCCACCCCGCAGGCCTGGCCATTTTTGACCAGAATCCTCTCGACGGTCGCCTCCTCCAGCAGGCTGGCGCCCTTGTGGACGGCCTCCCGGATAAATTCTCCTGCCCTCCATCTCTTGCCGAGAACCTCATCGATGCATCCCTGCCCCAGGGCGCTCTGATCGATCAGCTTCGGCAGTTTCTGCCAGTCAAGTCCCAGGCTCGTGGCGCTTTTGCAGATGGCCTGGGCCATCGGTCCGACCAGGTCGTCGCGCAACGGGGCTGTGGGGATGAGGCTTTTTACCTCTTCTATCGCCCGGCAGAGATCAATCCCCAACCTCTGGAACCGGTGACGGGGGGGCTCATGGCCGGTTGCGTAATAGAGCATTGTCGTACCGCCCACCGCAATGCCGCTGACCAGAGTGGCGCCCTTGCCGAGGTGAGCGATGCTGGCTGTGGAGAGGATGTCCTGCAAGGGGCTGCGAAGGGGGACGGATTTTCCTTTCTCCAGAATCAGTACCTTTTTTTGCCCGCCGGACAACTGTCTTGCAACTGTCGCCCCACCAGGACCTGAGCCGATGACAATAGCGTCGTAGGTGGATTCCGAACTCTTCATTTCAAAGACATCCCCTTATCCTTCTGTAAATGACCACCTTAGCCCTTTGTCTTTATACAGGGCAAGGGCGCTTTTCCCGTAGGCATGTAGCGGGCTTGACCGGCGAGGACAAAGGGAAGAGTCCCTGATGCTGATTAATTCTTTCCTTTGGTCGTGTTTTTTGCTAAATTTTAGAGGTTTAGCCCTCTGCGCTACAAGCTGGTACCATCAACGCCACGTTTTCCAGATCGAGTCTCATGACCCTGCCGCAAAAAGACCCCAGTGCGCCGCCGCCCGAGCCGGTCATCCTGCCCCGCTCAGAACACCCCATTTCCCGCAAGCAGATCGACGAAGGCTCCCTCAAAGTTCTCTATCGGCTCAGCCGCAATGGACACCTCGCCTACCTGGTCGGCGGCAGCGTCCGCGATCTGCTGCTGGGGCGCACCCCCAAGGATTTCGACGTCGGCACCGACGCCACGCCCAACAGGGTGAAGAAACTCTTTCGCAACTGTTTTCTGGTCGGCCGCAGGTTTCGCCTGGCCCACATCCGTTTCGGCGGCGACAACCTGATCGAGGTTGCGACCTTTCGACGCCAGGCCCGCCCCGAAGATTTGCCCGAGGATCCGGCAGAGCACTTCATGGTGACCGAAAATGTTTTCGGCACCCCCAGGGAAGACGCCTTTCGTCGCGACTTCACCATCAACGCCCTGTTCTACGACATCAAGACCTTTTCGATTATCGACTATGTCGGTGGTCTCGAGGATCTGCAGGCCCGGCGCCTGCGGGTGATCGGTAATCCCCTGGTGCGCTTCACCGAAGACCCGGTGCGCATGCTGCGGGCCCTGGAGTTTGCCGCCCGCCTCGATTTCTCACTCGATGAGGCGGTGCGCTCGGCCATCTCCCTGCGCGCTCCGCTGATCGCCGAAGCTGCCCCGGCGCGGATCCGCGAAGAAATCATGGAACTGTTCCGTCATCAGGTTGCCGGCAAGGTGCTGCGCAGCGCCCAGGGCCTGGCCCTGCTGCCCCACCTGCTGGCAGGTTTCGGAGGGGATTCGGCCACCTTCGAATTGCTCGACCAGGTCGATGCCCGCACCGCCCAGGGTGTGGCGATCGATGAGCCTTTTGCCCTGGCGGCCCTTTACCTGTCGCGTTTCTTACGCACCTGCCCGCAGGATGAGCAACTGATGGTGACCGATGCCGTGCGCCTTGCCGGGCTGGTGCTGGCCCCCCATTGCAGCTACTTTCACGTGGCCCACGGCATTCGCCACCAGGCCCGCGAACTGCTGGTCGGCTTCTTCCGCCTCAGGCGCGGCCGGGGGCATCGCGGCGAACGCCGCTTTCTGCAGCACCCCATGACCCCCCAGGCATTGGAACTCTTCAGCCTCTGGTCCAAGACCTCCGGGCAGTTCGGGGAGGTGCTCGAGGCCTGGAACCAGATCCTCAACCAGGCTGAGGAGAGCAGCCCCCAACCGAAGAAAAAAACCACCAGGCGCCGTCCCCGCCGAAGCCGGAGAGGGCGGGGGAAGCCCTCGGGGGGAAATCCCGGAAACTGAATCCCGGACCCTTGCAGGCAAAGCCCCCTCACATGCTTTAAATATCCAGGAGCCGGTGGCTCTTATCCCGGCCGCCAGGAGTCTGGAGGGGGTCTTTTTTTCTGGCCCAACTGGCGGATAATGCCTTCGAGCGTGTTGCGTTCATCCGCCGTGAGCTGCCGGTCGCGGTATACGGCCCCCCCATAGATATCTCCAAATTTCCGGCACAGCGGATCATCCAGGTGCTCTGCCAGTTCCTGCAGGCCCATGGTCGGCGGGATGTCCTGCAGGCCATATCGTTTTTGCACCTGGTGAAGATACCTTCTTAATATCCGGGTTTCTGCGCGAATCACCCTGCGCCTGAGCCCTGCCCAGGACAAGACTCCAAGGGCGCCAACCGGCAAAGCCCAGCCAATGATTTTTTGCCAATCCAGGTCAATGCTGAACTGTTTCATCTTGATGGTGGTTCCGCGCAGAAGCTCCATCTGCCGACCCAGGTCATAGGTGATGACAACCCGATTCCAGAAATAGTTGAAGGCATCGGTTACCCGCCGCAACCAGCCCAGTTTCTTTCCCCGAGTCGCCAGCAGGGAGTCGCCTGCATTTTTGGCCAGTGAGCTCGGGTCGATGCGCAGCCACTGCCCTTCTTCCGTCAGGGCTTCGACCCACACGTGGGCCATGCCCTCGGTGACCAGGTAATACCCTCCCAGTTCATTGTACTCTCCGCCGTAGTAGCCTCCTACCAGACGCGTTGGAACTCCCGAAAGCCTTAGAATTACAGCAAACGATGAGGCGAAGAACTCGCAGTAGCCGCGTTTTTTGACAAACAGAAACTCGTCGACCGGGTCCGCGGAGGTCGGCAGGTCGGTGGTGGCGTAGTTCAGCTTCAGATCCCGGAACATCTGTTTCAGGTTGAGGATTTTCTGACGCGCCCCCCCGTCTTGGTCCCTCAGGCGTTCGGCAAGTTCTGCGACCCGGGGGGAAGGGGGGGGCGGAACCTGCCGGTAGAATGCGCGGTTGATCGCCCCGGTGTTTTCAATGACGCCTCCGCTCACCGAAACCGCCTCGAACCGGGTGCGGCGGTCGATGGCCCTGCGGGCCGAGAACACCAGGTCGCCTGTGTGGCTTGAGCCGCGCTTGGCGACCCGGCGCGGGGCGTCGAGGGAAACCAGTCGGGCGTCAGACTTGGGCTCGGGATAGATCGTTTGGGTAATGGTCTGCCCCCCTGAGGCACGGGATGTTTCTCCTTGCGGTGGGGCGATGCGGATCCAGCTGTTGGCTTCGATGTGGTTAAGCACGATGCCCCGCCAGTAAAGGTCTTCCGGAGCTAGCTGCCGACACTCAATGCGCAGGGCGACGGTTTTGGTGGCAGCGGTGCTGGCGAACGCTCCAGGCTGTACTTTGTCGCTTAAGCCCACGGTCGCGGTATCGTCCGAGTTGAGAAAATCCCACAGGGGGCGGTGGGTGCGCGGCAGAATGACGAAGAAGACCAGCATCAGCACCAGTGAAACCACCGGCAGCGAGGCGGTCACCGACAGCAGCTGGGTCAGTTGGGGGCGCTTGAGGCAGAGGGCGGGGGCTGTTTGGTGGAAGCTCAGAAGAACCAGGCCCATGGTGACGACGGCAACCATCAGCACAAGGTAGACGAAGAAAAAGGAGCTGAGGTTCAGCAGGGACGAGGCCGCCAGGGCAAAGAGCGCAAGCACGAAGATCTGCAGGATATGGCGGTCGGTTTTTTTTGTAATCAGTCTGACCGCAAGCAGCAGGGCGAGGATGTTGACCACCGGGGGAATCAGGTTGGAGAGGGTGACCTGCAGGGCGTAGAGCATAAAGCAGGAGATGGCGACCAGGGGTCCCCAGTAGCCGGGTAGGGCATATTGCCTGCGCAGGTCGAGGATAATGCCTGTTCCCAGGGCGGCCGGAAGGGCCATCTGCACAGGCAGGTCCAGGTAGGGCAGCAGCGGCGCCACTCCGAGCAGGCATGCCGTGTAGGCATGGACATAGAGCAGGGTTCTAATTCTGACCATAGGCCGATAGCTCAGAAAGAAGTCGCAATTTGTGTCGTTGTCCGGTGCCCGGCCGCACCAGGCGGTCCTGGAACTTGAGCCCGACGGGCTTGCCCTGGCGTGTCAACTCCCTGATCAGGTAACAGGCGCAACCGAGGCGCTCCTCTATCCCGGCTGCCGGTAGCCTGGCCAACTCGATGATGACCGGCTCCTGGTTGGTTGAGGAGAGCTCCTTGACTTTGAGCTGGTCGTGGCGGGCGGAGAGTTTCCAATGGATCAGCTTGAGCGGCTCGTTGCCCCGATAGTCGCCAATGCGGTTGATGTCGCCTTCGTGACCTCGCTCGGAGGCCGATGTGATCCCGCGGGGTCGCCCCTCGGGCGTATCGTCGGTCGCCTGGCAGGGACGCGGTGCCGGAAAAATCGTCACCTCCCCGTCCGGACTTAAAAGGCGGCGGCGGACGAAAAAATTAATGGGAAAAATCGAGCTGAGCTCTACGGGGGGCAGCCGGTGGCGGCCACGGCCGCTGAAGCTGACCATCAGTGCGGCAGCATCGGCCCCGTTGCGGTCAATCACCGGGAAGCTGACCGATTGCCCCTGCAGGGCGACCCGAATCAGGTAGCTCGGCAGGCGCCGCCGGTTCTCCAGGTGAATTGTGACCAGGGTCGGTATGCCGTCGTAGACCTCATCGGGGAGTTCGACCCGCACCCGCTGGCCGGTGATATTGCCCTTGCCAAGTATGCCGGAGATGGTCATGAAGCCGAGCAGGGCCGATACCAGAAGATAGAGCAAATTGTTGCCGGTGTTGACGGCGCCGAATCCGAGCAGCAGGGTGACCAGGATATAGAGGGACCCCGCCCGGGTGAGTTTCAGTCCAGCGGCACGGGCAGCTCTTGGATGATCGATCTCAGCACCTCCTGTTTGCTCAGCGTTTCGTGTTCTGATCGCAAGATCAGCCGGTGGGCTCCGACGGCAACGGCCACCTGGGAGACGTCTTCGGGGATCACGTGATCGCGGTTCTCCAGGTAGGCGACGGCTTTTGCCACTTCGGCAAGGTTGATCCCGCCGCGGGTCGAGATGCCCGACAGGGTCATGGGGTGGGCCCTGGTGGCGGCGACAATGGCGTAGATGTAATCGACCAGTTTTTCCGAGAGGTAGACCTGCTCGCGCACCACGCTTTTGGCCTGCTGGATTTCCTCCAGGGAAAGCATCGGCTCAAGCTCACGGATCTGGTCACGGATGCTGCCGCCGCGAATAATAGTCTTCTCCACCGCCGAGGGCGGGTAGCCGATGTCCGAACGCAGGCTGAAGCGGTCGAGCTGGGATTCCGGCAGCTCGAAGGTGCCGACCTGCTCCACCGGGTTCTGGGTGGCGATGACCAGAAAGGGGTCGGGAAGCGGGTAGGTCACTCCCTCGACGGTGACCCGCATCTCCTCCATCGCCTCGAGCAGGGCGCTCTGGGTTTTGGGCATGGCCCGGTTGATTTCGTCGACCAGCACCAGGTTGTTGAACAGCGGGCCGGGGATGAACTTGAAGCGGCTTTCCTCACGCTGGTAGATAGAGAGCCCGGTAATGTCGCTCGGCAGCAGGTCGCTGGTACACTGCACCCGGCCGAAACTCAGCCCCAGCACTTGGGAGAGGGCCAGGGCGAGGGTGGTTTTACCCAGCCCCGGGATGTCCTCGAGCAGAATGTGCCCGCCGGAGAGCAGGGCGGTGACCGCCAGCTTGACGGCCCTGATTTTGCCCTGCAGGTAGCGTTCGGCCAGGGTGTCGATGATCCGGGTGATTTTGTCGCGGTGCTGCAGGGTCATGAATGCTCGCCGATCTGCGGTTGGGGGTTGTTTCGGGGCTGGCCTCTAAAGCGTATCAGTTTGTAGGCCTCCATAACCCAAAGCAAGATCGACGCCAACAGCAAAAGGGTCCCCCAGTGACTCCAGGAGATCGGCGTCACCTGCAGCACCCGCTGCATCAGGGGCAGTTGCATGGCCAGGATGTGGATGCCCTGGGCGACCGCCACACCGAGGATCAGCAGCCGGTTGCGGGCAAAGGGCACCCGAAAGGCGCTGGTGCGTTCGGAGCGGCAGTTGAAGACGTGGACGTTTTCGAGCAACACCATCAGCAGCAGCGTGCTGTTGCGGGCCTCGGCCAAGGGCCAGCCCTGAGTATTCATCCAGTACCAGACGCCAAAGGCAATCAGTCCCATGCTGATCCCCGAGACCAGGTTCTGCTCGATCATCTGGCGGTTGAAGATACCCTCGGTGGGCGCCCGCGGCGCACGCTCCATCCCCCCCGGCTCACCCCCTTCGAAGGCAAGTGCGACGTCCTGGATGCCGTTGGTCACCAGGTTGAGCCACAGCAGCTGCACCGCGAGCAGCGGAATGGGCAGGCCGCAGAGCAGGGCGAGGGTGAACAGGACGATCTCGGCGCCGCCGGTGGAGATCAGCAGGTAGACGACCTTGCGGATGTTGTCGTAGGCGTAGCGTCCCTCCTCGACGCCGGCGACGATGGAGGCGAAATTGTCATCAGTGACGATGATCGAGGCGGTGTCCTTGGCGACGTCGGTCCCCGAACCCATGGCCACCCCGATATTGGCCTTGCGCAGGGCAGGGGCGTCGTTGACCCCGTCGCCGGTCACCGCGGTGAAATGCCCCTGCTCGCCCAGGGCCTGGACGATCTGCAGCTTCTGCAGGGGCGAAACCCGGGCGAAAACCGAGGACTCTGCGACCAGGCGTTGAAATGCGGCGCCTTCGCCGAGCCCGGCGCCGGTGACCATATCCGCTTCGCTGCTGGCAATTCCCAGTTCCCTGGCGATAGACAGGGCGGTGGCCGGGTGGTCGCCGGTGACCATCAGCACCTTGACCCCGGCCTTGCGGCAGGTGGCCACGGCATCGCCGACCTCGGGGCGCAGGGGGTCGATAAAGCCGACCAGCCCGAGCAGGGTCAGGGGCGGGATGTCGGTTTCGGCAAAACTCGTCTGGCCGTCGCTGTGGCTGCCGAAGCCTTCGGCCACCGCCAGCACCCGGTAACCGTCGCGGGCCATCTGCAGGGCACGCTCTTCGACCTCAAGGACATCGAGGGGGGCCTGGCCGTCGTCGGTCTGCATCTGGTGACAGAAGGCCAGCACCCGTTCTGTCGCCCCCTTGACCACCCAGGTGCCCTGCTGATCCCAATAGAAGCGGGCGGCGTAACGCAGTTCGGATTCGTAGGGGATCTCACCGAGAATCTTCACCTCAGCGACCACGTCTGCAGGGTCGAGCCCCAGCTTGTAACCAAGGGCCAGCAGGGCGACGTCCATGGCGTCGCCGTGGTGCACCCAGCAGCCATCATGGTGTTTGAGGGTCGCCTCGTTGCAGAGAATCGAGGCGCGGGCCAGGCGTTCGATTTGAACGCGGACTCGGCCAGGGGGCCGCTGATTGGCTGCGGTGAGCACATCCCCTTCTCCGGTATAGCCCTCGCCGGTGACTTTGAAATCAAAACCGGGCGGCAGCCAGAGGGCGCGGACCGTCTGGCTGTTCACCGTCAGGGTCCCGGTCTTGTCGCTGGCGATACAGGTGCAACTGCCCAGCCCTTCGACCGCGGTCAGCTTGCGAACGATGACGTTGCGCCGCGCCATGCGGGTTGTGGCTATGGAGAGCGCCACGGTCATGGCCACCGGCAGGCCTTCGGGTATGGCCGAGACCGCCAGGGCAACGGCCATGAAAAAGACCTCCATGTAGGGGGTTCCCTGGGCCAGGGCCACGGTTGCCAGCAGGGCAACGAACCCGAGGACCAGGTAGCTGACCTGGCGGGCGAACCGCTCCATGCGGATCACCAGCGGTGGTTTGGTGACCTGGGCGGCGCTGACCGCACTGGCGATGCGCCCCACCTGGGTTTGCAGGGCGGTGGTGACCACCCACCCGGTGCCTCGGCCTGAGGTTACGGTGGAACCGGCAAAGGCCATGTTGCGGCGCTCGGCGAGGGCGACCTGGGCCGGCAACTCCTGGGGGTGCTTTTCAACCGCCACCGATTCTCCGGTGAGCAGAGATTCGTCCACCGCCAGGCTCTGCGCGTGGATCAGGCGCAGGTCGGCCGGCACCCGGTTGCCCGACTCGAGCAGCACCAGGTCCCCGGGGACCAGGTCTTCGGCGGCGACCTCGACAATGACTCCGTCCCTGCGCACCCGGGTGGTAATGCGCAACAGGTTCTGCAGGGCTGCGGCGCTGCGTTCGGCCTTCCATTCCTGCATGGTCCCCAGCGCCGCGTTGAGGGTGATGACGGCGAAGATGAACAGGGCGTCGGTTCGTTCGCCGATCGCCAGGCTGATGATTCCGGCGACCAGAAGGATATAGATCAGGGGGCTGAGGAACTGGTGCAGAAAAATCGCAACCACCCCCGGGGGGGGCTTGACCGGCAGGCGGTTGGGGCCGAAGCGCTGCAGGCGCTCGGCGACCTGGGCTTCGTTTAACCCCTCGGCGCTGCTTTCGACCCTGACCCGCAGTTCGTCCAGGGGCAGGGCGTGCCAGGGTTTTTCGGCCGACATTCGGGAGGGGGGTGGGTTCTCGGTGGTTATCATCCTGTGGTCACCGGGCTAGTCTATCCACTTAAGGTCGTTGGCTTTCCAGTCGTAATCGAGGTACTCGAGGGTAAAGTCACCGCTTTCCAGAAGCTCCCGGTCCTGGGCGGAGGTCAGGTAGGAGAGCAGAAATCGTACCGGGCCCCCAGCCCAAGCGTCGAAATGCTCTTGGTCGAATTTGAAGATCTGCGAAATGCTCACCCGGCGGTTGACCCTGTTGATCCTCAGCCCCTTCTCCGGCTGGGCGGCCAGGCGTTCGCCCTGCTCGCGAAGCTGGCGGTCGAGGATCGCGCCCCGGTAGGGTTCGGGGCGCAGGTCGGCGCAGGAGACCGAGGCGCAGTTGATCCCCAGGTGCGCCCGCAGGTCGCGCAGCCCTTCGATCAGTACCTCGAATTCGAGTTCATGCAGGCTGTAGATCCGCTCGCCGACCTTGATGACCTTGCGCTTCCAGGGCTGCCCCAGCCAGTGAATTTTTCGCGAGCGGATGCTGTCGACCGGGTAATGGTCGATCAGGGTTTTGATGGCGGCGATATTATAGACGTTGATCCAGAAGGCGATGCGCTCGTTGCGCTCACTCAGAGTCGTCGGGTCGAAGCGGGCCAGGTCGGCCAGCAGGCGCACGTAGGGTGTGCCGGGGCGGTGTTCAAGCTGTTTGATGCTGTTGTAGTCGAGGACGTTAACGGGGATACCGTTGATCAACTGGTTCTCTTTAAGGTATCTCTCGAGGAGGGTCTTGTAGTCGGAGAAGTCAAAGCCCTGAGCGGCCAAGGAGGCGGGAGCGATCAGCAGCCAGACCAGCAGCAGCAGGATGATGCGTGACATGGCAAACCTCCTTGGCAGGCGTTCGCTCTACAGTATATCATCCCTTTTCTGGCAGGGAAAATTCAGCGGCTGAAATTAATGATACCTCAGCCGTCTTGTTCGTCGTCGGTCTGGCTGAGAACCACCAGGTAGCCATCGGGATCGTGAAGCCATATTTCGCGATGGCCGAATTCGTCATCCTCCATCTCGTACAGGGTATGCAGGTCCTCACGGAGAATGTTTCTGGCGATCGAGGGCAGCTCTTTGACGGCGAATTCCAGGGTTGTGCCAACGCCCAGGGGGTGGCGCTGCAGGTTCTGGAACAACACCGGGTGCAGGGCCTCGAGGGTGGCAAGTTCGCGAAACAGAATGGCCGTGCCGCCATGGCAGAGCAACAGAACCGGGGGGTGGCCTTCGGCCGGGACAAAACGTTCAATGCCCAGCCGCAGAATGTTGCGGTAAAATTCTTCCGTGCGTTCCAGGTCTTGAACGCCGATGGTCAGGGTG
Organism: uncultured Desulfuromonadales bacterium; assembly: GCA_945787465.1. Lineage (GTDB taxonomy): Bacteria > Desulfobacterota > Desulfuromonadia > Desulfuromonadales > Trichloromonadaceae > CALZIZ01. The sequence goes on from CALZIZ010000077.1 coordinate 11,513, forward strand.
AAGCTCATGTCGGATTCTCCATGTTTTTTATAATTAAAACATGTCGAGGCGGCCCTGGCAACCGGTCTGGTCGTTGACTCACCGGGAAGTGCTGTGGTTTAATCGGCCTGCATCGTGATTTTGATTGAGGAGCCCTGCTTCATGATTCTAGCCTATCTGGCGATGGGTGCCAACCTGGGTGACCGGGCGGCTGTTTTTCGTGGGGCGCGAGACGCCCTTTCGCAAGTCCCCGGGATCAGGGTGCTGGCCTCCTCGGCCCTGTATGAAACCGAGCCCGTAGGCGG
>CALZIZ010000078.1 GCA_945787465.1 uncultured Desulfuromonadales bacterium
GAGGCTCCGACCAGGGGCACCTCGGAATCACTCATGAAAAAAGCGAAGAAGAGCGTTGCCGCCACGCCGGAACCTATATAGGCGAGCAGGTAACCGATGCGGCCCATGCGGTGCTCGACGTTATCTCCGAATATCCATAAAAAGAGCATGTTGCCGGCCAGATGCATCCATCCGGCGTGCAGAAACAGGGAGGAGAAAAGGGCGATAAGAGAAGGAGTGCCGGGGCGAAACCCGTACTCGAACATGAACAGGTCGTAGGCCGAGATCTGCTCCAGCACCGACTGGGCCGAAATGGTCCCCCGGGCTCCCATGGCCCGCAGGTAATCGAGCAGCAGCGGGTCTCCAAGATCAGGTTGCGTATAAGACAGGGGCAGGGTCACCAGGATGAAAACCGCCAGGTTGACGGCGATCAGCAGGTAAGTCACCCAGGGCTTGCCTGGAGGATTGGGGGTATCACCGATGGGAAGGAGCATTCCTGGTCCTTTGGGTAAGGGATGCAGCCTGTTGAGGGGCTGATAACCTGGGACATCCTAGCATAAATATTCAACGTCTGTCTGCGCTGAACGCTGAATAAAACCAACACCCTTGCCCATTTCCCCCCGCCCCTGGCCCTTGCATTTTCCCCCGCAAGCCAGTATGCTCGCTTGCTTAAGGGGGAGTGCGCCGTGAATCTGCTTTACATCCTTGATCTGGTGGGCACCGCGGCCTTTGCCGCCTCCGGTGCCTGGGCCGGTATCCGCAACAATATGGATCTGCTCGGAGTGCTGATCCTGGGCCTGGTCACCGCTGTGGGCGGTGGGACCCTGCGCGATATGCTCCTCGGTGATCTGCCGCCCTTCAGTCTGAAGAACGAAACCTACCTTTACCTCTCCCTGGCGGTGGCTCTGCTGGTCTTTATGCTGCATCGCCGCCTGGCTTTCATTGAGCACCCGTTGCTTTATTTCGACGCCATCGGTCTGGGGACCTTCGTGGTTATCGGTACCAGCAAGGCCCTGGCCTTCGACATGGGTTCGCTGGGGGCAATCTTTATGGGAGTCATGACCGCCACCGCCGGCGGGGCGGTACGTGACGTGCTTTCCAACCAGGTCCCCCTGATTCTCTGCAAGGAAATCTACGCCTCAGCCTGCTTTGCGGGCGGGCTTCTGCTGGTGCTGCTGCACGCCCTGGAGCTTCCCGATCCCCTGGCTGCCCTTGCGGCGGCGTTGACGGTCATCGCCCTGCGCCTGGTTGCGATTCGCTACAACTGGGCACTTCCCAAAGCCAGCAAATAAAAACGCCATCGCTCGTTGCATATTTGATCCCGCGGGGATCACGCCACCGAAAAGGAGCCGTTTATCATGTATAATTTAAGAGTTACCGGGACGGAAAAGGTATTTCAAGTCGGCAAGGTGGTCTGCCTGGGGCGCAATTACAGCGAGCATATTCGCGAACTGGGCAACGAGGTACCGGACCGGCCGGTTATCTTTATCAAACCAGCGACAAGCATTATCGGCCAGAGCGAAAAGATCGTGATCCCCAGCTACTCACGGGACTGCCATCACGAGGTCGAACTGGCGGTGCTCATCGGCAAAACCGGCAAAAACATCTCCGAGGACCAGGCCATGGAGCATGTGGCCGGGTACGGGGTTGCGATCGACCTGACCCTGCGCGACGTTCAGAGCGAACTCAAAGCCAAGGGGCTGCCCTGGGAGGTGGCCAAGGGTTTTGACACCTCGTGCCCGCTCTCCGGGTTCGTAGCCTCCGACCAGGTTGGCAACCCCCACGACCTGGGTATTCGCCTGGCGGTCAATGGCGAGTTGCGCCAGGATTCGACAACGGCCTGCATGATGCGCCGCATCCCCCAGATGATTCGGGAGATCTCAGCGGTGTTCACCCTTGAGGAAGGCGATATCATCCTCACCGGAACCCCGGCCGGGGTCGGCGCGATCAAAAGCGGAGACCGACTCAGCGCGCAGATCGATGGTGTCGGCACCCTGGAGGTTTCAGTGGAATGAAAAAGCGCATTGTACTCATCGGCCCTGGCCGCCTTGGCCAGGCAGTTACCCGGCTGCTGAACGAGGCGGGCCACGATATCCGCGCCATTATCAGCCGCAAAGCGTCACGGGCCCAGGCAGCCGCGCGCTTTTGCAACTGCTGGCATACCGGTACCACCGACCTTGAAAAAGCCCGGGAAGGCGAAATCGTGCTGCTGGCCCTGCCTGACGATCACCTCGGAGCAATGGCGGCGCACCTCAGGCGCTCGGGACTGCTCAGTCCCGGTTCAGTCCTGGTCCACTTCAGTGGCATCCACCCGGCCTCGATTCTGCTCGGCGAAGAGGGACCATCGGTGCAGGCCCTGGCCATTCACCCCCTGCAGACCTTCGCCGACTCGGTGATGGGAGTCCAGAACATCCCCGGCAGCCCCTTCTCGATCGAAGGACCGGAGGAACTGATCCCGCTGGCCGAACAACTGGTGAAGGACATGGAGGGGGTGCCCTTTCGCATCACCAGCCAGCAGAAACCCCTCTACCATGCCGCGGCCTGCATAGCTTCGAACTACCTGGTCACCCTTGTCGACACGGCGGCCCAGGTCATGGCAGGCTGCGGCATGGAAAAGCGCGAGGCGTTTGAGTTGCTGATCCCGATTTTACGGGGAACCGGGCGAAACCTCATCGCCCTGGGACCAGAACAGGCACTGACCGGCCCCATCGCCCGGGGCGACGTGCGCACCGTGGCCAAGCACCTCAAATCTCTCAAGGTCATGCCTGAGCAATTGGAGAGTATCTACCGGCTGATGGGGAAACAGACTGTGGAAGTGGCTCGGGCCAAAGGGACTCTGGATGAGCCCCAGGCAAAAGAAATCATCGAACTGCTCGACCGTTCGACCGTAAGGGAGCACTGACTGCCAACAGGAGCCGCCGTCAGGCCTCGGGGTCTCCGGCCAGCCCCAGGGTTTCGCAACGCAGGCGATTACTGAGCAAATGCGCCAGGCGGGTCGGTTCGGGCATGCGATACCGGGTGCAGCAGGCCAGAACCAGTTCGACGGCGTCGGGGATATTGATTTTATGCCCCGGAGAGATGTAAAGGGGTCTGACCCCGTCCCGGGTGGTAAGCACCACGCCGACATTTTCATCGTGAAGCAGCAGGGGGCTGTGGTCACCCTTTTGCGGACCGGGCATATCATGTTCACCGCACAGCCTGCTCTTGGCGCAACCGATGGTGGGCAGATCCAGCCAGAGCCCCAGATGGCTGGCGATCCCCAGCCCCCGCGGGTGGGCAATGCCTTGGCCATCGACCAGCACCGCATCGGGAACTGTTGTTAACCCCTCAAAAGCCTGCAGCACGACCGGCAACTCGCGAAACGAGAGCAGCCCTGGAATGTAGGGAAAATCGACCTGCTGGCAGGCCGAGGCCTCTTCAAGCACTTCAAACTCAGGAAAAGACAGGACGACTACCGAGGCAAAGAAAAGGTCGCCGTTTTTCTGATACGAGACATCAACCCCCGCCACCCGGCTCACGGGTCCGCCAAGCCCGACAGAAACCTGCAGTTGCCCTGCAAGATTTCTCTGCAGAGCCACCGCCTCCTTGGGCGTCATCGACCAGCTATGTCGCTGGTGAAAATCCATTCCTGCTCCTTGGGCGAACCGTTCCATCTTCAGCTCTGGGCCCCTGAGGTTATGTTGAGGCTAATCCTGAGTTTCTGATGGATCGGCCGCGGAATCTTGTGAGTCACTCTGTTTTTGCCGGGGCCTGGGACGGCCTTTGCTGACACTGGCCAGCTTGAGGCTCTTCTTGCGCCGTTTTTCCCGGCGCTGCCTTCTGCGCTTCAATTCCCGGCGCCGTTCACTGATCGCCATGCCACACCTCCCAGGAGAATATTATAATTTCAAAATTCTAACGGAAGATTGCAATCTGGCAAGCGATTTAAAACGACCTTTGCATGAGTCAGGTTGCAGCATCAGAGCTTGCAGCGCAGCAGCTTCTTACCGTCCTGAAACAGCACCTCCATTTTGTTGGGCTTGAAAATTGCCTTGATAATGCCAATCCCGAAGACCGAATGATCGAGCAGGTCACCAGCCTTATAGCCGCTGTTCATATCATAAGCCTTGGCCAGGGTCGGGTCGGCATCGCGACTGAAAGTTACCCATTCCTCAAGGTCGGCGCTGAGTTTTTTTGCTGCAGCGCTCTGGCTGCGTTTGGTTGAGGCCGCCGAAGTGCTCGAGCCCGATGCGGTGGCCCGGGGTTTGGCGGGTGCTTTTGGAGGGTGGTATTTATGGGCTCCGTCACAGGTGTTGCATTTCACCTTGGCGACAGTGTCACCGACCATAGCAATGATCGTATGGTTGGTAATGACTCGGCAACGAGTACAGCGGGCATCGATAAAATCCCCTGCAGATAATGACTTGGCGTTCATAAATACAACCTTCCTAAAGCGAAAAAAGACCACAGGGTTGTCCCCTGTGGTCAGTTTGGATACCTTTTCAGCGGACCGAATTTATACCATCACCACCTCGCCAAGTCAAGCCGGTGCCATCGACAAAACAAGGCAAGGGTTCAGGTGACCAGGTTCTGCGGCCGCCCGCAGACAAACCCCTCGACATTGGCCACGGCCGTGGTTAGCAGGCGCTGTCGCGCCGCGCGCGCCGCCCAGGCGATATGGGGAGTGATGACGCAGTTAGGAGCCTGTAGCAGCGGATTATCTGCGGCCGGCGGCTCTTGCGCCAGGACATCAAGACCTGCGCCGGCAAGCTGCCCGCCCCTTAATGCTTCGGCCAGGGCCCGCTCGTCGACCAGCGGCCCGCGGCCCGTATTGATCAGAAAGGCACTCGATTTCATCAAACCAAGACGGCGGCTATTGACCATACCGGCGGTTTCGGCTGACAGGGGACAGTTCAGGCTCACCACGTCGCTGCGCAAAAAAAGTCCGTCCAGGTCACAGAAATCCAGCCCATTGCCTTGATGCGCGGCCTTATATTTCTGGGGGTTACGGGTATGAACCAGCACCCGCATTCCAAAAGCCCGGGCAAGACCGGCGACCTTGCGGCCGATTTCGCCAAAACCAACAACTCCCATGGTCAGCGAGTCCAGCTCTACAAGAGGCCGGTCCCAGAAGCAGAAATCGGGACTGGCGCTCCAGCGGCCCTGACGAACCAGGGAGGCATGATGGCCCACCTGCTGCGTCAACTCGAGCAACAGGGCAAACACCATTTGCGCCACCGCCGCGGTGCCGTACCCAGGCACGTTGCTCACCGAAATCCCCCGCTGCCTCGCAGCATCGACGTCGACGACATTGTAGCCGGTGGCAAGTACGCCGATATAGCGAAGATCGCCAAGCGTCTCGATGGTCTGGCGAGTGAGGGGGGTCTTGTTGGTCAACAGGATCTCGGCCCCCGCGGCACGTTGCAAAACAGCCTCCGCAGGGGTTCGATCATAGATCTCAAGCTCACCGAAGCGTTCGATGGGGGCCCAATCCAAATCCCCGGGATTGAGAGTTTTTCCGTCCAGAATCACGATTTTCATAGCCGTTTCCCAAGGAGGCTGTCCGACAATCCATGACCGGCTACAAACCCAGCTGCTTGGCCCATATTTCAGCTCCTTTTCGGCCCATAGCTACTGTTATGAGCTCTCAAACGAGCCAAAATCTGTTCTCAAGCTTCTGGATTTTCGCTTCTGCCCTTATTGTCGGACAGCCTCCTCTTCTATCGGGGTACAGAAATTGCAAATCCACAGGGCACCTCGCCCAGAAAGAATACTACCATAACATTTGTTACCTTTTTGCTCCAACGCCGGAAAACCGGCGATCAAGGGACCTATGAAACTTCGCACCAAGACCTCCCTGCTCATGGCCACGCTGGTCGCCCTGACCCTGGGACTCTGCGGCATGTTCTTTTTGCGGCAACTAGAAACGTCCATCCGGCACAACATCATCGACGGTGCCCAATCAATAGCATCAACCGCAAGAGACTCGATCGCCACCTTCATGGCAGACTCTCTGCGTGACACCCAGGCGATTGCCCACAACATCCCCCACCAGGCCCTTCAGCAGCAGGACCAGGCAGCCATCGAGACATATCTGGCCTCCATGCTGGATATCTATCCCAAGTTTGCCAACGGCATGTGGATCCTCGATGCCCAGGGCAAGCTGATCGTTGACCACCCTCGACACCCGGAAATTCACGGCGATAATTTTGCCTTTCGCCCCTATTTTCAGCGCACCATGCGCGAAAAACAGGGGATTATCGGTGTCCCATATATTTCGGCCCGCACCAAAAAGCCGGTGCTGACCTTCACCGCCTACCTTAAAGGAGCTGATGACAAACCACTGGGAATGCTCGGTTGCGCCATCGTGCTCACCTCGCCCAACGCCCTGGGAGGCATATCAAACGAGAAATTCGGTAACAGCGGCTATATCTATGTTTTCGACCAGTCCCGCCGGATTATTCTCCACCCCGAGGCCGACCGCATCCTGCAGCGGGACGTTCCGCCCGGGAGCAACAAACTCTTCGATGCCGCCATCGAGGGGATCGAACAGACCGGGGAGACTGTCAATTCCCGGGGCATAGCCATGCTGGCCTCTTTCAAAATGATCCCCGCCACCAACTGGGTGGTCGCAGCACAACAACCGATAGAAGAGGTCCATCGACCGCTGGTCGAAGCACGCAGGAACATCCTTTTCATCGGCATCTTCTTCGCACTTGCCGCTGCGCTGATCGGCGCCCTCGCGATCCGCCGGGTCACCAGACCCCTGACTCAGCTAAGCAGGGCGGTTCAGGGACTGGACCTTGCTTCGCCGGATCAAAACTCAGCCGACCAGGACCAACGGCACGCCGCACTCACAAAAATTTCTACCACCGATGAGATTGGTGAACTGGCCCAGGCTTATTGCCAACTCCGGAGAGATCTGGGTCAGGCCCTTGACTCTCTGCACCGCAGGGCCCGGGAATGGGAGCGGACTTTTGACTCCGTGCAGGACCCGATGTTTATCCTGGATCAATCCCAGCGCATCCGCCAGGCAAATCTTGCCGCCGCTGAATTGTTTCAGCAACCGCGCGCCGAACTCCTCGGCCAGAGATGCTGTCAGCTGGTCCACGGCACCGAGGTCCCACCTGCCGAATGCGCCCACCACCTAACCGTCGCCTCGCAGTTGCCCGCCAGAATCGAACGCATCACCCCTTGCCTGCCCGGCGTTTTTGAAGAAAGCACCAGCCTCCTGACTGACGACTCCGGCGCCCCCGTCGGCACGGTTCACATTTTCCGCGACCTGACCCAGAGCCGCCAGGCCGAGGCCGAAATCAAGCGACTGGCCTACTACGACCAACTCACCGGCCTGCCCAACCGAAGCTGGCTGCAGAGCCACCTGAGTCGGATTATAGCAACAACGATCGATGACGATGACGGTTTCGCCCTGTTGTTTATGGACCTCGATCGGTTCAAGGTGATCAACGACATCCTGGGCCATTCAGCCGGTGACGAGATGCTCACCATTATCGCCGAACGCCTGACCCGAGTTCTGCGCAAAACCGATACCGTGGCCCGCCTGGGGGGTGATGAATTCGTCATGGTCTTTACCGATGAGACGGATCACGAGCAGATCGCCCTGATCACGCAAAAGGTTCTACAGTCGGTCGCCGAGCCGATGATTCTCTCAGGCCAGCAGGCCTTCGCCACCGGCAGCATCGGTATTGCCATCTATCCTCAGGACGGCCGCGATTTCGACACCCTGCTCAAAAACGCCGACATCGCCATGTATCAGGCCAAGGCGCAGGGAAGCGACGGCCACAAGTTCTTCACCCAGGAGATGAACTGGGAAGCCATGGAACGGCTGATTCTTGGCACCCGCCTGCCCCACGCCCTTGAGAACAACGAGTTCTTCCTCGAATACCAGCCGGTCTTTGACCTTCAGTCCGACCGGATTTCCGGCGTCGAGGCCCTGGTGCGCTGGCAACACCCGGACCTGGGAACGGTCTCCCCGGGTAAATTCATCCCCCTTGCCGAGGAGTCGGGGCTGATCTTGCCCCTCGGCGAATGGGTCCTTTACCAAGCCTGCCTGCAGGCTGTTGCCCTTGGCGCAAGCACCGGAGATGCTTTTTTGATCTCGGTCAACCTCTCCGGGCGCCAGCTTAAACAGCCCGACCTGGTGAGCACGGTACGGCGGACCCTTCAAGAGACCGGCCTTGAGCCGTCCCGACTCAAACTCGAGCTGACCGAATCGGTGCTGCTTGAAAACGCCGACAGTGCCATCGAAATTCTCAAACAACTGCGCAGCCTGGGGATCCAGATAGCCATGGATGATTTCGGCACGGTCTATTCTTCGCTCAACTACCTGAAAAAGTTACCTATCGACATCCTGAAAATCGACCGTTCCTTTATCCGCGACATCGAAACCGACACCGAAGATGCCTCGATTGTCGACATCATCATCAAAGCTGCGCAAAGCCTTGGGCTCAAGGTGATCGCAGAGGGCGTGGAGACCGAAGGGCAGCTCAACTTTCTGCGCAGTCGTCGCTGCGACCAGGTGCAGGGATTCTACTTTGCCCGTCCCCTTCCGCCTCAACAACTGGCCGAAATGCTCTACCAAAAAAACACGGCCTGACTCCAACCGAGTGACAGGCGCTCAGAACAGCTTACAATTTATGCCGCAGCAAAAAAGCCCCCGGATTTATCCGGGGGCTTTTTTAATTGTGCCTTGGTTCAAGTGCCGAGCCTCGGCTTATTGTTCGTCCTGCAATGCCGCATGGGCAGCGGCCAGGCGGGCGATGGGCACCCGGTAGGGGGAGCAGGAGACATAATCAAGACCGATCTTGTGGCAGAAGATGACGCTGGAAGGTTCACCACCGTGCTCTCCGCAGATACCGAGCTTGATCTCGGGGCGGGTCTGGCGACCCTTCTCACAACCCATCTGCACCAACTGACCGACCCCGCTCTGGTCGAGGGCGACAAAGGGATCGTTGGGTAAGATCTCCCGCTCTACGTAGTAGGGCAGGAACTTGCCGGCATCGTCGCGGGAGAGGCCGTAGGTGGTCTGGGTCAGGTCATTGGTGCCGAAGGAGAAGAACTCGGCCTCCTCGGCAATTTGGTCGGCGGTCAGCGCGGCCCGGGGCAATTCGATCATAGTGCCGATCAGGTACTTGACCTTGACACCGTAGCGGCTGATCACATCATCGGCGACCCGCACCGCGTTGGCGCGCAGGATTTCGAGTTCTTTCACCTCGCTGACAAGGGGAATCATGATCTCGGGCACCATGTCGAACCCTTCTTCCTTGACCAGTTCGCAGGCAGCCTCCATGATCGCCTGCACCTGCATGTCGTAAATTTCAGGGTAGGTCACCCCCAGGCGGCATCCGCGGTGGCCGAGCATGGGGTTGAACTCGTGGAGAAACTCCACCTTGTTCTTGAGCACCTGCGCCGTCACCCCCATGACCTGGGCCAGTTCATCGATCTCGCTGTCCTTCTGGGGCAAAAACTCATGGAGCGGCGGGTCAAGCAGGCGAATGGTGACCGGCAGCCCTTTCATCTCGCGGAACAGGCCGAGAAAGTCGCCTTTTTGCATCGGCAGAATCTTGGCCAGGGCCCGCTTGCGTCCCTCCAGATCCTCGGAGAGGATCATTTCGCGCACTGCCATGATGCGCTCGGCCTCGAAGAACATATGTTCGGTGCGACACAGGCCGATCCCCTCGGCCCCGAACTCGCGAGCCACCCTGGAGTCCTGGGGGGTGTCGGCATTGGTACGCACCCGCAGGCGGCGGAACTTGTCGACCCAACCCATGAGCTGGCCGAAGTCCCCGGTGAGCTCGGGTTGCACGGTGGGAACGGAACCATTCATCACCTCGCCGGTGGAACCGTCGAGGGTGATGATATCGCCCTTCTTGATCACCACTCCACCACGTGCGACGAACTGCTGGGCCTTGTAGTCGACCTTGATATCGCCGCAGCCGGCAACGCAGCACTTGCCCATGCCGCGGGCCACAACCGCCGCATGGGAGGTCATGCCGCCACGAGCGGTGAGAATCCCCTGGGCGGCGTGCATGCCGTGGATATCCTCGGGGCTTGTCTCGACCCGAACCAGGATCACCTTCAGCCCGATTCGGGCGGCTTCTTCAGCCTCGTCGGCCGAAAAGACCACCTCGCCGCAAGCGGCGCCCGGGGAGGCAGGCAGCCCTTTGGCCATAACGTCCTTAGGGGCCTTCGGGTCGAGGGAGGGATGCAGCAGTTGATCCAGCTGGTCGGGCTCGACCCGCAGGACCCCTTCCTTTTCGCTGATCAGCCCTTCTTTGACCATGTCTACGGCGATTTTGACCGCCGCCTGGGCGGTACGCTTTCCGCCGCGGGTCTGCAGCATGTAAAGTTTGTTCTTTTCAATGGTGAACTCGATATCCTGCATATCCCGGTAATGCTTTTCCAGCGCCTGCTGAACCTGCATCAGCTGGCCGTAGCATTCGGGCATCACCTCTTCCATCGAAGGCAGTGTCCCGCCATCGGGATTGCCCGCCTTGTTGATCGGCTGGGGGGTGCGGATACCGGCGACCACGTCCTCGCCCTGGGCATTGACCAGGAACTCGCCGAAGAAAATATTTTCACCGGTGGAGGGGTTGCGGGTAAAGGCCACGCCGGTGGCGCAGTCGTCACCCATATTGCCATAAACCATCGACTGGACGTTGACCGCGGTGCCCCATTCGGCGGGGATGTTGTTGAGCTTGCGATAGGTGATAGCCCGGGCATTCATCCACGAACCGAAGACCGCGCCGACAGCGCCCCAGAGCTGCTCCTGGGGGTCTTCGGGAAAATCCTTGCCGAGCTCCTCCTTGACCTTCTGCTTGAATAGGGAGACCAGCTCTTGCAGATCGTCGGCCGAAAGCTCGGTGTCCTGATGGACCCCACGGCGCTCTTTCATCTGCTCGAGGATATGCTCGAGGAGATCACCGTCCATGTCGAGAACAACATTGGAGTACATCTGGATGAAACGCCGATAGGAATCGTAAGCGAAACGCGCGTCGCCGCTCTGCTCGATAATCCCCTGAATCGTCCGGTCATTAAGACCGAGGTTAAGAACCGTATCCATCATCCCCGGCATGGAAGCGCGAGCGCCAGAGCGCACCGAGACCAGCAGGGGATTTTTAACATCGCCGAACTTCTTGCCCATCAACTCTTCGACCTGCTGGAGCTTTTCCTCGACCTGCCCTTTGAGTTCGGCAGGATACTGGCGATTGTTCTTGTAAAACTCGGTACAGACTTCGGTGGTAATGGTGAACCCGGCGGGTACCGGCAAGCCTATGGCGGTCATCTCCGCCAGGTTGGCCCCCTTACCGCCAAGCAGATTCTTCATGTCAGCTTTGCCTTCGGCAGTTCCATCACCGAAGAAATACACATATTTTGCAGCCATCAACCTTCTCCTCCTCGAAAAAGTGCCAAGCCGGTCCGCTCCGGCCTTTCTGGGCGAGTCTCCCCTCGTGCAAACGTACATTTCATAACAAAAACAAAATATAACTACAACCAAAACGAAGGTAACCAGATATTTGCCACCAAGTCACCAAGACACGAAGAAAATCTTTTAAATTCTGAAATCAAGACGTCAATTCAGAATTCCTTTGCCTTTGGGGTGCCTTGGTGCCTTTGTGTCTTGGTGGCTATCCTAGTACAGACGGGCGAAAGTCCGTTGCTGGATTCGGGCGCCGCTGCATCCCGACCCACTGCGTTGCTCGGCGGTTGAATATGGCTCAATATTCGCCCTTCTCGCGCCTTGCGGGTCGGGCGCATCGGCACCCTCGAGTTTCGGTTATAGAACCGAAATAAAATCAGGCAGCGATCCGGCCAAAATCGGCAATGCCGGTAAACAGCCGGGCTACACCGCTCAGCAGTGCCAGACGGTTGGTGCGCACCGCTTCGTCCTTGGCCATAACCATAACCCCTTCAAAGAAGTTATCAACGGGAACCCGCAGGGCGGCAATGGTTTTAAGCGCCGCGGCGTAGTCGCCGGCCGCAACCAGTTTGTCAACCTCGGCCTGAACCTTCTGCAGAGCCAGGTGCAGCTCTCCCTCGCACCCCTCCTCGAACAGGGCGGCGTCGACAGGTTGCTCAACACCCTCCTTAATGATGTTGACCACCCGCTTAAAGGCAACGGCCAATGGCTCGAAATCTTCGCGGCCCTTGAGCTCCGCAAGAGCCTGGACCCGCTCCTGGGCATCGACCGGTTCATCGAAGGATGCTGACAGCACGGCATCGACCACATCCTGAGGGTGCCCCTGCCCGGTGAGCATGTTGACCTGGCGCAGGCGGATGAATTCCAGAACCTCAGCCTTGACCTCGCCGGCGCTGCGGGTCAGCTTGCCCTCAAGCAGGCTGACGCTGCGCTCGAGCAGTGTCGGCAGCGAGACGCGATAGTTGCGCTCTAGGATGATGTTGAGAATGCCGATGGCGCTGCGACGCAGGGCGTAGGGATCGGCAGTACCGGTCGGGATCAGGCCGACCCCGAAGCACCCGCAGATAGTATCCATCTTGTCGGCAAGCGAGACAAAGGCCCCGACATTGTCCGAAGGCAGCTCGCCGCCGGCCTGCACTGGCAGGTAGTGCTCGTAGATCGCCTTGGCGACCCGGAGGTCTTCGCCTTCGAGGCGGGCATATTCACGCCCCATCACCCCCTGCAGTTCGGGGAACTCGTAAACCATTCCGGTCTCAAGGTCGCACTTGGCGAGCAGGGCCGCGCGATCGGTCAGCTCTTTCACAGCAGGATCAAGCTGCTCGGCCAGCTCAACAGCCAGCTGGCGAAAGCGCATGACCTTTTCGTAGCTGGTACCGAGCTTGGCCTGGTAGACGACCTTCTTGAGGGCCTCAAGGCGCGACTCGAGCTTGACCTTCTGATCCTGGCTCCAGAAGAACATGGCGTCAGAGAGCCTGGGGCGAATAACCCTCTCGTTACCGTTGATCACCACCTGGGGATCCTTGGCCCGGTTGTTGGACACGGTAATGAAACGCGACAGCAGGTTGCCTTGGTCATCGACCAGCGAAAAGTAGCGCTGGTGCTCACGCATTGACGTAATCAGCAGTTCGCGGGGCAGCTCAAGGTATTTCTCCTCGAAGGACCCGCAAAGAGCGGTCGCATCTTCGACCAGGTAGGTGACCTCGTCGAGAAGCCCTTCATCGGCAATCAGCTTGCCGCCCTCTTTTTCGGCGAGTTCTTCAAGCTGGCGGGCGATGCTCTGCTTGCGCTCCTCGGGGTCGACGGTAACGAAACGAGCAGCGGTCTCCTTCAGGTAGCCCTCGACACCCTGCACGGCGAATTCTTCAGGGGCCATGAAACGATGCCCGCGGGAGAGGTTGCCGCTTTTCAGGTTGCCGTAGCAAAAGGGCACGACCTCGGCGTCGAACAGGGCGACGAGCCAGTGAATGGGGCGGGCAAAGCGGGTGTCGAGGTCTTTCCAGCGCATCGATTTTTTAAAAGGGATGCTGTTAATGAGCCGCGGCAATATCTCGGGAAGCAGGTCGGCGGTCGGCCGGCCTTCCTCGACCTTGGAGATGAACAGGTAGGTGCCCTTGTCAGTCTCCATCTGGGAGAGTTCGGAAACCTCAACCCCGTTGGCGCGGGCAAACCCCATGGCCGCCTTGGTCGGGTTGCCCTCTGCATCGAAGGCGACCTTGACCGAAGGGCCCGACATGGTCAACTCCTGGCGCTGCTGCTCTGCGGCAACACCCGCCACCGAAATGGCCAGGCGCCGCGGAGTGGCAAAGGTACGCATTTCACCAAAACCGATGCGGGCAGAGTCTAGCTCCTTGCGCATCAGTCGTTCCAGATCACGCATTGCGACAGGCAGAAAACCGGCGGGAATTTCTTCGGTACCAATTTCGAGGAACAGTTCAGCAGACATATATAAAGACTCCAGGTCTCAGGTTTCAGGTATCAGGTTTCAGGTTCTCAGACTCCAGGACCCAGGAAGGCCTTAAAAGGTTTTCCTGATTCCTGGAACCTGAATCCTGGCACCTTTTCACCCCTTTTTCAGCAGGGGAAATCCCATCTTCTCGCGCTGGGCGACGTAGCCCTCGGCGCACAACCGGGCCAGGTTGCGGACCCGACCGATGTAGTTGGCCCGCTCGGTGACCGAAATGGCTCCCCGGGCATCGAGAAGGTTAAAGGAATGGGAGCATTTGAGGACAAAGTCGTAAGCCGGAAAGACCAGCTCCCGTTCGCCCAGACGGATGCATTCCTTTTCGTACATATCGAAGAGCTGGAACAGCATCGCGGTGTCGGCCTCCTCGAAATTATAGGTGGAGAACTCGACCTCGGTCTGGTGATGCACGTCGCCGTACTTGATACCGTTGGTCCATTCAAGGTCATAAACATTATCAACGCCCTGAATGTACATGGCGATACGCTCGATGCCGTAGGTGATCTCACCGGAAACCGGCTTGAGGTCAATGCCGCCGGCCTGCTGAAAATAGGTGAACTGGGTGATTTCCATACCGTCGAGCCACACTTCCCAGCCCAGCCCCCAGGCACCCAGGGTCGGCGATTCCCAGTCGTCCTCGACAAAGCGGATGTCGTGACGCGAGGGGTCGATACCAAAGCCCTTCAGCGAATCGAGGTAGAGATCCTGGATATTCATCGGCGAGGGCTTGAGGATGACCTGAAACTGGTAGTAGTGCTGCAGCCGGTTGGGGTTTTCGCCGTAACGGCCGTCGGTGGGCCGGCGGGAGGGCTCGACATAGGCCACGTTCCAGGGCTCTGGCCCCAGCACGCGAAGGAAGGTTGCGGGGTTGAAGGTGCCGGCCCCTTTTTCCATGTCGTAAGGTTGCTGAATAATGCAGCCTTGCTTGGCCCAGTAGTTCTGTAAAGCGAGAATCAATTCTTGAAAGGTCACGAGGCCTCCAGGCAGTATTTTATATCTATTTCACCAATGTGGTCCAGCAGACCAGTTTCGTATGCTGTACACAATAATTACAAGGGGCAAATGCTAGCGTGTTTGGCCCACCTTGTCAAGCCGGGCAAGCCAAAAAGAAAGGCCATTTAGCGGCATTAAAGCCACTGTTTAGCCGGACAAAATTTCCTTGAGAAACTGCAGCGACTTAAGCGGGCGGCCCAGGTGCGGCCCAAGAGCCTGTGACAGCAGCGCTCCGCCTTCGTGCAGGGTCTGTTCACCAAACCGGAACCCGGCAAAAAGTGTCGCCGGTGACCGCAGGCAGCGGGCCATGGTCCCCAGGGTCAACACGCTGACCGAGAGCCCCTCCCCCGCCCCGGCACAGTCAAGGCAGAGGCTGCCGCCGCGCTCGACGGCAAAGACCGCACGGTCGCCCGAGAACCCGCCCCCGCAGGCTGAGCAGTGCAGCAGGTGAGGGTCATAGCCGGCCAGCGCCAGCAGACGAAGCTCCAGCAGCATGCGGGCCTCCTGCATCGTCCCCTGCGTTGCCAGATGATCGAGATAGGCGCGCAGCACCTCGAAGACCTGTGGCTGCCCCGGCAACTCGCCGAGCAGCTCCTCGACCAGCTCGCAGCCATAGCCGGCCAGGGCGATCGCCGTCAGATCCCGCCTCAACCCGGTGCGCAAATCGAGCAGATCAGCCTCTTTGAGCGAGACCATCTCGCCGCTGCGGGGGGGGCTCCAGTACAGGCACACCTGGGCAAAGGGCTCCAGGGCCGGGCCGAAGCGCTTGCGGCTTTTACGAGCGGCGCGGGCAAACCCCTTGAGCCGACCGTGGTCTGGGGTGAGAAACGAAACGATACGGTCCGCCTCCCCGTAATCGAGACTGCGCAGAATGATCGCTTCAGAGGAATGAATGCGCATAGATAAAACCTGGCTAAAGGCTAAAGGAACCTGTCACCTGATTTAATGCAAATATTTAAGAAAAGCCGTGGCGGTGCCGAAGTAGATCAGGATGCCGGTAATATCGTTGGCGGTCTGCACGAAGGGAGTTGAGGCGATGGCCGGGTCGACTCCTATGCGATTGAAAAAGGCCGGTGCCAGCACCCCCATCGAAGCCGCAACGGTCATGGCGGTGACCATGGCCAGGCCCACCACCACACCGAGGTAGGGATTATGATGCCAGCCAAAGGCCACCAGCCCGATGACCAGGCCGCAGACCGTCCCCATGATCATCCCAACCCGCAGCTCCTTTAAAAAGACCTGGCGGATTGTCGAAAAATCGATGCGACCGGTCGCAAAGCCGCGCACGACGATGGTCGCCGACTGACCGCCGACATTACCGCCCATGCCGGTGATGACCGGGATAAAAGAGATCAGGGCAATAACTTCCTTGAGGGTCACCTTGAACACCCACATCAGGTAACCGGTAAGCACCCCTCCGAAGAGGTTAGTGAGCAGCCAGGGCAGGCGCAGGCGGGCGATCTTGAACGACTTGTAGCCATAGAGCAGTTCCTCGTCACTGGAACCGGCCATTTTATAGATATCCTCGGTGGCTTCTTCGCGCAGAACGTCGATGACGTCGTCAACGGTGACGATCCCCATGAGTTTGTTTCCCTCATCGACAACCGGAACCCCGAGAACGTTATAGCGGGCCACCACGTGGGCAACTTCTTCCTGGTCGATGTCGGTACGTACGCTTATGACATCAGTGGTCATGATCTCCTTGAGCAGGGTGCGCGGCGGAACGGTAAGCAACTGACGCAACGAGAGAACCCCGACCAGGTGGTTGTGCTCGTCGATGACGTAGACATAAAAGACCATCTCGACATCTTCGGCCTCCTGCAGGGCCTGGATGGCCTGGCCGACGGTCAGGTCCTCATTAAGGGCGAAAACCTCGGTGGCCATGATGCCACCGGCAGTTTCTTCGCCGTACTTGAGCAACTCCTCGATCTCTTCGGAGTGCTCATCCTCCATGGTCTGCAGAACCTCTTCGGCCAGTTCTTCAGGCATGTTGCGGATGATGTCGACGGCATCATCGTAGGCCATCTCCTGCAAAACCTCGGTAATGGTCTCCCGGTCGATCTGCTCCAGCAGGGTTGCCCCGGTAGCGTGGTCCAGCTCGGAAAGGACGTAAGCGGCGGTTTCCGAATCATCGATCAGATTGAACAGAATCCGCTGTTCCTTGGGATCGAGATAGCGAAACAGGTGGGCAATATCAGCAGGATGGGTCTTTTTGATGACCCGGGTGAGGTTGGGAAAAGCACCGCGGCGGATCAGCTTTTTGATGGTATCGAGGAGTATCTGTAGTTTCTGATCCATAGGGGCCTGTCCTCCTCGCAGGTGGGGTGATTCATCAAACGCACAACTTTAGCACCCCCCCATTCAGACTGTCAACGCAGGCAAAGTTAAAATAGAAAAAGAAAGCCCCTGATCTCGGGGGAAAGGGATAACTTAACCTGTTGAAATGCCCACATTGAAACAGCAAGAACCTCTCGGTCGCAATGGCTTGGAGTCTTTTGTTTTACCCGACTATTTTTGGAGTGTCGCTTGGTGGGTGTATATGGTGCATTCGGTGACCTAAAAGCCCTAAGGATATTCAGGATCTGCTGTTGAGACAACTTATGGGACACAGGGGGCCTCGTCCCCTGTTTTCATGTGAAAAAGTGCCATAGAAAGACCCCCCTGGGGGCCCCCTGCAAATCATGAAGGCCTTAACCCGGAGGTGTCCCCAAAAAGCATGACCCGATGGCCGAAACGCGCTTTGCCTTCCTGGATAACAAAAGGGCAGGGGAAATCAACAAGCCACCCACGTCCCCTCCTCTTTCACTACAAATAAATCACGGGCGGGGCAGCTGGGGGCCTGGCGCAGGAGCCCGCCTCGAGCAGGCGCCCAAAGGCGGTTCTCAGCCCCTTCTCGTTGGTCAAATCGAGGGGCTCTCGGTTGCAGGGGAAGCCCCGGATCGTCAGGGTGAAGAGGGCGCCGGCAGGCGAATGGGCGGGAAGAAGGATGCCGATCCGCGCCAAGGCTGCAGCGGCCTGGCGCCATAGTTCCGGAGAACTTTCTGGTCCGAGGGCGTATCCTGGGGGCATGAGAAAGACGCAACGGGAGAAAAGACCGTTTTGCTTCAGCCAGGAGATCTCCCAAAGCGTACCCGGGTGGTGAGAGGGAAGCACCAAAATGGCGCGGGCGGCGCTAGCCAGCCGAGCCACGATCTGCTGCCATTCTTTCTCATCGGCAGGGAGGCGGCCGGCGCCAAGGTGCTCTCCTGGCTTCCCCAGTGCGATCAGGGGGCCCTGCATCGCGAGGGCGTCGCTCAGAACCCTCTCCAGTTCAAGGTGCCGGGGCTCAAAGAACGTCGCCAGGAACGAGACACCACTGATCCTTCGGGGATTTGGCAGCCGTACCCGGCCGGTTGAGGCGAAGGGGCGCAGGTAGAGAGAGAAGCCGCCTTGGTACTCCCCTCTTCGGACCTGCTCGTCGAGGAGGTGGGCAAAGCGGTTGCGGCGGCGTTGAACCCAAAGAACATTGCACGCCTGGAGAATGGCTCCGACCAACAGAAGAATGAGCATCAACGGAAAGAGCTCCCACCGGTACGGGTCGCCGACCCTGACTTTCCATTCCAGAAGCAGCAGGAGTACAGCCAGAAGATAGCAGATCCGCGCACTCCAGGGGGGGGCCAGGCGCCCGGGCCGTTTCAGCAGGGGCTGGCCTGGTCGGCGGGAAGGGATTGGTTGTCCGGACGATGAGCCCATGGAGATCCTCGGGCGTCTGAAAACGGGAGACGATCTCGTCGACAAGGAGCACATTCATGGATTTTTTTTATAATCAAGCCTCCCCGGCGTTGGGGTCGGTCTCTACCTGCGCAGTAACCGTGTAGATGCTGGAGTGCCTATTGGGGCCATCCTTTTCGGAAAGGTGCCCCCTGGTTTTTATCCTTATCGGCAACTCGGATCATTTCAATTCTCCGTCAGTTGGCCTGTTTTTGTTAATTCTACCAGAGAAGAAAAAAATCAATAAATTTGGATCGCGATGTCTTATTTCTTGTCTTGAAGGGAAATTGGATCAAATAACGATGGGGTTCATGCAGGGGATTGCCTTCACCCAGCACTTCGATGGGATCGCCTTGCATGGCAATCTGCTCTACACTCTGGCCACCGAAGGATCTCAGCACACCGACCTCGGCGACAGCTTCACCTGCAACGCGGCCCTCTCCTGGCGCATGCCTGAAAAGAAAGAACATCCTCACCGGGGCATCGAACACCACTCCCATCTCGCATGGGACTTGATTTTGGAACTCAATGGTGAATACCGAACCAAGGAGGAGGTCGACGGGGACAAGGACCCCAATACCGGTGGCAACTTTATCTACCTTTCGCCCGGCGTCCGCCTCAGCGGCGAGAGTGGAATGTCGGCCTCCCTTTCACTTGGGCTGCCCCTGTACGAGGACCTGAACGGCGACCAGAGTGAGCCCGATTTGCGTTCGCTGTTCAGCGTGGGTTTTGCCTTTTAGTCCAGAATCCGGAGTCCTTTATTAACAAAGCCGCATCCTTTTTTTGGATGGGGCTTCCTTTTTATCGAGGCTCCTTCGTTTCGAATCATGTTTTCTCCCGCGCCGCCGAAGAATCAAAAGAGTCAAAAGGGTTTCAAGACCTGAACCCAGAAATTTCTGCAGGTGTTGGGCTCTACAGGGGACTGACGTCTCCCGGTGAGCTGAAAATTCTTCTTCGCTGGGTCAAGGCGATGAAAGATCGCGACGCGGTCAAGAGGGTTGGGCAACCTGTCAGCTATGACATCGCTGGATATGAGGATTACGCCAGTGGAAAGAAATGCTTGGTGCATCGATGCGAGACTTGGAGTAAACTTAAGCAAATCCAATATCTGCTTATCTACTTCGCTCCAGTTGACGCTAAATGGCTTCTGCCCTGCCGACTTCTCTTTGTTTCAGCGGTCGATTTGCGGGAATGAAGAATTCAGAAGGCAGAAGAAAAACAGTGAAAAAGAAGGAGAGATATTCTTCTGCGCTCTGCCTTCTGAGTTCTCGTTCGCATAACCCATGGTGGGTCATGTCCCACAAGGTAGATTTTACTGGAGCCAAGTGCATAAGCAGGTTTAAATATTGTTTTCTGTCTGAGGGGGATTTCTGCGGCCCAACCGTGCAAGCAGGGCCTTTGTGAGGGAAGAAGTGGCCAGGGTATCAGGGCAAGCCCTGCCAGTCCATGGTCTGCCCCATTGATCGGCGCACTGGGCGGGGGCGGCGTTGCGGCCGTCCTTCGACGTCTGCCCCACATGTCCCGGGAGGGAGGATTCCCCATGGAACCGAGTGAGTATTTGACCCCTTCGCTGCGTGCGTTTCGCCAAACTGTCGATCCCTTCGGTGTAATGGAGAGTTGTTGGCAGGTGCAGCGAGCCTGGTGGGATCGCCCCCGGGAACTCGCCGAAGAAGTGGAGCGGTTGAGGGCCGGGATGTGGCAGGAGTACAGCACGTCCTGGCAGCGTTTCACCGGGAGCAGTCAGGAAAATGCGTGGCCTGCGGCCACGCATGACGAGCGATTCCAGGACCGGGTCTGGGAGGAGAACGCCTTTCTGGCTTCGGTTCGGGAGTCCTACCTTCTGGGCACCCGGTGGCTCCTGGACGCCATCTACGCGACCCCCGGCGTTCCCGACAAGGTCAGGGGGAGAGCGGCGTTCTGGGTACGCCAGTGGCTCAACGCCACGGCTCCGACAAACTTTTTATGGACCAACCCAGGGGCCCTGATCCGCTACCTGGAGACCGGTGGCCGGAGTTTCGTGAACGGGTTCGAGAACTGGGTCGCCGACCTCCGGCGCGGATCGATCAGCATGGTGAACCCCGATGCCTTTGAGGTGGGCAAGACCCTGGCCACCACCCCGGGCGCGGTGGTGCTGCGCAACGACCTGGTTGAACTCATCCAGTTTGCTCCCGTCACGCAGCAGGTCCACCCGGTGCCGATCCTGCTGGTGGCCCCCTGGATCAACAAGTATTACATCCTTGATCTGACCCCGGAGAACAGCCTGATCCGCTACCTCGTCGGCCAGGGCTTTACCGTGTTCGTCACCAGTTGGAAGAACCCGGGGCCGGAACTGCGCCACACGACCTTCGAGGACTACATGTTCAAGGGGGTGCTGGCGTCCGTTGAAGCCGCTCGGGAGATCACCAAAGCCCCCCAGGTCCACCTGGTGGGATACTGCATCGGCGGTACGATCGATGCGGCACTCATGGCCTGGCTGAACCGCGGACAGGCGAGCGAGCTCCCGGTAGGCCACTGGACCCTGCTCACCACCCTGGTGGACTTCTCTGCGCCGGGCGAGATCGACCTCTTCATCGACGAGGAAAGCATCGAGTTTCTGGAGAAGCGCATGGCGACGCGGGGTTACCTGGACGGACAGGACATGGCCACATCGTTTCGGATGCTCCGCGCCAACAGCCTCATCTGGCGCTACTACGTGAACAACTATCTCTTCGGGGAGTCGCCCCCGGCCATCGACGTGCTCTACTGGAACATGGACACCACCCGTATGCCCGAAGCCATGCACTCCTACTACTTGCGCCAGCTTTACCTGCACAACCGGCTGGCCCAAAAGGACGCCCTGACCCTGGCGGGGCGCCCCATCGACCTGGGGCGGATCACCCAACCGCTCTACGTGGTGGGGACCGAGCAGGACCACATCGCCCCCTGGCAGCAGACCTTCAAAATCTGTTCCCTGGTAAAAGGGCCGGTCCGCTACGTCCTGGCAACCTCTGGGCACATCCTGGGCGTCGTCACCCCGCCGGTCGACCCGCCCAGGCGACGCTACTGGGTAGGCGACGCTACCGGCCGATCCGACGCCGGAGGGTGGTGCGACAGGACGGACAAGGTCCCCGGCTCCTGGTGGGCCGACTGGGTGGCCTGGCTGCGCCCCCGGTGCGGAACACTCCAGGCACCACCACTCCAGGGCAGCGACCGTCACCCGCCCCTCGCCGACGCGCCGGGCATCTATGTTCTGGAGCGGGCCTGACCAGGGACCAGAAAAGACCATCCCTTGAGAGACTTCCACGAATGGAGTCGAAAGAGGGTCAATTCCGCCGCAAGCAATTGCTTTGGTCGAGCTGCTCAGGTTTCCCCCCTTGCTTCAGGACCGAAGTCAGGTTCTGGATTCTGGGTTTTAATTCAAAATTCAGAACTCACAATTCAACATTGCTTTTCTGCGTTTCGTACTTTTCCACCAGGCGGCGATAGCGTTCGGTGAAATCGGTCGGGGCCGCGGCTTCGGCCTTGTCGTAGCTTGCAACCATGGCCGGGCGTAAATCTTCGGGCAAGACCCGTTCGGCCAGGGGGTAGAGGATATTGTCTTCCTTGTCGATGTGGTCGCGCAGCAGGGTGGCGTAGCCTCTGGCATTTTCTGCGATCACCGGGATCTGCCCGAGTTCGCCGGCAAGGGCCTTTTGCGCGGCCTCTTCCATGTTGCGCACGAAGGCCCGGCCTTCGTCGTGGGCCATGAGCATGGCCGCTACCGGGGAGTTCTGCTCGGGCATGCCGTTTTTGACCAGGGCCTTGAACAACACGTCCTCTTCCTTGGCGTGATGAAAGCGGTCGGCATAATTACGGATAAAATCGACCCCGGCGAGAAAGAAATTCCAGTCCCTGAACTGCCCCTGCTCCATGCGCGCCGTGTTCTGCTCCAGCAGCGCGATCATGCGCAGAATCAGCTTGTGCTCTTCGACCATCACCTGGGTCACATCGGTTTTCATTTCGGTTGCTCCTTTCGCCGTCGCGGCGCTGTCTGCAGATCTGTGCTCAGCTCTTGCGAGTGCCGTCGACACCGATAATCGCGATCTCGAGGGGTATGTCCTTGCCCGATGCGGCTACGGCCTGCTCGGCCATCATCCCCAGCCCGCGGCAGCAGGGCACCTCCATAATAGTGACGGTCACCGACTTGATGTCGTTCTGGCTCAGAATGGCGGTCAGCTTATCGATGTAGCCGCTGGTATCGTCAAGCTTGGGGCAGGCATTAACCAGCACCCGGTCCTTGATGAAGTCGCGATGGTACTCGGCGTAGGCAAAAGGAGCGCAGTCGGCCGCGATGAGCAGATCAGCATTCTGCAACCAGGGCGCGGTGGGGGGCACCAGATGCAACTGGGTCGGCCACTGGCGCAGTTCGGACTGAAGACGTCCACTGGGAGCATTTTCGGTTTGTTGCTTTTCAATTGTTTTGACCATCGATCCGGGGCAGCCGCATGCAAGGTTCTTCATATCGTATCTCCTGTAAAGTCCGTGATTGGTTATTGGTGATTTGGTATTGGGAAAAAGCAGGCCGTCAGCCGGTTGTTGCGAGGTAGCTGTTGATCTGCTCTTCGATCTGCTTTTCCATTTCGTCGCCGAGAGCGTGAATGGAAACCACATCCTTGAGCAGGCAGATTCCTACGCCGCAGGTGACACAGCCGATCTCGAAGCTCTGCAGAATCTCCCCGATGCGGGGATGGGTTTCGATAACGTCCTTGATCTGCTCCTGGCCAATATTATTTTTGAGGTTCATCGCGCTCTCCTTTGTTGTTGATGGTTGGAGA
>CALZIZ010000079.1 GCA_945787465.1 uncultured Desulfuromonadales bacterium
ATCACCAATCACCAATCACCAATCACCAATCACCAATCACCAATCACCAATCACCAATCACCAATCACCAATCACCAATCACCAATCACCAATCACCGAACCCCTTTTATTTTTTCAACTCAATACCAAATGCTTTGATTTTTCGGTGCAGGTTGGAGCGCTCGATTTCGATGGATTCGGCGGTGCGGGAAATATTCCATTCATTTTCTTCGAGCTTGCGGATAATAAAATCTCGCTCGAAATGATCGCGGGCCTCGCGGTAGGTGGCCGAATCGCCTCCTGGCAAAGCGACTCCACGGGTACCGGCGGCCTTTTTGCCGATCGCGGCGGGCAGGTTCTTTTCGGTTATGGTCGTCCCTGGTGTCATGATAACCAGGCGCTCGACGATGTTTTTCAATTCGCGGACGTTTCCCGGCCAGGGGTGGATCTTTAACACTTCCAGGGCTGCGGGGGTAATGGTTTTGGTTTCTCGACTCTCCTTACTACAAAAATAATCCAGAAAATGCTTGGTCAGCGCCGGGATATCCTCGGGACGTTGGCGCAGCGGTGGCACGTGGAAGGGGAGCACATTAAGGCGGTAGTAGAGGTCTTCTCTAAAATGGCCGCTGGCGATTTCCTCCTCGAGATCTTTATTGGTGGCGGCAATAACCCGCACGTCGACCTCGATGGTTCGATTGCCGCCAACCCGTTCAAATTTTCTCTCCTGCAAAATCCTCAAAACCTTGGCCTGGGTTTTAAGGCTCATATCTCCGATTTCGTCAAGAAAAAGGGTGCCTTCGTGGGCCTGATCGAATTTGCCCTTACGGCTTGTTGTGGCGCCGGTGAAGGCGCCTTTTTCGTGGCCAAAAAGCTCCGATTCTATCAATTCTTCAGGGATGGCTGCGCAGTTGACCTCGATGAAGGGCTTGTTCGCCCGTTTGGAGAATGTATGGATGGCTCGGGCGACCAGTTCCTTTCCGGTGCCATTTTCCCCGGTGATCAAAACCCATCCTGAAGTAGGGGCAGCTATGCCGATCTGTTCTTTGAGGATGCGAATCGGGGGGCTCTCCCCGATCATCTCGTGCTCCTTGGCGATCTTTGCCTTCAAGGAGCGGTTTTCTTCAACCAGGTCGCCGATTTTCATAGCGTTCTGGATACATAACAGCACCTTCTCAAGGGACAGGGGTTTTTCGATGAAATCAAATGCACCCAATTTTGTCGCCTTAACCGCGGACTCGATGGTCCCATGACCGCTCATCATCACAACCAGCTGATCTGGATGGGCTTCTTTGATGCGCCGCAACGTTTCAATTCCATCTATTCCCGGCATCCAGATATCGAGCAGGACAAGGTCAGGACTTTCTTCCTTGACCATGGTCAGCCCCTCCTCGCCGTTGCGGGCAAAAGAGGTTCGAAAGCCTTCGTCCTGGAGAATTCCCATCAGGCTTTCGCGAATGCTTGCTTCGTCATCAACGATTAGAATATTTTTCATCCTGTCCCATTCCCATCCGGTTTGGATTAGACTTTGGTGGCTGCGTTCGTCACCGGAAGTTCGACAATAAAGCGGGTTCCGCGGGGGCGGTTGTCCCTGACGCGAATGTATCCGTTGTGATCGGAAATGATGCTGGCGACGATAGCAAGGCCCAGCCCGGTTCCTGATCTTTTGGTCGAAAAGTAGGGCTCAAAAAGCCGGGGTTTGTCCTCGTTGGAAATGCCACAGCCCGTATCTGAAATGGTAAAGGTGGCCATCTGCAGGCTCGGATTGTAGCTGGACTCTATCACGACCGCTCCCTGCCCAGCAATAGCGCCAACTGCATTATCGATCAAGTTGATCGTTGCGCGCTTGATCTGGTCGCGATCAAGGCTGAAGACGGGAACATGGGGATCGGGCTTGAAAGAAAAATCAATGTCCTTGTGTCCCTCCTGGTAAAGGACGAGCGCTTCACCAAGAATCTTATTCAGGTTGTTCGGCGTCGGGTTGCTTGCAGGCATCCGGGCAAAGTTGGAAAATTCGTTCACCAGGTTTTTCAGTTCGTCGACCTGTTTTACTATCATGTTCGTGCATTCGTCGAACACGGTGTCGTTACTGGAGAATTGGCCCAGGTAACGGCGACGCAGGCGTTGCGCTGAAAGTTGAATGGGGGTCAGGGGGTTTTTGATTTCGTGAGCAATGCGTCTGGCAACCTCCCGCCATGCGGCCATGCGTTGTGCCTTCAGCAGGTTAGTCATGTCGTCAAACACCACCACTGTCCCCATAAATTCTGCAGTTTCATCGCGCAGGGTTGTCACGTTAACGAGCAAGGTCACCTTTTGTTCTTTAAGAGGGACGGTAATCTGTTTGCGGATGGAGTCTTTTCCCGAATCAATGAGTTCCCGCAAAAATTCCTTGATAACAGGGAGGTTTCCTGGGCCAACCACCTCCCGGAAATTTTTGCCCAAAACCTTGCCTGTTTTTATTTTAAGTAGATTTTCCGCAGATTTATTGATGGTGGTCAGATTGCCTTGCTTGTCGACTGAAATCACGCCGGCGGTCACGTTTTTAAGAACGATTTCCATGTACCGGCGGCGCTGTTCGAGTTCGAGGTTCGAGGCCTGCAGTTCGAGGTTCGCCTGGCGAATTTCTTTTTGTCCCTGGCGCAGATCGGCAGTCATCATGTTGAAGGCTTCAACCAGCGTGCCGATTTCATCGTCGCTCGCAACCGCAATACGCACATCCAGGTCACCCTCGGCGATACGATTGGTTGCCAGGGCCAGCTCCTGGATGGGAACAGTAATGCCGCGGGCCAAGTGGAATCCGAACCATGTCGCCAGAAAGATGATAATCAAGGCAATCAGGAGCAGTACGATGACATAGCCCGTCTGGATCTTGCCTTTGAGCAGTTTGGTGCTTTTGTATTGGTCGAAGGAGTTGGAGATCTCCTTCATTTTATTTACCAGGGAATAGGGGACATAATAATTCACAACCATGACCCCGACCACATCGTCTTCATTCCAGTTGGAATATATGGGGTGGATTCCTCGGATCAGATCAGCCTTACCGATGGGGGTAATGCGCGTAAAGCGGTTGCCCTGCAACCCCTCCCGGATGGCGTCCGAGCCAGGGTCGGTAAACTCTGTGGCTGGAACATCAGGGTTCAACGCCCGGACGAGCTCTTCATAGGTGGAAGAAAAGACCTCCACAATGCCGAGGTTGTATTCCTTTTGTTTCTGCTGGATGATTTCACGCATCTGGGGGAGGTTGGTTTCATTGAGAAGTTTCTGGTCTTTTACTATGGTGGCAAGCTGCTCGGCATAATAAAGGGCATTAGTCGCAGAGTTTTTGTAATAGGTCTGGGCGACCTCAAGAGACTCCTGGAGGGAGGATTCAATCTGGTCGTTAAACCAGTTCTCGATGGAGTTGGTGATAAAGCCGGCGGAGACGAAAAACAGCAGCATGGTGGGAACCAACGACAAGGCGACGAAGGCCACCACAAGTTTGGTTCGCAATCGAGCGCCGGGAACGCCGCGCCGTCGTTCAAGAATCAGTTTAAAGATGTTCCGAAAAACCAGGAACAGGAAAAGTATGATCAGCAAAATATTGATGTTGATGAGCGCCAACACCAGGATGCTGTTTGAAAGGGGCAGTTTGGAGGTCAGGTCGAACAGGTGCGATTCGAAGCGCGACAGAAAGACGATAACCCCGATCACCAGGATGATCAAAAACCATTCCCTGCGCCGTTTTCTGATTTCGTGGGCAGATTTTTCCCGGTTGTGGGAGAGGGCCATTGAAAGATCCTTGAGCAATGAGTTCTAAAGGGCCAATATTACGCTAAAAATAAACATGAATGCAAGAGGTGCCCAACAAAAAAGGCAGCCGCGAGGCTGCCTTTTTTGTTGGTCGAATCGTCTTCTCTCAAGCCTTGGACAGGGCCAGGTCTGAGGAGAACTCCGAAGCACCGCTGCGCAGAGCTGCCTTGAGGTCAGCTTCGGAGAATTCCACGAGCTTCCAGCATTCGGGCGAGGCCAGTATCTTTTCCACCATCTGGTGATTGATGTCGTGACCGGCTTTGTAGGCCTTGAAATGGCCGAGGATCGGATATCCGGCCAGGCTGAAGTCGCCGATGGAGTCGAGGATCTTGTGACGGACAAACTCGTCCTGAAAGCGCAGTCCCTCCGGGTTGAGGATGTTGTCCTCACCGACCACGACGGCGTTGTCGAGTGAACCTCCGCGGGCCAGACCATTTGCCTTGAGATATTCGACCTCTTTGAAAAAACCGAAGGTTCTGGCCGCAGCTATGTCCTTCTGAAACACCTCTTGGGAGCACTTGATTGACTTGTGCTGAAGAGAGATGCAGGGATGATCGAAAGCGATGTCAAAGGTAATGCGGAAAAATCGCGAGGGAATCAGACTAATCCGCTTTTCTCCGTCGATGACAGTGATCGGCTTACGAACCGCAAGAAATTTTCTGCTGCGCGGCAGGCTGCGCACCCCGGTCTGTTCGAGCGCTTCGGCAAAGGGGGCGGCACTGCCGTCCATGATCGGGACTTCCGGTCCGTCGATATCGATGTGGAGGTTGTCGATACCGAAAGCTGTCAGTGCCGCCATAAGATGCTCGATGGTCGAAACCGTAACGCCACCCTTACCAATGACGGTAGCCAAGCGTGTATCGACGACATTCGCGGATATCGCCTCGATAGTGATCGGGCGTTCGCCATCAGTGCGGTGAAACAGTATTCCCGTCCCGGCCTCAGCTGGGCGCAGGGTCATATTGATTCGGTTGCCAGAGTGCAGGCCAATGCCGGAGATCAATACGGGATGGGCGATGGTGCATTGATATATCATGAAAAGGGTTTCCTCTCTGAAACAAAACAGGGAATTAATTCATGATATGGTCTTGCAAAGACCTTGCCATCTTTGTCTTGGCGTCCAAGTGTCTGAAAGTATTAAAAAAACAGGATGGGTCTGGGGATGAGAATGTGGCTTTGTTGCAACGTTGTCCCGCAGGTGTGGGAATGAGAACACACCTGCAGTGCAGTGTTGCAGAAAATCTGTGCCGAAAGCGTTTGGCTAAAGTCGACCCGATCGCAGGATGGCGATGGCCAGCCAGAGCCCTAGAAAACCGGCGATAGAATATCCAAGAAAACCAAGGACCGGGAAGCCAAACATTTGCGGTCCTTTTTCGGTCTGCATAATAAGTGACGAGCCTACGATAAGGGCTGCGATAAGCAGGCTGAAAGAGAGCCGGTTGCTCGACCTGTCAAGGTCGTTGATCAGTTTTTCCAATCCCCGGTGCTCGAGGTCGATTTTAAACTTGTTGCGATTGACCCGGTTGATAAATTCCTTGATATCCCGGGGAAGATTCTTGGCCAATGCACTGTAGGACTGGCCGATGCGGAAAAATTCACGGGAGAGTGTCGTCGGCGAGACCCTGTCTTTGACCAGTTTCTCCATGAAAGGTTTGAGGTGCTGAATCATGTTGAAGTCAGGATCCAGTTGTCGCCCCAGTCCCTCGATGGTAATCAGTGCCTTGGCCAGAAGCATCAGGTCCGAAGGGAACTTGATGCGGTAGTGGGTGAGGATTTCAACGAAATCCATCAAGAGTTTTCCGGCGTTTATCTCCTGCAGGGGGATTTCGTAATAGTCGTCGATAAATTCGCCCAGATCGCGTTTGAGTTGTTTGGCATCGACCTCATCGGTAATTTCCCCCGAATAGAGCAGGTTGCTGATGATTCCGTCGACGTCACGGGCGAGAATTGCTCCAAGGAGATCAACGAGTTGATTCTTCAGGTCCTCGCCGAGACGGCCAACCATTCCGAAATCAAGAAAGCACAATCGGTTGTTCTGCTGGACAAAGATATTGCCCGGGTGGGGGTCTCCGTGAAACAGACCATGGACCAGAACCTGTGTCAAGAAGGCATCGGCCCCATTGTGAGCGATGACTTTGAGATCGTAGCCGGCCTCGACCAATTGGTCGAATTCCGATATCTTGATTCCATCGACCATTTCCATGGTCAGCATGGTTTCGCCAGTCATCTCCCAGAAAACATTGGGGATATGAACCGAATCGTCCTCGGCGAAGTTGGACCTGAAACGGTCGATGGTGTGCCCCTCGCGGGTAAAGTCCATTTCCCGGTGGATGGTGCGGCGGAACTCTTTGACCAGGCCCAGCGGGTCATAGAGTTCACCTCCGGGGATGTGTTTTTCAATCAGGTAAGCAAGCCCCATGAGAATATCGACGTCAGTTTCGATGAGTTGCTTGATGCCAGGACGGCGGATTTTCACAACCACCTGCTCACCGGTCTTGAGCCGGCCACAGTGTACCTGGGCCACCGAAGCTGCGGCAATCGGTACCGGTGACAGCTCTGCGAAAACCTCCTCAAAGGAGTAGCCGAGTTCTAACTGCAGTTGACCCTTGATGTCCTCAAAAGGCAGCGAGGGCACCTTGTCCTGGAGTTTGCCGAACTCTTCTATGTACTCTTTGGGAAAGACATCGGGACGAGTGGAAAGGATCTGCCCCAGCTTGATAAAGGTCGGCCCGAGTTCCACCATCGCAAGCCGCAATCGTTCCGGTTGGGTGAGGCGCTCTATTTCTTTGGGAGCGCTTCCCAAGGTGACGATTTTTTTGCCCAGCTCGAGGTAATAGTTGATGTTGAGCTGTTCGACGATGTGCCCGAAGCCGTACTTTATGAGAATGCCAAGGACATTACGGTAGCGGCGAATTGAGCGTATGTTGCGGTTGATCCGCGAAAAAGTCAGCATAAGATAACAGGCCGCAAGGGAAAACTATTCCCCCTTCTCCTTGAGCAGTTTTTCCAGCTTCAGAACCCTTTTTTGCAGCTTGTGCAACTCATCCTCAGTCGCAACCCCGACTCTTTCACAGGCTTTCTGGACTTCTTCGAGGGCCAGGTCCTCAAGTTTTTTCTGATTTTCCTTGGCTGTTTCCTGGATTTTTTCGAACAGAGCCTTGCCTTCTTCTTCTGATACGTTAAAACGCTGCTTAAGCTCCTGGACCAGTTCTTCGGCCTTTCTCTGGCTCAAAGAGACAGCACCCATCCCTGCAAGCAGGGTTTTTTCAATCAGCTCGATCATGGAATCCTCCTGGAAGTCAGTGTTATATTAAACAGTTAAATAGTACCACAGGCTTCGAAGCTTTCAATTGGTTTTGTTATGCTCTGATCGAAGGCCTCTCGTCAGTGGCCGATCAGCTTTTTTATCTGGTTGACCATGGGGCGGGTTGCCTGCTCGCCGGCCTGAATGGCTTCAGCCGCCCTGTGGAACTCCAAAAGGTTGATGTCCAGGAGGTCGGGGCGAATGAGCAGGTCCGTCTCGTTGCGTTCGAGTTGCAGGGCGTTGATCTGGTTTTCCATGATGGCAACGCTTTGGGCAAAGATGCGAAATATTCCTGGGGGGCGGCGGTCCTTGGGCTTGGGGCCGTTGCCTTTGTTTCGCCCGTTGGAGTACCCAAGTTCGCCGAGGATTTTCTCAATCGTCTGGGCGTTAAACATTTCGAAGAGGGGGCTTTTGGTTTCGGCCTTGTCATTGGCCGGCAGAAAGGCCTCGGCGGCACGTTTCTTGACCTCGGGAATGGTACAGACCCCGACCACCGTCTCGGCACCCAGGCTGTGTAACAGGTCGACGGGCACCGGGTTCAGCAAACCGCCGTCGATCAAAAAACGATCACCGAACCGGACTGGCGTAAACAGCCCCGGAAAGGCGACGGCGGCACGCAGAGCCTCGAGGAGGTTGCCTTTTTTGATTACCACAGCCTCGCCGGTTTCCACGTCGGTGGTAATGGTTGCAAAGGGGATATTGAGTTCTTCAAAGGTGTGAACCGGCAGCAGTTCGGACATGAAGCGGGTGACTTTTTTACCGTCGATAATCCCCGAGGTAGGCAGTATGGGGTCAAGCAGTCGAGCCATTCTCTGCCAGTCCACGTCGCGGGCCACCTCCTCCATTTGGGCCACAGGTACCCCGGCGGCGTACAGAGCGGCAATAACTGCTCCGATGGAGGTCCCCGAAAGATAATCGATCTGGATGCCCTCCTGCTCCAGGACCTTGAGCACACCGATGTGAGCCATGCCTCGGGCTGCGCCGCTGCCTAAGGCCAGCCCGACCTTTTTTTTCTTACGGGAGAACATCATAGGGCACCCAACCGCTGTAGTCTGCAGCCCCTTTAATAGGCCAGTTGTTTAACGGCGAAAGAGCCAAAGCAGAAAGGACACCAGCAAAGAGATCAAGATGCAGGTGGTCACGGGGAAATAGACAGAAAAATTCTCCCGTTCAATGCGGATGTCGCCAGGGAGTTTGCCGAGAAATGGAACTTTCCCACCACCGGTGAAGAACAGGCCTGCAGCAACCAACACCAGGCCAAGCAGGATCAACAACTTCCCCGGGGGCATGGATCAGTTCCTGCTTTTGGGGCAATAGCGGTCTTTTTCCGAATAGATGCAACCGCAATACTGCTGGCGATACAAGCCCATGGCTTTAGATGTGTCGATGCCTTGCCTCCAGCCGATGCGGAAATCGTCATAAACAAACTTGAGGCCATACCGTTCAGCGAGAATCCGGCCACTGTCCCGAATGGTTTCGTGCTGTTGGTATCGCGAATATAGCAGGCTGGTCGAGAATGCCTCGAAGCCGTTTTCCGATGCAACCCTGGCTGTTTGCTCGAGTCTTGAGTGATAGCAGTAATCACAGCGGTCCTGGGGGTCCCCGGCGACGTTGGCAAGAAACTCCTCGAGCATGTAGTCTTCTTCGTAAATCATCGGCAGTTCCACCCGCTCGGCGTACTCTTTGGCGGTGTCCAAACGGCGTTGAAACTCCTGGTAGGGGTGGATGTTGTGGTTAAAAAAGAACCCGGTGAGGGTGTGGTTCTGTTCACGGAGCACCTTGACCGGGTAAATGGCGCAATTGGCACAACAGACATGGAGCAGAATATTCATTTCTCTTACCTGGGAGCGAGGGCTGGATTCTGATAGACGGAAAGCTATTGTAGCAGTTTTTCTCTTGGATAAAAACTTTTTGGTCGAGGCCGACTCGTCGAGACCCTCTGCGGTTAACGTTCGTCTTCCACCAGTTTCCATGGGGGCAGCGGTTG
Organism: uncultured Desulfuromonadales bacterium; assembly: GCA_945787465.1. Taxonomy (GTDB): domain Bacteria; phylum Desulfobacterota; class Desulfuromonadia; order Desulfuromonadales; family Trichloromonadaceae; genus CALZIZ01. The sequence continues at coordinate 9,057 of CALZIZ010000079.1, forward strand.
GGAATTCCAGATCTTTTCTGCAATCCCTGTAGCCTCGCGGGGATGGGGGACGCGTTTATGGGCGTGACGAAGTAACTCCTGGTGCAGGGTGCGCAGGTCGGCCAGGTAGCGTTCGAGGATTGAGGCGACAAGATTCTGCTCGGTGGGCAAAGATACCGCCAGGCGTTCTCCGTAAGAGCACAATATCAAAGCGCGGGCCGAGTCCGCGCCCTCTACCTGAAGGGTGTTGCCCTGCGGGTCGCACAGGGTGATGCTGCCGAAAAACTCATCCTGTAGTGGCAGTCCGTCAACAAAAGCAGCAGCGGCGATTTCCACAAAAAGTTCAGCGCGACTGACTTCTGGCCTCTCAATTTGCGGTCCCCCGTCGCTCCGGATCGGTCTTTCGGGCTCCATCATCGCAACGGTAACCTTGAGCCAGCGCTCCAGTTCGGTGTCGATGGCGTGGGCGGTGGGGGGGCGACTTTCGTTCCAGGTGAAGAGGCACAAGTTGTCAAGAATGGTCGGCATCGGTAGCGGTAAGCCGACCCGGAGGGCTTCTTCGCGCAGCCTCTGTCGCGGGGGGAGGGCCTGGCCGCAGCTGAGCATGCGCCACAGGGCGCGCCCAAGGGATGAGCGGCTGAAAAGAAAGACCTCGCGTTCCAGGCTGTTTGGCCAGCTTTGCTGGGTGGGAATCCAAAGCCGTTCGTCTTCGAGCAGGGCGAAGATGTCATCTGGAAGATCCAGGGCCAGAGCCAGGCGAGCCGGATGCTGGCGGGCCAGCAGGTGCCAGGCGATTGAGCGTTCACCACCTCGGCCCCGGATAAATGTTTGTGCTTCCGGAAGAAGACGTTTTATGAGGTGAACCTCAAGGATCTGCTCTTCGACTTCAAGCACCCGGGTCATGGTGAATTGTTCGCAGAACAGCTCAAACAGAACCGCGCCGTAATCTGAGCAAAGCCAGTTGTTGGGTAAGGTCAGGCGAATATCGGCGCCTTCAGCAGCAAGCCCTAAAAGGTGCAGGGTTTTCCAGGCCCAGAGTGGTGTCTGGGCTCGCAGGGGAAAGCGACGAATGGGCCAGGAGGTTCTCAGCAGGGTCGCCATTGCCTTTCGCTGCTGGGCTGCCGGCTGACTTGGGTCGCCGAGATGCCCGATAATGGTTCGCGGAGGTTTCGGCAAAGAGAGAGTGAAAAGCGAGGGCGCCTGGGCAACGGCCGGGGGCAGACCCTGCAGGTGGCGCAACAGCGCAGAGAGGGCCAGCTGGGGCGCTGGTGCCAGCTGGTAGATCGGCTCGACAAGACTGTCGACCTGGCTTGAATTGACCAGCAGCAAGGGGGGCTTGAGCGGTTGGGGCAAGGCCGGAAGCGGTGGTGTCTTTTGAAGAAAATCACCTTGTTTCTGCAGCAGGTGCAGGATGCTCAGAACCCGTTGCGGATTGCTGTTGAGCTGCAATTGAGTCAAGCGGCGAAACAGGTGGTGGAAACGCACCGTAGCGTCTTCGGTCAGGGGGTATTCCTCTTCGGTGGCCTGCAAAGGGCGGCTCAGCTCTTGGGGAAGGGCCTCGATGGCGAAACTCATGGCTCGCTCCAGACCCTCGGGTTGAACCGTGGCCGGCAGTTGGTCGAAGAGCACCAGGGTCAGCAAACGCAGCAGGCTGAGCAGCGCCTTGTCCCGGGCCAGAGCAGAGGCGTCGCGGGGCTCTGGGGAGGGCCGATTTTCACCCAAGGCCACCCGGTAGGTTTCAGCCAGGGGTTCCGAGGCGGCAAGCAAGGTTCCCTGGCAGAGGTTGGCCAGGTAATGGGAAGAGAGTTGCGATGCAGGGACAGCACCGAGGACTGAGAGCAGTTTCAACTCTTCCATAAGGGCGCCAAGGGCCTCTCGAGAGTGAATATCTGCAGAAGCTCTGCCGCCGGGCAGGGCAATTTCTTTAAAGTGCTTAGCGCTCTCTCCGCACTCTTCCCAGATGCTGATTCGTTCGGTGGACCAGGTAACGAAATGCCGCAAACCCAGAGCCCGGGCGCAGCAGCGCCCCTGGACAAGAATTTTCTCGAGTTTGTCCTCAGCCAGCAGCACGACTCCGCCAGCCATAAAGCTGTCACGGTTGATCCAGAACACCAGGGGAGGGCGGACATTACCCGCTTCGGTCAGCAGTGACGGAAACACTTCGGCCTTGCGAAAGGGGGAGCGTCCTTCGTCGATGGCTGCCTGGGCCCAGACGGCCAGTTGTTCACCGAGCTGCAAGGGGGTGGTCATGAGCGAACTCGTCGATATTAAGCCTGAATCCATGGGCTCCGGCAGAAGAATAGAGCAGCTTATTGACCTTCCTGAGTGTTAAAAAATCACCGACGACCCCTCTCCGGTTCGTCCCTGCTTTTTAAAAGCACTTTATTCAGGCCAGGCTCTTTACGTTCTTTTGCCGACCCGGTTTCACGGACCAAGGTTGAAAACAGCGGCCCGACCCGAGGCCAGACCGCATTTGAATTGAAAAAGGGCCGCCACGTTGACGGCCCTGGGGGTGAAATCAGCAGGGCTTAATTGCTATCTCGCCCCCCGAAGTCAAAACGCTATCACAGCTTTGATTTTTCTGCCACTGGCTTTTTCTCTGCAGGGGATAATTGTCTGCCGGTTCAGGGTTGTTGCATTTCCATTTCAATTATGAGTTGCTTGAGTTGTTGATTCCGAGTGTGCTGCTCTTCGACCAGCGTGCGCAGTCGTTTGGTTTCTGCGGCGGTTTCGGTTAGCTGGCGCTGTTGCCGGCGGATCAATTTGTTTTGAGCTTCCTGTTTTTCGAACAGGGCTTGGATAACCTGGGCCCGTTGTCCCCAAAAGCTCTCCGGGTGCTGCCGGGCTACGCGCGCCAGGGACTCGGGAAATTGGCCGGGAGTCAGTTCTTCAAGGCCTTTAAAGAACAGCTGACGTTCCTCCAATCCGAGCGAGATGGGCTTGCTCAGGGTGCAGCCACCAAGCAATAAGGCGATAAGAATCAACGGTACTCTCGTCATCAGCGTTTGTCCCGGCGGTCAAAGAGGTAGTTGCTGCCAGGCAGCTTTTTCAGATAACCCTTGAGTTTCGCACTTTCACGGCTGATCGCCAGAGGGGATGCCTGGTGCAGGTTATCGATGCCGACTATGGCGATGGACATGGTCATCAGGGGAAACCGTCGGACCACGCCGAATCTGTCATGGGCTGAAAAATGCCCGGTCTGCCGGTCTTCCTCTGAATAGAATTGACCAATGGTTCGGTCGAAGAGTTCGATCAGGTTCTGGGCCAGAGGTTCTGCTCGATCCGGGGTGGTCAGAACCACGTAATCATCGCCTCCTATGTGTCCCAGCAGGTCGTCATCATTGCCATGTTCCTCAAGTGTTTGCTGGATGAACTGGCCGGTGCGGGCGATGATGTCGCTGCCTGCCTGGTATCCGTAGCGGTCATTGTAGGCTTTGAAATTATCCAGATCAACATAGAGGTGGGCGAAGGGGATTTGCTGCTCGATGCGTCGGCTCAGTTCCTGATCGATGGCCAGGTTCCCGGGAAGATGGGTCAGGGGGTTGGCATCGAGGCGCAACCGGTCATATTCCTGAAGTTTGCCCCCCATTCTTTCAAGCTCGCGGGCAAGTTGACCGAATTCGTCCTGGCGAGTTGTTCCGGGAGCACGATAGTCGTAGTGGCCCGTGGCGATTTTTTGTGTCGTCTGGACGAGAGAAGAGACCGAGCGATGAATGTAGATGCTCACCGAAACAGCAACGGCGCTGCCAATGCCAATGCCGATAACTGTTAACAGCAAGGTCATTTTAAAAGCCCTGCCGCTGTGCTTAGGGAGGGCGGTCAGCGCTCGGTCGATCTGCGACTGCCGTTCCTGAGTAAACAGTTCGAGTTGTTCGAGCAGGGCGGTTCTTTGCGGGGCCAGGTCCAGGTCGAGGCCCTGGGCGGGAGGGCCCATTGATGTTGCGGAAAACTCGCTTCGCTTGTTCAACGCATTGAGGTATGCCGTGCCCTTGTCCACCAGGGCATAGGGCAGGGGGTGGGGCAAGGGCAGGCCCTCGAGCTTCTGCCAAAGGGTGCGAAATTCACCATCCCGACGTTCCTGCATCTGCTCGAGGGCGGGGTCGCGCAGCAAAAGAAACTGTTTTTCAAGCCGCTGCTGGGCCAGCAGGGTCTGGCCCATGCTGCGCACCAGAGACATTGCGGAGACGTCCCCAAAAATGAGATGTTCGGTCTGCCTTGTCTGTTGGTTAAGGGCCGTCAGCGAGAAAACAACAGCCACCGTGCAAAACAACGCCACCAGCAGATAGCCCAGGACAATTCTGTGGGTTACGGTCAGGCCGGGTTTCGGTTTCATAGGCAGGAGGACAATTTCATGAGAAAAGGGGGCCGCTGTCCTGGTCTTTAACGGCCGAGCGGTGAAAATGCTGGTAAGCCAGTTGGGTGGCGGTCCGCCCCCGGGGGGTTCGGTTCAGATATCCCTGCTGAAGCAGATAGGGTTCAATGACATCTTCAATGGTATCCTTTTCTTCTCCTACTGCAGCAGCCAGGGTTTCCAGGCCGACCGGTCCCCCGGAAAATTTGTCAATGATGGTCAACAGAATCAGGCGATCCATATGGTCGAACCCGCGTTTATCGACTTCGAGCCGCTCGAGCGCCTGGTCGGCAACCTCTGTGGTGATGATACCATCGGCTTTGACCTGGGCGAAATCGCGGACTCGGCGCAGCAGGCGGTTGGCGATTCGAGGGGTCCCCCGGCTTCGGCGGGCGATTTCCAGAGCCCCTTCGGTCTCGGTGGGTACACCAAGAATACCGGCGCTGCGCCGGACGATGGTGGCCAGCTCCTCCGCGGTATAAAACTCGAGTCGGGTGATGACGCCAAAACGGTCGCGCAGGGGAGACGAAAGAAGACCTGCCCTGGTTGTCGCGCCGACCAGGGTGAAACGGGGGATGTCCAGCTTGATGGTGCGGGCTGAAGGGCCCTGGCCGATAATGATGTCGAGCTGGTAGTCCTCCATTGCAGGGTAGAGGATTTCTTCGACCACCGGGGACAGGCGGTGAATCTCGTCGATGAACAGCACATCGCCGGCATCGAGGTTGGTCAGGATCGCTGCCAGGTCGCCGGTTTTTTCGATGACCGGTCCCGAAGTGCTCTTGATATTCACCCCCATTTCGTTGGCGATGATATTGGCCAGGGTCGTTTTACCCAGTCCGGGAGGGCCATAAAACAGCACGTGGTCCAGAGCCTCGTCACGGCTGCGGGCGGCCTGAATAAATATCTCGAGATTTTCCTTGGCCTTGTGCTGACCGATATACTCCCGCAGGCTTTTTGGCCGCAGGCTCGATTCGAAACACTCGTCATCGCCGTTCAGGTCGGCCGTGATCATTCGTTCAGTCATGACGGTAGGCTAAAAGAAAAAGGTGAAAGCATAAAGGAAAAAATTATTTCGCCAGGATCTTCAGGGCGGCTTTGAGGATGTCCTCGACGGGGGTGTCGGTCGAAATCTCCATCGTCTCGAGAACCTTTTTTGCCTGGTTTTCTTTGTAGCCAAGATTGACCAGGGCAGAAAGGGTGTCCTCCAGGCCGTTGGCAGAAGCTGCAGGCGTCGTCGGCACAACGGCGCCGGGCGCGGATGGGGCAAGCTTTCCGGCCTTGTCTTTGAGTTCGAGGATCAGGCGTTCTGCGGTTTTTTTACCGATTCCAGGAATGGCCGAAAGCCGCTTGATGTTTCCTTCGACAAGGGCGCCCGTCAGTTCTGTTGAGGGAATGTTGGAGAGGATGTTGACTGCCAACTTGGGGCCGACGCCGGAGACCGAGATGAGCAGGGCGAACATCTCTTTTTCAGCAGGGGTTAAAAAGCCAAAGAGGTGGATGGCGTCCTCCTTGACGTGGGTATAAATGTGGAGGCGCACCTGCCCCTCCTCCGGGATGGAATAGAAGGTTGAGAGGGGGATCGTCACCCGGTACCCGACACCGCCAACATCGACGATCAGGTGGTCGATGGACTTGTAGGCAATATTTCCGCTGAGCAGAGCAATCATTTGGCAGTATCCAGGAGCCAGAATTCAGAATACAGAAGGGGGCGAATCAGGGCTCATCTTTTTCGATTCAGGGCCTTTTCCAGGCGGTTGTTCAGGCCGGCGCTGTGGGCGTGGCAGATGGCGACGGCAAGAGCGTCCGAGGCGTCCTCCTGGGCAATTTCGGGGAGATTGAGCAAAACCTTGACCATCTGCTGAACCTGCTCTTTGGCTGCCTTGCCATAGCCGACCACGGCACTTTTGACCTGCAGGGCGGTATATTCAAAGACTGGCAGGTCATGGTTAACCCCCACCAGCAGGGCTGCCCCCCGCGCGTGGCCAAGCTTCAGGGCCGACATGGCATTTTTGGCGATGAATATCTGTTCTACGGCCAGCGCTTCCGGAGCATATTCGCCCATTATCCGGCAGAGCCCGTCGTGAATGGTTTTCAGGCGGGTCGCAAGCTCGTCGCTGCTGCGGGTATAGATGGCGCCGTTGTCAACGTGAACCAGGCGGTTGCCCCGTTTTTCGACGATCCCGTACCCGGTGACCCGGGTACCGGGATCAATTCCCAAAATTCTCATGCGCTCAATTTTGAATTTTTAGCTTTGAATTTTGAATTCAAAACTAAGAACTCAAAACTCAAAATTGCCCTGGGGGTTATCCCATGATTTTTTCGATTTCTTCATCCGAAATGTCGAAGTTGGCGTAGACGTTCTGGACATCGTCGTTGTCCTCGAGCTTGTCCATCATCTTGAGCATCTGCTCGGCCGGTTTGCCTTCGAGTTGGACCATGTTCTGGGGGATCATGGTGGTTTCAGCGGTTTGCCACTTCAGGCCGGCTTCGCCCAGAGCGTCGCGAACGTCCATGAAATCCGAAGGGTCGGTTATGACCTCGTAGGCATCCCCTTCGTCCTTGACGTCTTCGGCTCCGGCTTCGAGGGCAGCTTCGAAAATGGCATCGAAATCGTTCTCGGTATTAAAGGCAATCAGCCCCTTGCGCTCAAAGAGAAAGGACACCGAACCGCTGACCCCCAGGTTGCCGTTGTGCTTGGTGAAGATGTGGCGGACGTCGGCGACGGTACGGGTGCGGTTGTCGGTCATGAATTCCACGATGACGGCAACCCCTCCAGGACCGTATCCTTCGAAGGTGCCTTCTTCATAGTTGACTCCATCAAGATCGCCCGAACCCTTTTTGATCGCCCGGTCGATATTGTCCTTAGGCATGTTTTCGCTCTTGGCCTTGTCGACGGCGGTGCGAAGCCGGGGGTTGGAAGTCAGATCGCTACCGCCGATTTTAGCAGCAACGGTGATCTCCTTGATGAGTTTGGTGAAAACTTTTCCACGCTTGGCATCCTGAGCGCCCTTGCGGTGTTTTATGTTGGCCCATTTACTGTGTCCTGCCATGTTGAACGTCTCCTTGTGGTATTTTCGGCAGTTCAGAGCTGCCGGCAAAAACGCTTAATGCTAGCATGAAGACTGAGGCCCGGACAAGGACTTTCCCAGGTTGCATTCTGCCTGAGCCCGTGGATTTGTTGGGGACAACCGGTTTTTTGCACCCTTATCGATGGCAACCGGCGAGGCGTCATGAGTTCACCTGAAAAAACGTTGTCCGTTTTTTTCCTCACCTCTCGCGGATACAAAGTTCAAAAAACAAAAGCCGGCTGTAGAAGCCGGCTTTTGTGCATTTCATTATGGTGCAGGGATCTGGTCGTTTTCAGTGCTCCCTGGGGATGTTGTGGTATTCGATGATCTTGAGATCGTCGATGACCTGTTTGGTCCCCTCGATCCTGCCCGCGGTTTCAAGGGCCATCTGATGCTCGTCCTCGCTGTGGACATGGCCGGACACAGTCATGACCCCATCCTTGACCTTGATGTTAAGATGGTGGCCATCAGCCTCAAGATTGGAAAGGATGGCGATTTCAGCTTTTTTGCGAATAATAAGATCGACAAGCTTTTTCTTGCCCGCGTCTTTTTGTTCGACAAGGTTCCTGTCCTTGACCCCGTCACAGATCAGCTTGACAGCCGTATCTTCCGAAAGTCGGGATGTATTGATGGTCACGTCGTAGTTCAGGGGGTCGGACCAGTCTCGATCAAAATAGTACTTGATGAAGCCGGCGCGTTGCTGGTCGCTTTTGCGCACCAGGTTCCAAGCCAGGTCCGGGTCGAGCCATTCGCGTTCGGCCCAGCGTTCAACCCGCTCATCAAAGGGCGCAATGATGCGGACCCGAAGCACGTTTTTGATCCCTTCGAGCAAGTCCTGACCGCCACGGCCGTAAATGATAACATTGCCCTTGAGGGCATATTCCAAAACGATGAGCTCGATCTGATGCAGGTCGACTTCGACCTTGTCATCGAGGGTTTCAACGAATGGAGGTGGCTTTTCGTCCGCCTGTTCGATGGCTTCCGGACTCAGGCCGTACTGTTCGGCTACTTTACGGATGGCTTCCCCGTCTACGAGGGTGTAGCCGAGTTTTTCCGCGGCTTTGTGGGCAATTGGAATGCCGGCGCTGCCCATTTCCCGGGAGATGGTGATGATCGCCATGTTTTTCCCCTATTCAAGAATTAAATGAAATCCTAAAAAAAACAGGTGCAATTTTAACAATCTTTAGATTGATTGAAAAGGGTTAAATGCAAGAACTCCGGGCAGATCAGATTGTAGGTTTGTAGTCCGAATAGTGTTGGGCCTCGATGAAGCGGACCGTGCGGCTCTTGGAGCGCATCACGATGCTGTGCGTTTCAGCGCCGCCCGAAAAATAGCGGATGCCACGCAGCAGTTCGCCATTGGTGACCCCGGTCGCGGCGAAAAACACGTCGCCGCGGGCCATCTCCTCTGCGGTGTACACCTTTTCGAAATCGTCAATGCCCATTTTTACGGCACGCTCCCGCTCCTCCTGGCTCATGAAGACCAGGCGTCCCTGCATGTCGCCTCCCATGCACTTGAGGGCCGCTGCAGCCAGAACACCTTCGGGGGCTCCGCCGATGCCGAGCAGCATGTCCACGCCGCTGCCATCGACTGCAGCAGCGATGGCCGGGGCCACATCACCGTCGCTGATAAGGTGAATGCGGGCGCCGGCAGTGCGGATTTCGGTAATGGCTTTTTCGTGCCGAGGGCGGTCGAGAATCACCACTGTTAGGTCTTCGACATTGCAGTTTTTGGTTGCTGCGATAGTTTTCAGGTTGGTGGTCGGCGAGGCGTTGATGTCGATGGCCCCTTTGGCCGAGGGGCCCACGGCGATTTTCTCCATGTACATATCGGGGGCGTGTAGAAAGCCGCCTCGGGGGGCAATGGCGATTGTGGCTATTGCTCCGTTCATGCCTTTGGCGCAGATGTTCGTTCCTTCCAGGGGGTCGACGGCGATATCGACTTCGGCAGCCCCTTCAGTACCCAGTTGCTCGCCGATGTAGAGCATGGGCGCTTCGTCCATCTCACCCTCGCCGATAACAACCGTTCCGTTTATATCCATGGAACCGAGAGTGCGGCGCATGGCGTTTGTGGCGGCCTCATCGGCTGCCATTTTGTTACCCTTGCCGACCCAGCGTCCGCAGGCCAGGGCTGCCGCCTCAGTTACTCGTACCAGTTCCAGGGCCAGATTGCGATCCATGAAAAACTCCTCCTTACCCGTTTCGGGTGTGTCTTTAAACTGATGTATAATGGCATGAAACGCCGCGAAATACAATTTTTTTGCTTTGTGTATATATTTAACTCTGCATATAATGGCGGTGTGTTTTTAACGGGATTAATATAGCTAAAGAGGAGATTTGACAGGATGTTGGGGAAAAGTTGGTTCTGGGGGCTCTTGCTGGTGCCCCTGATGGCAGTTTGGGTCGAAGCGGCCCCGAGCAATCTTTCGGCGGCCGAGGCTTACGAGTTGTTGAAGAAAGACAGCCAGGTCTTTTTGCTCGACGTGAGAACATCGGGGGAGTACATGGAGGCGCGTCTTGAAGGGGCTCGCCTGATCCCCATCGATGAACTGCTCGCCCGGATGGGTGAGGTGCCAAAGGATCGGCATATTCTGGTTTATTGTGCTGTCGGCTCACGCAGCTCCCAGGTGGCTAATTTTCTTGCCGGGCGGGGCTACCCCGAGGTGTCCAACATGTATGGGGGCATCTGGGCCTGGCAACTCAGGGGATTGCCAGTTCTCAAGGGGGTGCCATAAATAGGGGATTAAGGATCAAGTCTCAAGGCTCAAGGCATGGCCCTGGACCCTGTCTTCGGACGGTGTTGCGCATGGTACGGATCATGGTCCTGGGAAGCTGGGAGAAAAGAATCAAGTTAGACGTTTCCTTTTTTTCTGTTTGCCCTTTTTCGGGGGGGGCGTAAATGGACACATTTTTAATCTGGGCCCACCGGGGGGCTTCCAGCCTGGCTCCTGAAAACACCATGGCCGCTTTTAAGGCCGCAGAGGCTGCAGGTGCCCAGGGGCTTGAGCTGGATGTTCACCTGAGCCGCGACGGCGTGCCGGTGGTTTTGCATGACGAGACCCTGGAGCGCACCACCGACGGCAGAGGCGCGGTAAAGCGTTTTCGCCTGAGGGAACTGCAGCAGCTCGATGCGGGCTCCTGGTACGGCCCCGAGTTCGCCGGCGAGTCCCTGCCCACCCTGAGCGATGTTTTGAGCTGGGCCGAGGATCGTATGCTGATTAATATTGAAATCAAAACGGCCTCGGCCGCAACCGCCGTGCTGGAGCTTCTGGCCGATTTTCCCCGGGCCCGGATTCTTGTCTCCTCCTTCAATCATCGGCTCCTTGGCAAGCTGGCCCAGCTGGCGCCCGAGTTGGCCCTGGGGGTTCTGGTCGATTCCCCTTTTTGGCGCCTGGCGCTCAAAAGGGCCGTCCGTTGCGGCGCACGCAGTCTGCATCCCCGCCAGGATCTGGTCAGTAGGGCGATGATGCAGGCCTGCCGGCGGCAGGGGCTGGCTGTTTACCCCTGGACTGTTGACGATCCGGGGCGCCTCTCAACCTTGTTGCGCATGGGGGCCGATGGGGTCTTTACCAACGACCCGGGCAGCACCCTGGCTGAAGCAGAAGCCTTGGGGGAGATTTAAGTTTCCAATATTACTTGTGAAAGCCAGACACTATTTTTTGACAATGGGGGGGGCAGTGGTAAACTATAGCCGAGTTTTCGGCCTATAAACCCAGGTCTCGAGGATCTGGGATAAAGGGGAGCGCCCGATAAAGGGCGCGGCGCTATGCTTACCGATCTGAATTATGTACGTTCCATCGTCTTTGACCTGGATGGAACACTCTATATCAACCAGGCAGTGGCCAACGAAATCCAGCAGGCCGCCAATGCCCTGGTCGCCAGCGCCAGGGGCGTTTCGGTGAAAAAAGCCGAAGCGATAATTCGCTGCGCCCGATCCCGACTGGCTGAGGATCTTGAAGAGGAGCCGACCCTGACCCGCACCTGCATGGAACTGGGTGTCGAGGTGCCTGATCTGCATCGGGCCTTCAGGGCTCATGTGCATCCCGAGCGGCACCTGGCGGTCGATCCGGTGCTCTTTGCCCTGCTGGATTCACTCAGCGACGACTTTGACCTCTACATCTACACCAACAACAACCTGCCTCTGGCGCAAAAAATTCTTGCCCTGTTAGGGGTGGAGTCTCTTTTCAAGCGCCTTTACACCATTGAATTCGCCTGGGTTCCAAAACCTGATCTGGAGACCCTGAAGCGGGTTCTTGAGGATATCGGCGGCACCACCGACAGCTTCCTGTTTATTGGTGACCGGCACCAGGTCGATCTCCAGGCTCCCCTGTCCCTTGGCATTCCCACCCTGCTGGTCAATGAAACGGCCGACCTGTTGCAGATCCACAAGCTGTTGGGGATAATTCCTTACGGTAGGTTAGAATCCCCCCTTTATTTATCCAGACCAGAAGGAATCAAGGGCCTATGAGTTCATCAGCAGTTAGCGAGTCGACTCCTGAGCTTGAAGCGTTTATCCGTCGCCGGATCGGTGAGGCGGGTGGCATCACCTTTGCCGAATATATGGAGCACTGCCTCTACCACCCCGAATACGGTTACTACATGAGCCCCCGGGTGCGGATCGGCAAGCCGGGAGACTTTTATACATCAAGCAGCGTGCATTCTCTTTTCGGCCGGCTGCTGGCACGGCAAGTGGCCGAGATGTGGGAGCTGCTGGGCAAAAAAAGTTTCACCGTTGCCGAACAGGGGCCCGGTGAAGCCCACCTTTGCCAGGATATTCTCGATGCCCTGGCTGAAGAGGCACCTCAGTGCTATGCGCAATTACGTTACCGGCTGGTCGAACTCAACCCCCACAATCGCCAGCGCCAGAAGGAGCGCCTGAGCCGGCACCTTGACCGTGTCGACTGGTGTGCCCTGGATGATCTGGCCGGCATGGAAGGCTGCTTTCTTTCCAACGAACTGGTCGATGCCATGCCGGTGCACCTGGTGGAGAAGCTCGACGGCAAACTTCAGGAAGTCTTTGTCGTGGAGCAGGCCGGCGAATTGAGCGAAGAGTTGCGCAAGCCGTCGACGCCGCACATTGCAGAGCACCTGTTGCGCCTGGGCGCAGGCCCCTATGAAGGTAACCGGGCCGAGGTCAATCTGCATGCCGGTAACTGGATGCGTCAGGTCTCGGCCCTGATGGCCCGCGGGTTTGTGCTTACCATCGATTATGGCTATCCGGCCAATGAACTCTACGCCCCTTTTCGGCGTAACGGTACCCTGATGTGCTATCATCGACATACCACCAATGAAAACCCCTACCAGCACATTGGCTGCCAGGACCTTACCGCCCATGTCGATTTTACCGCTCTTGAGCAGTTCGGCAGCGCCGTAGGGCTGGAACCTCTCTTTTTCGGGGAGCAGTATCGTTTTCTGATGGGGCTGGGCTTTGTTGAAGCCCTTATGGAGCTTCAGGCCAAAGAGCGGGACCCGCAAAAGGCCATGGCCTTGCGGATGACGCTGAAAAATTTGATTCTCCCCGAAGGCGGCATGGGGGAATTGTTCAAGGTTCTGGTGCAGGGCAAGGGCGTCGGCAAGCCCGACCTGTTGTGCTGCCGGCGGATAAGCGACCTGCCTGTTCCGCCGTCAATGTTCTGATGGCGATTTGAAACCCTGGCCTTCGCCAGATAATCTGCTAAAGGCGCAGCCCCCATGGCTGCTTTCTTGCGCCCCCGGGTTCGGGGGCTATACTAAAAACATAAACGTAGGAGGATCTCCCATGAAAGAAAAAGTCCAAGAAGTTCTGAATCTGGTTCGTCCCGCTCTGCAGGCCGATGGCGGCGATGTTGAGTTGGTGGATGTTTCCGAAGAAGGCGTGGTATCGGTGCGGCTGACCGGCGCTTGCGGCTCATGCCCCATGTCGACCATGACCTTGAAGATGGGGATTGAGAAGACCTTGATGGAAAAAATCCCCGAAGTCAAAGAGGTGGTCCAGGTTTAAATTTACTCAACAGGGAGGACATCATGGTTACAGTCAAGACCTTTGGTGAACCACTCCAACCGTTCAAAACCCACCAGGAACTTGACGACCTCGATCAGCGGGTCAACAATTTCATCCGTGAGAAGAACATTGCCAAGGTGATTTCGGTCAGTGACACTGCGACCACCGATGCCAGCGGAGCAACCATCGGCCTGGTTCGGGTTTTGGTCTACGAAACATGATTTCTGCCCTGAACGGTAGATACAAAACAAAAAAGGAGTCCCCTGGGGGCTCCTTTTTTTGTTTTTTGCAAGTGTTTGAACTTAAAAAGCTTTCTCCTGTCAGCCTGGCCCGGCTCAAGGTTTCGCAGGATGGGGGACTATTTGATTTTTGTTGTGAATCATCGGGGAATTAAATCCACATGCTACACTTATGAAAAGGCGAAAAGGCAAACAAGCCTTTTAACGTGGATCGGCGGGGGTTTTTATAACGGCGAGTAGAGCTTTGAAGAATGGTGGCTTGATTACCACATCCCTGGATGGTGAGGAGGAGTTGTGTTTTCTGCGGCTCGAGCTTGCCCGATTCTCCAACAGCCTTGCCGAAAGAGAGATGGAGATGGCAGAAGTGCGCTTGCGGCTTTCCCGCTTTCAAAGCCGCTATTATGCACGGGTTGCTCCCAAGTACATGGCTCTGGACCAGCTTCGGGCGCGCCTGGCCGAGTTGCATGCGCAGCAGGCCCCCCTTGATGATGGCCTGCTCAGGGCGGCTCGTCAAGCCAGGATTAATGCCGACCGCACCGCCAGGGAATTCAGGGACTATGACTCCGAGGGCGTGGGGGACGATGAGCCGCCCCCAGTGACTGCGGAGCTGAAGCAGGTTTATCGGCAGATCGCTGCCAAAATACACCCTGATCGGGCCGAGGACCGGGAGGCAGAAGAGCTGCGAACCCGGTTGATGGCCGAACTCAATGACGCTTTTTCCAAGGGGGATCTGCACCGGATGAAAGAGATCCTGGCCAGCTGGGAATCAAGTCCCGAGGCGATTGTCGGCCAGAGTCCCGAGGCCGTGTCCCGGCGGCTGAGTCGAACCTTGAAGCGCCTCAAACTCAAGCTTCGCTACCTTGAGAGCGAAATGACCCAACTGAAACGCCAGGAACTTTACCGGTTGATGGTTCGGGTGCAGGAGGCCGAAGCACAAGGCAGAGATCTGCTGCAGGAGCTGATCGATGAGCTCGACCGGGAAATCGCCAGGGCTACCGCGGAACTTTCAGCCCAGAAGGAGTACCGCCATGTCAAAGATTGACGAAAAGGTCGGCCATCTGGTTCCGAGTTTCCGGCCTGGTGGGCCGGGGGGTGCAGGACTTGAACAGCCTTGAAGCCGACCCCAAGCTGGGGCCTCTGCTCAAAGCTCTTCAGCAGCCGGGGGACTGGAATGCGCGGGTTGATGCCTGGGAAAAAATTACCGATATGGGCCCAGCGGCCACAGGATGGACAGATGCATTGCAGCAGTTGCTCTATACGGCTGATGGTTGGGGCAAGATCTTCGCCGCCGAGGCTCTATCCAGCCATGCATGCGCCGGTGATCACGCAATCCCGGTCCTGGTGGCGACCCTCTCAACGAGTCTACAGCTTGGCCGCTACAACTGGGCCCGTATGGCCTGCGGCGCCCTCGGCAAGTACTCTCGGTTGTCGCCCCGGTTGATCTCCATGGCCTTGCCCGAGTTGCTCGCCGCTCTCGATGCCGAAGATGCCAACGTACGCGGTTATGCGGCCCAGACCCTGGGACACTGGGGAGAGAATGCCCGCGCGGCCATGATCAAACTGGCCCAACTGAGTGACCATCCAGCCGATCCCCTTCGGGAGCATTACCTGGCCATGCTGCAGCGCATCGATCCGAAAATCAGCTCGGCCCGTGGAGCCTTGGTCGTCGCCTTGGGTGATACCGACACCGAGTTGCGCATCAGGGCTCTCGATGCCATTGCCGGCAATGGTCAGGGGCAGGCCGAAATGCTGCCGCACCTGATCCCATTGTCCCGCGATCATCATCCCGAAGTGCGCAAATACCTGGCCCTGGCCCTGGCCCGGGTCGGCGGGGGCAGCGATGAGGTTGTTGGACTATTGACCCGCATGGGTGAAGACTTCGAAGCCTCGGTCCGCCTGGCGGCGGCCTATGCCCTGATCCGGCTCAAAAGAGCCAGTGCCGGCCACTTTGACTGCCTGCTCAACGGATTGCAGAGTGACCAGGAGCAATTGCGTTCCCTGGGGGCCTGGGCTTTGGGGATGGTTGGGTGCGAGGACCGGAAGCGTTCCATGGCTTCGCTCAAAAAAGCCCTTGCCGCCGAAAGGGACCAGGACGTAGAGGAGAGGATCCGCAAGTCGATCCAGCAGCTGGAGCAGTGTT